>JBEVLV010000073.1:0-42660 GCA_040508955.1 Sphingomonas sp. | reverse complement strand
GGCGTGCCCAGAAGCGGCGCGCTGGGCGAGATCGACCAGCGCGCGATCGCGCCGACCGTCGCGAAGCTGCTGCACGTCGCGCTGCCGAGCGCTGATAGTCGCCCCTTATTCTAGCGCGACGGCGACGGCGATTACGCGACCTGCATCGGAACGGATTTTATGGTCCCTATTTCTGAGACAGTTTCCGCGATCGCGATGCGTGGAAGCTTCGGCCTGGACGATGTCCATTGACGCCTAAGATGCAGGTTTGAGCATGCCGTGCATGCCCATCCAACGGACGAAGGCGTCGAACCAGCCGGTGCTCGTCGTCTCTTTCGGATACATGCCGAAGCCGTGACCGCCTTGTTCGTATAAATGGAGTTCGGCCGGTCGCTTGGCAGCGCGCCAGCTGTCGATCAGTCCGAAACCGCCATTGCCGAAAAGAGGGTCATCGGCCGCGAGCGCGACGAACAAGGGCGGTGCATCCGCGGGGACGTCGACCGCCGCGAGCGGGCCGTAGATATCGCCGATAAAGGCAGGCTTCGCATCCTGCCCGGCCAGGGTGGTTGCCATCGTCAGCATGGCGCCGGCGGAGAAGCCCACCATGCCGATGCGGTTCGGATCGATCTTCCATTCCGCCGCGCGCCGCCTGATCAATGCAAAAGCGGCCCGGGCATCGGCAATCTGGGGGGCGAGATTTGCCAAGGCTTCGGCCGGTGTCGCGCGCGGCGGCCGGGCCGTTCCCGAGAACATCTCGCGCATCGAGCGTTCGAAGCTCGGCATGTCGGCCGGGGTCTGGTTGAGCCGGTACTTCAGCACGAACGCCGCAACGCCCCTGGCTGCGAGCGCGCGCGCGACATCCCAGCCTTCATTCTCCATCGAGAGCGTGCGGAAGCCGCCGCCCGGCGCCACCACCACCGCGGTCCCGGTCGCCTTGGCCGGATCCGGCAGGAAAGGCGTCAGCGTTGCGACGGTGACGTTGCGCGCGAACTTGCTGCCATATTGGCTGTGCCAGGACTCCGGGGCGGAAGCGTTCGGGAGCTTTCCGGTGCCGAGCTCGATCGCGGTGGGCTGCGCGGGGATCGGGATCGGCGCCATCTTGTCGGATTGCGCGAAGGCAGGTGTGGCGAGCGCGAGGCTGACGAGAATTCCCATCCCCGTCAGTTGCCTGGAACCCGGCAGTGCCCGGCGCCTCTTAAATGGGGTCGTTTGCTTCATCCTGCCCTCTCCATTTCGATTATGGTCGTCGAAACGCTCTTAAATTGCCCTACAATTTAAGAGCGCTCGCTTCGCTTTTTGCGCTTTCGGGAAACCTAACACACTGGCTGAAACGAGATCAATCATGACCTATCCAGGAACTATCGGTTTCGCGTGAGCTAATATTTACTCTGACTGATAGCAATCCCGCCGGGGTCCGTCACTTGGGCTTTGACGCGTCGAGCGGGGTGAGTCGAACGACCGCTCCGCCGGAAGCTGCCAGATCGAGGCCGAGCGTTTTGCGCGAGCCGGTCTCGGTTTCGGAAAGCCGAAGCCGATTTGGATCGGACCCGTCCTGATACAGCTCGGCACGATAGCCCGCGCCTGCGGGCAAGAAGTCGAGCGGTACCTGCAACGTTCGGGAATGTTCGTTGGTCATTGCGCCAATGTACCAGTCGCGCCCCTTGCGGCGCGCCATCACGATATATTGGCCGATGTCGCCCTTGAGCACGCGCGTCTCGTCCCAAGTTGTCGGGACCTGCCGCAAAAAGTTTGCGCCGTCGGAGAGCTTGCCATCCGCGGCGATATAGGAGTCCGGACTGTCGGCGAGCATCGCGAACGGCGAATCATAGACGACGTACATCGCCAGCGCTTGGCCGCGCGTCGTCTGCACGAACGGGCGCTTCGAACGATAGCGCTTTGCGAACTCGGCCGGCGGCAGGGCGTGGAACCCGCCCGGCGTATAGTCCATCGGGCCGAGCAGCATTCGCGTGAACGGCAGGGTCACATTGTGGGTGGCGGTGATTCGTGCCCCGAACTTGTTGTATTCCGCGCCGAGCACCCCTTCCTGGGTGACGAAATTCGGATAGGTGCGCAGCAGTCCGTCGGGAGGATAGGCGCCGTGGAGGTCCACCATGAGGTGATGGGCGGCGGCTTTGGAAAGAAGCTCATGGTAGAAGGCGACCATCTCCTGGTCGTTGCGGTCCATGAAATCGACCTTGATTCCCTTGATGCCCCAGGCTTCGTAGAGCGCCAGCGCCGCATCGAGCTGACGGCTGAGCTGCTTCCAGTGCAGCCAGACCCATACACCGACCTTACGTTCTGCCGCATATTTGACGAGGCCCGGTACATCGAGCCCGGCCACCGGCTGCGTGACGTCGGCCGGCATCGGCAGCTCGGAGCTGCCCTTGTACCAGCCTTCATCGATCAGGATGTAATCGAGGTCCATCGAGCGAGCGAAGTTTATGTACGCTTGGTAGGTCGGCGTGTTCACGCCGGCATTGGGCACGTCGATCGCCCAGCCGTTCCACCAATCCCACGCGGCCTTGCCGGGCTTGATCCAGCTGGTGTCCTGGATCATCGACGGCGCGGCGAGGAGCTCGACCAGGCTCGACTCGATCAGCCTGCCCGGCGTCTCCCCCAGCATCACCGTGCGCCAGGGCGTGAGCAGCGGTCCGGCCGCCAGCGACGCCCGCACCGCGGTCTTGAACCCCGGCAGGTCGCGGGCATTGTCGATGCGGGGCGTCAGCGCGACGTTGACGCCGAGGCCGCCGTCGCCGCGGCCTGCATAATAGGCGCCGGCATAGTCGCGCTTGTCCGCCTCGACGATGGCGAAGCTCGTCTCGCCCTTGCCCGTCCGGCACAGCAGCGGCGCGTCGTAGAGGTGGAAGCTGCGCATCGCCGATGCCTGGATGGGATCGAACTCTTCCTCGTGCGAATTCTCGAAACGGCCGCTATTGGCGCCCCAGCACTTGTAGTCGGCGGGGAAATAGAAGCCGGTCGCTTCCCAGAAGATGTCGAGGGTGGCGATGCCGGGCTGGGTCGGGACGACGATCCGGAACGCCACGCCGTCATCATATGCGCGCGCAACGAGATCGAACCGCGCATTGTCCGAACGGCGCGCGAGATGGAGCACGGTCTCCGCATAGCGATCGGCGATCTGGCTCGCCTTGCCGGCGACGGGCCGATATTTGTCGTCGACCGAGCGCGATTCCGTGTCCACCACCGTGATCGGTGCGCCGCCAAAGGCGCCATGGTCGCTGAACAGGCCGATGGGCGAGCTGGCGATGATCGTCTGACCGTCGCGCTGCACCGAATAATGGAGCCCGTTCGAGACATCGATTCGCATCCCATTGCGACCATCTGGCGAGGCGATGGTGATTTCCTGCTGGGCGTGCGCGCATCCCGCGAACAGAACACTGGCCAGCGCCGCGGTGATTTCGAGTTTCCTG
The DNA here is from genome assembly GCA_040508955.1 of Sphingomonas sp. Classification (GTDB taxonomy): domain Bacteria; phylum Pseudomonadota; class Alphaproteobacteria; order Sphingomonadales; family Sphingomonadaceae; genus Sphingomonas. The sequence continues at coordinate 39,253 of JBEVLV010000073.1, read as the reverse complement.
ATCGTCATCTATTTGCTTTCACGAAAGAAATATCGGTGCGGTCATGGTCGCCATCGGCTGCCTAATGACGCCGGGATCGCATGGTTTAGGGGGGTGCGGAGGTTATGGAAGCCGCCGTTCCGAGGTGCGGGATTGGCGCGGGTCGCGGGCGTCCCGAGTGCTTCCGCGCGGACGCTTCGGCAAGGCCGCGTTCTCCACCCGCTGAAGCTGTCGATCGGCTTCCGGCCAGGTTTCACGCATGCCGAACATGTCCATGATGCCCGCGCCCGCGAGTATCGCGACGGTCGCCTTGTGCCGGAATTGCGCACCGTTCGCGGTGAGGAAGAACAGGGCTTCCTTGTTGTGCATGATGAAGGCGGAACGGAGCAGCAGCGTGGTCGCGTGCGCGCTGTCCAGCCCCTCGCGCTCGAGCTGGAGGTTCAGGTCCTTGCCGGAGATGAACTCGCTGGCGGCGAAGGCCCTGAACAGCGCGCCGCCGAGCCGCATCGCGATCGATGCCAGGCGCATCGAATTGTCGATCGCATCCTGGCCGAAGACTTCCGAGGCGCGCGCTTCGTTGCTGTCGTCGCCCTCGCTTTTCGCCAGGGCGAGTGCCCGCGCGGCGCGATTGAGACTGTAGCCCAATTCCTCGGCTGCCCGATGGACCGCGAGCTGCCGCGCCTCCGAGACCTGATCGCCGCCATTCATGACGCGCGATACCGTCATGCCGGATACGCCGGCCCGGCGCGCGACGTCCATCATGGTCGGCTTGCCGGTGATGTTGCGAGGATCTGGCATGACTGGACCTCATCCGGATCTGCGGCGCCTTATTTAGTCAGTGTAAAAAATGCGATCGATACCGTCAAGAGTGTTGCTGGCGCAGGATTAACCGCCAAATTGCCAATAATTCCGCAGAATATGCGCGTAAGGGCGTCATTTTTAGTCCGACTAAACTTATTTCGCGATATCGAGCTCGAACGTCCCCGCGGGCAGGCCCGCTTTGTCGAATAGATTCACCGCCGGCGCATCGGCCCAGGCATAGCGGATGCGGGTGGCCGGGTTTCCGTCACCGGCCAGGACGACTTCGTCCCCCTGCGGCTTTCCCAACACATAGCGACACGATCGCGGCCCGGCGGCGCACAGCTCGAAACCGATCGCCCGATCGGAGCCGCGCGCCAGGAGCGTGCCGGTGACGCCCGCGAACTTGACGCTGACCGTCCCGTCAGCGTTGCGGCGGGCGGAAAGCGGAACCGGGCCGGAGGCGGGAACGGCTTCCTTGTACACCAGGCTGCGCATCGCGCGCGCGAGCCGGCGGCCGACCTCATGCTTTTCGCCGGGATGGATGTCGAGCGGATCGCCGAGATCCAGCGTGACCACGGCCGCGGCGTTATGGTCGGCCGCGGCGACGCGATACTGGGTGTTGCGCAAGCCGGCCCAGCCGCTCTCGCCCGGTGCCGCTGCCGGCTCGCCATAGGCCGATAGCTGAACGATCGCGAAGGGCAGGCCGGCAATGCCGAACTGCCGGCGCCAGTCGCGCATCATTGCCGCGAGGCGCCGGTCATATCCGGGCAAGTCGGTATCGGATTCGCCCTGATACCAGGCGACGCCGGCGAGCCCGATCGGGCCGAGCGGCGCGATCATCGCATTGTAGAGCGTGCCGGCTCCGTTGATGTCGTCCCAGGGGGCGCGGGGGGCGTTGGTCTTTGGCTTGCCGGCAAACGCATATTGCCACCCCTCGCCAAGCGGCACGCTGCTGCCATCCGAGAAATCGAGGCGAAGCGCGTCCGCCGGTCCGCCCATGCCGCCATCGGCATAGACATTGTCGTCATTGATGAAGACGATGTTCCGCCCGGCGACCAGGGTCCCCTTCGGGACGATATAGGACCGCGGCGTCGCTGCATTGCTGCTGCCGCCGACCGGCTTGCCATTGATCCAGGTGCGATCGGCATCGTCGATCGGGCCGAGCGATAGGATGGCTTGCTGCGCGGCTTGTTCGGGGGTGAGGGTGATCTCCTTCCTGAACCACAGCATGCCGACATAGGGCGCCAGCTCGGGCACGCCCCAGCTTCCGAAATAGCCGATGCGCGGCACCGGCTTCCACGCGAGCCCGTCGTTCCTGTTCCAGGGCTCCTCGCTCGGCCGATCGCCCGATTGCTTGCGCCACCAGGCTTCCCAGACAGCGCTCGCCGCGCGCGTCGCGGCCAGCGTGTCGCGGGCATAGAGGCGCAGCGTATCGACATCACTGCCCATGTCCGCCGCGCGCAGGCCCGGCTCGTCCATCCACGCCGAGACGCGCGAGCCGCCCCAGCTAGAATGGATCGCGCCGATCGGAACCTTGGCCGTCTTGCGCAGCTCCTGCGCCATGTAGAAGCAGGCGGCCGAGAAGCTCCCCGTCGTGGCCGGGCCGGCATGGACCCAGCCGAGCGCCTGGGAGAAGTGCGTTTCGGGCGCATAGGCGACCGCCTTGGGCACCGTCAGCAGGCGAAGCTGATCGTCGGCCGAGCTGAAGATCTGGCCGCTGTCCTGCGATCGCTCGACGGGCATTTCCATGTTGCTCTGCCCCGAGCAGAGATAGACGTCGCCGATCAGGATGTCGCGATAGGTGACCAGCCCGCTCGCCGCAGCCACGACCAGCTTATAGGGGCCGCCGGCCTGGAGCGCGTCCAATCGCAGGCTGAACCGGCCTTGTGCGTCGGCCTTCGCGCTTCCCGTCTCGCCGGCGAGGGTGATCGTCACGACTTCGCCCGGTGCCGCGGTCCCGGCAAGGCGGATAGGCTGTCCGCGCTGGAGCACGGCATGGTCGCCGATCGCGCCCTCCAGGCTGGGCGAGGCGAGGGCAGGGGAGGCGGCCATGCAAGCCATGCCCGCCAACATCAGTGCCCGCACATGCATCATGCCAATCCTATCTCGTCTCTGCTCGTCGTCTGCTCCCGGCGCGATGGCAGCGGGGTCGACTCAGTGGTTGTCGCGCGGCAGGCCCATGGTCTGGGCGATGCGCTGGTAGCGTTCCGCACCTTCGAGGATCGCGCCGCTGTTGAGCTGGCCGGTCAGCGAGCGCTGAATCTCCTGCCACGGCGTCTGCGACGCCGGATAGGAGTAGCCGCCGGCATCGACCAGCGCCTGCCGGCGCGCGGCAAGCTCTTCGCTCGACAGCCTAACATCGACGGTGCCGCGGCGCAGGTCGATGCGCACCCGGTCGCCTGTCCGCAGCAGCGCCAGGCCGCCATTCGCCGCGGCTTCGGGAGATGCGTTGAGGATCGACGGCGATCCCGACGTGCCCGATTGCCGTCCGTCCCCGATGCAAGGCAGGGCGTGGATGCCTTCACGGATGAGATAGGCGGGCGGGCGCATGTTCACCACTTCGGCCGCGCCGGGATATCCGATCGGGCCGGCGCCGCGCATGAAAAGCAAGGTCCTGTCGGTGATGCCGAGGCTGGGATCGTCGATCCGGTGATGATAATCTTCCGGGCCGTCGAAAACGACCACCGGACCCTCGAACGCATCCGGATCCTCGGGGTCGGCGAGATAGCGCGTACGGAATTCCTCGCCGATCACGCTGGTCTTCATGATGGCGGCGTCGAACAGATTGCCCTTGAGCACGATGAAGCCGGCCTCTTCGACCAGCGGCTGCTCGAACGGGCGGATCACCCTTTCGTCCTCGATGGTCGCGGCGCGGCAATTGTCGCCGATCGTCTGCCCGTTCACGGTTTGCGCGCTTTCGTGGATCAGGCCCTGACCCATCAGCTGCGCGACCACCGCGGGCACGCCGCCGGCGCGATAATAGTCCTCGCCCAGATACTCGCCCGCGGGCTGCAGATTGACGAGGAGCGGCACCTTGTGGCCGTGGGATTGCCAGTCTTCGAGCTCGAGCTCCGCGCCGACATGGCGCGCGATCGCGGCAAGGTGGATGGGCGCGTTGGTCGATCCGCCGATCGCGGAATTGACGACGATCGCGTTCAGGAACGCCTCGCGCGTCATGATGTCGGAAGGCTTCAGATCCTCGGCGACCATCTCGACGATGCGCAGGCCGGTCCGGTACGCGACCTCCTGCCGGTCGCGATAGGGCGCGGGTATCGCCGCCGACCCCGGCAGCATCATGCCGAGCGCTTCGGCGAGCGAGTTCATCGTCGTCGCCGTGCCCATCGTGTTGCAATATCCGGTCGACGGGGCCGACGAGGCGACGAGCTTGACGAAGCCGTCCTTGTCGATCTCGCCCGCAGCCAGCATCTCGCGCGCCTTCCAGACGATCGTGCCCGATCCGGTGCGCTCGCCCTTGTGCCAGCCGTTGAGCATCGGCCCCACCGAAAGCGCGATGGCGGGAATATTCACCGTCGCGGCCGCCATGAGGCATGCCGGCGTCGTCTTGTCGCATCCGGTGGTCAGCACGACGCCGTCGAGCGGATATCCGAACAATGCCTCGACGAGACCCAGATAGGCGAGGTTGCGGTCGAGACCGGCGGTCGGCCGCTTTCCGGTTTCCTGAATCGGATGCACCGGAAATTCGAGCGCGATGCCGCCCGCCTCGCGAATGCCTTCGCGGACCCGCTCCGCGAGAACGATGTGATGGCGGTTGCAGGGGCTGAGGTCGGATCCGGTCTGGGCGATGCCGATGATCGGCTTGCCCGACCGCAGTTCCTCCAGGCTGAGGCCGAAGTTCAGGTAGCGCTCCAGATAGAGCGCGGTCATGTCGATATTGTCCGGATTGTCGAACCAGGCGCGGCTGCGCAGGCCCGAGGCGGGAGCGGCGTTGTCGGTCATGGTTTGGCCTTGTCGGTTGAATTCACTTCGACATCCGCGAGGTCGAGAAGCGATAGAGGATGCGGTTGCGATAGGTTTGCCCCGGGTTCAGGCGTGCCGAGCCGAATGCCGGCTGATTGGGCGTGTCGGGGAACACCTGCGGCTCGAGCGCCAAGCCATCGCCCTGCCGATAGGCGTTGCCCGAGCGGCCGATCGCGGTGCCGTCGAGGAAGTTCCCGGTATAGACCTGCAGTCCCGGCTGATTGGAAAGAACCTCCATGACGCGGCCGGTGATCGGGTCCTCGACACGTGCGTGCAGCCTGGGTTCCGCGGAGACATCGCGGGCGATCACGAAATTCTCGTCATATCCCTGGCCGAACACGATTTGCGGGTCGCGACCGTCGCGGATGCGCGCGCCGATCACCATCGGCCGCCGGAAATCGAACGGCGTGCCCGCGACCGGACGCAGCTCGCCGGTCGGGATCAGGGTCTCGTCCACCGGGGTGGTCGTTTCCGCCGGGATCGTCAGGATCTCGCCGTAGATGCTCTTCCCGGACCCCTCGCCGGTCAGATTGAAGAAGCTGTGGTTGGTGATGTTGACGATGGTCGGCTTGGTGGTGGTCGCCGTATATTCGACGCTCAGCTCGTTCCGCTCGTTCAGCGAATAGGTCGCCGTGACCGAGAGCGTGCCGGGATAGCCTTCCTCGCCGTCCGCGCTCGTATAGGTCAGCACGACGCGCGAGACCGGGCCGCTCTCGACCTTGGCGATGGTCCAGAGGCGCTTGTCGAAACCGCGCTCTCCGCCGTGCAGCGCGTTGGTCTTGTTGTTGAGGGCGAGCTTGTAGGTCGTGCCGTCGATGGCGAACCGGCCCGCCTTGATGCGGTTGGCATAGCGCCCGACCGTCGCGCCGAAATAATTCGGTGCGACGAGATAGCCCTTGAGATCGGCATAGCCGAGCGTGACCTCCGCGGCCTTGCCGGCACGATCCGGGACGATCACCGATTGAAGGATGGCGCCATAGCTGAGGATCGTCGCGCGCATGCCCTTCGCGTTCGACAGCGTCACCGCCTCCACCGCGCGTCCATCGGGCAACGTCCCGAATGCGCTGCGTTTCGCATCGGCAGCGTGCGCGGCCGCTTGCGAGGCGGCAAGGACCGTCAATCCTGCGATCATCCACTTCTTCATTCCGATCCCCTCCGCTATTTTAAGGGCGCGTGAACCGCACGGTTGACGCCCCGACAGGCCTTCAATACTCCGACTAGAAAGCGAAGAGCAACCCCGCTGACAACGCTCGCCGGGGCCGAACGAGAGGATGACGACAATGGCAGTGGCGCCACACCCCCAATCTGCGTCGATCGACACATCACAGCGGCAACGCGGCGGCTACGGGCCCGCGCTCACCCTGCTCGCGACCCTGTTCTTCATGTGGGGGTTCATCACAGTCATCAACAACACATTGCTTCCGCACCTGCGGAGCGTGTTCGACCTGAACTACACCCAGACGACGTTGATCGAGAGCGTCTGGTTCATCGCCTATTTCGTCGCGTCGATTCCCTCCGCCAAGCTGATCGAGCGGATCGGATACCAGAAGGCACTGGTTGTCGGACTTTTGGTGATGGCCGCCGGCGCGCTCGGCATGATCCCCGCGGCGCGGATCCCGTCCTACGAGATCACCCTCGTCATGCTGTTCGTGATCGCGAGCGGCATCACGCTGCTCCAGGTCGCGGCCAACCCCTATGTCGCGGTGGTCGGTCCGCCGGAGACGTCCTCGTCGCGGCTCAACCTGGTTCAGGCATTCAATTCGCTCGGGACGATGCTCGCGCCGGCCTTCGGCGCCTATCTGATTCTGGGGCGATCGGTTTCGGGCACCAGCGCCGATGGCGGCGCAACGATGACCGCCGCACAGCGGCTGGCCGACGCCCAGTCGGTGCAATTGCCCTATCTGATCGTCGCGGCCGTACTCATCGTACTGGCGATCGTGATCGGCCGCTTTCCGCTGCCGGTGATGGGGCAGGCGACCAGCCGCGTCGCGCGCGAAGAGCGCCGCAACCATTCGCTGTGGAAGCACCGCAACCTCGTGTTCGGCGTCCCGGCGATCTTCATCTACCTCATCGCCGAGATCGGCGTGGCGAACCTGTTCGTGAACTTCGTCAGCCAGCCGGACATCGCCAACCTCACCCATGAGCAGGCCGGGCGGTATCTCACTTTCCTGTGGGGCGGGATGATGGTCGGGCGCTTCGTCGGATCGGCGCTGATGCAGCGTGTTTCCGCAGAGACGGTGCTGGCGATCTGTTCGGTCGGCGCCTGCGTGGTGATGCTCGTCACCGTCTTCGCCCATGGCCCCATTGCGATGTGGGCGCTGATCTCGGTGGGGCTGTTCCACTCGATCATGTTCCCGACGATCTTCACGCTCGGCATCCGGGGCCTAGGGCCGCTGACCGAGGAAGGGTCCGGCCTGCTGATCATGGCGATCGCCGGCGGTGCGCTCGTGATCGTGCAGGGCACGCTCGCCGATGCGTTCGGCCTGCAGATGTCGTTCCTGCTCACCGCGGCGTGCGAGCTCTACGTGCTGTTCTATGCCCTTTGGGGGGCGAAGCCGACCAATAGCTTCGTGGAAGAGCCGCGCGATCTCACGCCGTCCCTCAACCCGGAGGGCTGAAGGATGGACGGGAGGGGAGATGCGGGGAAGATCTCGCGGCGTGCGGTGATGGAGGGCTCCGCCGCCATGGCGGCTGGCCTTGCATTGCCCGCTACCGGCTGGAGCGAAACGGCTCCCCGCCGGCGTGAACGGCTATGGTATCGCCAGCCGGCGGAGAAATGGGTCGAGGCACTGCCCGTCGGCAACGGCCGGATCGGCGCGATGGTGTTCGGCGGCACCGGCCATGAGCGGCTGCAGCTGAACGAGGACACGCTTTGGGGCGGCGGCCCCTATGACCCGGTCAATCCCGATGCGCACGCCGCGCTGCCCGAGGTGCGGCGCCTGATCGCGCTCGGCAAATATGCCGAGGCCGAGGCCCTGGCGAATGCCAAGCTGATGGCGCGGCCGCTGCAGCAGATGCCCTACCAGACGTTCGGCGACCTGTTGCTGGACATGCCGGGCGTGCCGGGGACCGGGGTCACCGGGTTCGAACGCGAGCTCGACCTCGACGGCGCCGTCGCCACGACGCGGTTCGCCACGCCGCGCGGGGAGATACGCCGCTCGGTCGTCGCCTCTCCCGGCTATCAGGTCATCGCCGTCCATATCAGCGGTGCGCAGCGAGGGGCGATCGATCTCGATGTCAGCCTGCAGTCGCCCCATCCCGCGTCGACGACGGTGCGTGGCGACCTGCTCGTTCTGGCGGGGCACAACCTGCCGGCAAAGGGGATCGCGGGCGCGCTACGGCTGGAAGGTCGCGTCCGGGTCCTTCCCAGTGGCGGTCGGCTGGAGGCACGGGATGGTCGCATCGCGGTCCGCGGCGCGGACGCGGTGACGATACTGGTCGCGATGGCGACGAGCTATCGGCGCTTCGACGATGTCGGCGGCGACCCGGAGGCTATCACCCGCGCGCAGATCGCCAAGGCGAGCGCCGTGTCCTTCGCAACCATCGCTGCCGAGACGGCGGCGGCCCATCAACGCCTCTACCGCAACGTCGGAATCGACCTCGGCACCTCCGCGGCCGCGGAGCGCCCGACCGACGAGCGTATCCGCGAGAGCGAGACGCTCGACGACCCGGCACTGGCGGCACTCTATTTCCAATATGGGCGCTATCTGCTGATCAGTTCCTCGCGCGCTGGAAGCCAGCCGGCGAACCTCCAGGGCATCTGGAACGACAGCGTCGCGCCGCCCTGGGAATCGAAATACACGATCAACATCAATACCGAGATGAACTATTGGCCGGCCGAGGCGACCGGCCTGGCGGAGTGCGTCGGGCCGCTCGTGGAGCTGGTGCGGGGCCTGGCGGAGAGCGGAGCGCGGACCGCCCGCACGATGTACGGCGCCCGGGGATGGGTCGCCCATCACAATACCGATCTCTGGCGCGCGACCGCGCCGATCGACGGGGCGCAATGGGGGCTGTGGCCGACCGGCGGCGCGTGGCTGTGCACCCACCTCTGGGATCGCTACGATTACGGGCGCGACCCGGCCTATCTGCGATCCATCTATCCGCTGATGCGCGGTGCCGCGCTGTTCTTCTGCGACACGCTGCAGACCGATCCGCGCACCGGGCATCTGCTCACCAGCCCCTCCTTGTCGCCGGAGAACACCCACCCGATGGGCGCATCGCTCTGCGCCGGGCCGGCGATGGACATGCAGATCCTGCGCGACCTGTTCGACCAGACCGCCAAGGCTGCTGCCATTCTCGGGATCGACGGCGATTTCGCCGCACAGCTCGCCGCGACGCGTGCGCGGCTCGCGCCCGACAAGATCGGCGCGCAGGGGCAACTCCAGGAATGGCAGGAAGACTGGGACGCGAAGGCGCCGGAGCCGCGGCATCGCCATGTCTCGCACCTCTACGGCCTCTATCCGAGCCACCAGATCGACCTCGACGCGACGCCGGCCCTTGCGGCGGCCGCGCGCAGGTCGCTGGAGTTGCGCGGGGATGAATCGACGGGCTGGGCAACGGCATGGCGTGCCAATCTCTGGGCACGACTGCGCGACGGGGACCATGCCCACAAGATCCTGCGCTTCCTGCTAGGTCCCGAGCGCACCTATCCGAACATGTTCGATGCGCATCCGCCGTTCCAGATCGACGGCAATTTCGGCGGCGCCGCCGCCATCGCGGAAATGCTGATGCAGAGCAGGGGGGAAACCATCCTCCTGCTTCCCGCGCTGCCCAAGGCATGGCCGACGGGATCGATCCACGGGTTGCGGGCGCGGGGCGCCTGCCGGGTCGATCTCGCCTGGCGCGACGGAATGCTCGAGAGCGTCACGCTCGCTTCGGCCATCGCGGCGCGGCGGACCGTCCGGCTGGGCGACCGTGAGCTGGCGTTGCGTCTCGAGCCTGGCAAACCCGTAAAGCTGCTCGGCCCGGAGTTGAAACGATGAAGATTCTGCATCTTCTGGCCGTGGCGAGCGCCGCGCTGCCGTTGCCCGCCCTGGCACAGGCGCCGATCGATGTGCGGGTGCGGGTCGAGCCCGACAAGGTCGTCGCCCCGTTGCCGCCGATCTGGCGCTTTTTCGGTGCCGACGAGCCCAATTATGCGACCCAGCCCGACGGCGCGCGGCTGCTGCTCGAACTCGGCAGGCTGAAGCCGGGCGCGGTCTATTTCCGCGCGCATAATCTCATGACCACGGGCGACGGCACCCCGGATTTCAAATGGGAAGCACCAACCTCTATACCGAGAAGGACGGGAAGCCGGTCTATGACTGGAAGATCGTCGACGGGATCATCGACACCTATCTCGCGCGCGCCATCCATCCCTATCTGCAGATCGGCTTCATGCCGGAGGCGCTGTCCTCCGCCCCGGCGGGCGTGCCCTATCGCCACCTGTGGAAGCCCGGCGTCGACTATAAGGGCATCACCGCGGGCTGGTCCTATCCGCCGCGCGACTATGCCAAATGGGCGGAGCTCGTCTATCAATGGACGCTGCACAATGTGCAGCGCTACGGCCGCGCCGAGGTCGAGCGCTGGTATTTCGAGGTCTGGAACGAGCCCAATCTCGACTTTTACTGGGTGGGCAGCCCCGATCAGTTCCTGCGGATGCACGACGTCGCGATCGATGCGGTGCGCCGGGCGCTGCCAAGCGCGCGGGTCGGCGGCCCCGATGTCGCGGGGGCCGGCGGTGCGTTCATGGACGCCTTCCTCGCGCATGTGACAAAAGGGGTGAACTACGCGACCGGCAAGACCGGCACACCGACCGATTTCCTTTCCTTCCACGCCAAGGGGCAGCCCGAGCTGATCGACGGCCATGTCCGCATGGGGATCGCGACCCAGTTGCGCACCGCCGACCAGGGCTTTGCCAAGATCGCCGCGGTGCCCGCGCTCGCCGCCAAGCCGATCGTGATCGGCGAGAATGATCCTGAAGGGTGCGCGGCCTGCCCGGGGCCGGCCAACGCCTATCGCAACGGCACGCTCTATTCGAGCTATACGGCGGCCAGCTACGCCCGGCTCTGGGAGCTTGCGCGGCGCCACCGCGTCAATCTCGAAGGCGCTTTGTCCTGGTCCTTCACCTTTGTCGGCCAGCCCTGGTTCGCCGGCTATCGGCAGTTGGCGACGCGGGATGTCGATCTCGCGGTGCTCAACGTCATGCGCCTGTTTTCCCGGCTCGGTGCGGAACAGGTCGCCGCTACCAGCGACCGCCAGCTGCCGCTGGACGCGATCCTGAAGGACGGCGTGCGCGCCGGACCCGATATCGGTGCGCTTGCAACCCGTACGTCGCGGGGAGGCACGGCGATCCTGCTATGGAATTATCATGACGACGACCTGCCGGGGCCGACGGCGCGCATCGCGCTGGCGGTGACGGGAAAGCATGGCGGACGTGCCCGGCTGTGGCGGGTCGACGAGACGCACGGCAACGCCTTCGGCGCGTGGAAGCGCATGGGCTCGCCTGCGTCGCCCGACCTTGCGCAGGTTGACGCGCTGAAGCGCGCGTCCCGCATTGCGCCGGAGTCGCTCGCGGCGCGGGACGGCAAGCTAAGCCTGACGATCCCGCGCCAGGGCGTCGCGCTGGTCGAACTCGATCCCTGACCCGCCTATTTGGGCAGGTCGACCGCGTCCTTGACCGTGAAGCTGCCAGCCTGGCCGGGCACGCCGGTGCCGGGCTGCCCGGATCCCACGCTGACCTGATAATCGCCCGCCAGGACCTGGCGCACGCCGTCCAGATTCACCGCGCTGAGGTCGCGTGGCGAAAGGTCGAAGGTGACCGCGCGCGCCTCGCCGGGCTTCAGGGTCAGGCGCTGGAAGCCGCGTAGCGCGATGCGCGGCGCACCCGGCGCGTTCGGGAAGTTCAGATAGAGCTGGGCGACCTCGTCGCCCGCGCGCGCGCCGGTGTTGCGCACCTGGGTGGTTACGCGGATCCCGCGCGCCGCATTGCCCTTCGGCTCGATCTTGAGCGGCGCGTAGCTGAACTGGGTGTAGCTCAGCCCATAGCCGAACGGATAGACGGGCGTGCCCTTGAAATAGCGATAGGTCCGGCCGTCCATCGCATAGTCGCCGAACGGCGGAAGATCGGCGACGCTCTTGTAGAAGGTGAGCGGCAGGCGCCCCGCTGGGTTGGTCTTGCCGGAAAGGACATTGGCGATCGCCAGTCCGCCCGATTGCCCGGGATACCAGGCTTCGAGGATCGCCGCCGAATTCTCCTTGGCCCAGGACAGGTTGATCGGGCTGCCGTTCATCGCGACGAGGATGATCGGCTTGCCGGTCGCCTTGGCCTTTTCGAGCATCTCCTGCTGGTCGGGCGGCAGGTCGAGCGTCGTCTTGTCGCCGCCCTTGAAGCCGGGGATCTCGACCGGGGATTCCTCGGCCTCGAGATCCGAGGTGAGGCCGACGACCGCCACGAGCACATCGGCCTGGGCGGCCGCCGCCTTCAGGTCTGCGTCGGGGCTGGTCGAGACGCGCTTCCAGACGAGATCGATGCCGGACAGCGCATGCGATTCGGACATGACCTCGATCGGATAGCGGTGGCCCTTTTCGAGCTTCACGGTCTTGAGCGTCGGCAGGCTTCCCCAGCCGGCCTTGTGCAGGTCCGCGAAGGGCTTGCCGTCGAACTTCAGCTCGCCGTTGAAGCCGGTAATGCCGAGCCGGTAGGTGCCGGTCTCGGGTGCCACGAGGAAGCCCGTCCATACCACGCGATGATGGTCGGAGACCTGGCCGAGATCGAGGCTCCGCGAGGCGACATCGGCCTCGGTGCGCGTGACCACGGGCGTTTCCGCGTAGCGCATCTTGGCGGTGATATCGCGGAAGGTGCCGGGTTCGAAGCGGCGCGGCGGCGTCTCCACCGGGTTGTAATACCGCGCGAGCAGGCCCGGCCGGCCGTCGGGGGTGCGCAGCGCCGAGGTCGGTACGCGATCGCCGTCGGTGAAGGACGGGCCGAACGGGACATAGGTCACCCGCGCCGACGGCATCGCATGGCGCAACCCGTCCACTACCGAGATCGGCGGGGCGGAGAGGGCGGACGAATAATTGCCCCGCAGCACGCGCGTCGCGTCGCCGAGCGGCCCGATCACGGCGATACGAAGGCCCGAGCGAAGCGGAAGCACGCCATCATTCTTCAGGAGGACCAGGCTCTTCTCGGCGACGTCGAGCGCCAGCGCGCCGCTTGCCGCCGAACCGATCGTCGTGACCGGTGCGGCCTCCGCCTTGCGGATACCGGGCAGATCCCCGTTGCGAAGGCGCGCCGAGAACAGCCGCACGAGGGTATCGTCGATCTCGGTCTCGGTGATCAGCCCGCGTTCCAGCGCCTCGCGATAGCGCGAGCCCAGGCCGGCGGTATCGCTCAGCGTCGCGCCATTGCATTCATTGTCGACCCCGGCGCGCATCGCTGCGGCGACGGCCGCTGCGGCATCGGGCGCATATTTATGGTTGTCGCTGATGTCCTTCACCGCGTCGCAATCCGACACGACATAGCCGGTGAACCCCCAGGCGCCGCGCAGATGCTCCTTGAGGAGAAGGTCGCTGGCGCAGGCGGGCTGGCCGTCGATGCGATTGTACGCGCACATCACCGAGCCGGCGCGCCCGTCGACGATCGCCGCCCGGAACGCCGGCAGATACGTGTCTTCCAGATCGTGGCGCGAGATGAAGACATTGGCGCTGTGGCGGGTCGATTCGGGACCGCTATGCACCGCGAAATGCTTGGGCGTGGCGATGACGTTCGGCAGGTCCGCGTCAGGCCCCTGCATGCCGCGAACGAAGGCGACGCCCATGCTCGCGGTCAGATACGGGTCCTCGCCATAGGTTTCCTGGCCGCGGCCCCAGCGCGGATCGCGGAAGATGTTGATGTTCGGCGACCAGGTATCGAGGCCGGTGCCGATGCGGCCCATCCGGCCGGTCTTGCGCGCCAGGGCGTGGAGTGCGCGAACTTCTGCGCTGATCGTCTCGGCGGTGTCGTGCACCAGCGGCGTGTCGAACGTCGCGGCCAGGCCGATCGGCTCGGGAAAATTGGTCGTGGGCAGCGTGCCGATGGCGCCGTGCAGCGACTCGGTCCACCAATTATAGGCCGGGATGCCGAGCCGTTCGATCGCCGGCGCCGTGTTGAGCAGCTGGTCGTACTTCTCGTCGAGCGTCATCTTGCCGACCAGACTGCGCGCGAGCTGATCCGCCCGAGCCCGCTCGGGGCTGGCCGTCGTGCCGGCCGCCGGGTTCGCCTGGCCGAACGCCGGGAGCGGCGCCAGCGCGATCCCGGTCAGGAGAAGCAGGCGCAAGCCTGACGAGCGCGGTGAACGGCAATGCATACTCAATCCCCTCGGTATCGATTTCTTGTCGCTGCGCGTTCTAGCGGGAGCGGCCTGACGGCGGCGTCATATGGTTTGCAGCCCATGGTCCAGGATCTTGCGGATCAGTTCGCGGTGGCGCGGCAACGTGGTGCGCAGCCTTTCGGTATGGACCTTGTTCTCGCGGATCGCGCGCTCGGCCGCGCGAGTCTCGTCCGCGATCGCCATCGGCTCGACCTCGGTGCGATACCCCATGCCGTAGAGCACATATTGGTAGCTGGCGGCGGGAAAGACCTCTTCGATGCGGTCGAACTCGTCATGGAAGCCCGGCGACTGGTAGCGCCACAGCAGCAGCAGCTCCTGGAGCCGCTCCGGGATCGTCTCGGGTCGGACATTGTCGCGCCAGAAATCGCTGTCGGTCCGCTGGGTCAGCACATAGTGCAGCTTGAGGAAGTCGATGATCCGGCCCCAGCGATACAGCGTGGTCGCGTTGAAGCGCGACGCGATCACGTCCATCACTTCGCGGCACGCTGGCATCTGCTCGGCGATCAGCTTGGCCGACAGCTCGATCAGCACGATCGCGGATGCCTCCAGCGGTTCCAGGAACCCGGCGGCAAGGCCGACCGCGACGCAGTTGCGCTTCCAGAACTGGGCGCGATGCCCCGGGCGGATCGCGATCTTGCGCACCGGCAGCTTATCCGCCGCCGGCCCCAGATAGGCCCGCAACTCGGCCTCGGCCTGGTCGTCCGAGATGTGGCTGCTCGAATAGACATGGCCCGTGCCACGCCGCGTCGGGAGCCCGATGTCCCAGATCCACCCCGCGCTCTGCGCCGTCGAGATCGTCTGCGAGGCGATCGGGCTGGTCTCGCTCTCATACGGCACCTGCACCGCCAGCGCGGTATCGCAGAACAGCACGTCGCGGCACCCGATAAAGGGCACGCCCATCGCTTCGCCCAGCAGCAGCGACTTGAAGCCGGTGCAGTCGACGAACAGGTCGCCCGCGATGTCGCCGGCCTGTTCGGTGGCGATGGCGGCGATGTCGCCATCCTCGGCCAGTCTGACCTCGCGGACATCGGCGAGGACGTGGCGCACGCCCAGCTTCTCGGTGCAGTGGCGCTGGAGGAAGGGCGCGAACTTGCCGGCATCGAGATGATAGGCGTAGTTGGCCGCGCCTTCATATTCCGGGGTGGTGATCGCCTTCGGCGCCAGCCCGTCGTCGCACAGCTTGCCCTGGGGGCAGACGGCGTCGCAGAAGCTCTCGCCCTGCGCGTCGTTCAGCCAGTGCGGGGCGAGATTGACCTGCCCGAACGCCTGCGGGAGCACGAGCGGGTGATAATAGGAATCGTCCGCCGCGCCGGTCGTCCAGCGCGCGAACCGCGCGCCCTGCTTGAACGAGGCGTCGCACTCGCGGAAGAAATCGGTCTCGGAAATGCCGACCTTCTTGAGCGTGGAGCGCAAGGTCGGCCAGGTGCCTTCGCCTACGCCGATGATCGGCACGTTCGGCGATTCCACCAGGGTGACGGTGAAGCTGTGGGGGATGCGGCTCTTGTGCCGAGCCGCGATGATCGCTGCCGTAAGCCAGCCCGCGGTGCCGCCGCCGACGATCACGATGTTACGGACAGGGCGTGCCATGCGATCCTGCAAAAAAAAAGAAACCCCGGGGCCATCTGCATAGCAGGCGGCCCCGGGGAAGGTCAGGGACTAATAGCGGAAACGCACGCCCGCGGTGAAGCGGCGGCCATAGGACCAGATATCCAGCGCCTGATTGCTGAAGCGACCATGCGTGCTGTAGGTCGAGTTGTTGATGTTGGTCACTTCGCCGAAGACGGTGAACTGCTTCGTGAAGTCGTAGCTCGCCGACGCATCGATCTGCAGCTGCTGATCGACATAGACCGGCTCGGCGCCATAGGTGCCGCCCTGGCCCTGGCCGATGGTAAGCAGATACTCATCGCGCCAGTTGACCGCAGCGCGGATCTGGAAGCCGTTCTTGTCGTAGAAGCCGACGAAGTTCGCCGACTTGGCAAGACCGGTGATCGCGAAGCCACCGCCGGTGATGTTCGACTTGTCATATTCGCGGTTGCTGCTCGGTATGGTGGCATTCGCGCTGAAGCCGAAGCCGCTGTCGCCGAACACATGCTGCAGCGCCACTTCGACGCCCTTCACCGTCGCTTCAGGCCCGTTGATCTGGGAGTTGATGGTGAAGACCGCGGTCGAGTTCGTGCTCGGATCGACGACGCCGTCGATCGGTCCGCGGGTCACGCCGCCGACGATGAAGTTCGTGATGTGCTTCAGATAGGCATTCACCGCGAAGTACGAGTTGGGCTGGTAATACCATTCCAGGCCCGCATCGAAGTTATCCGACAGATAGGGCTTCAGATCCGGATTGCCGCCGCTCGCCGACAGGCTGCCCACGCGCAGCGTGCCGAGCGTGACGATGGGCCGCAGGTTGGTGAGACCCGGCCGCGTCAGAGTGCGTGATGCATCGGCGCGCAGGATCAGGTTGGGCGTGATCTGCAGCTTCGCGTCGAGGCTCGGCAGCAGGAAGGTATAGTTCGATTTCCGGATGATGTCGGTGGTCGCCGAATAACCGTCATGGTTGGGTCCCAGCGCCGGATCGGGCTGGATCAGCGTGGGGTCGCCCGGCGGAATCGACAGGCCGAGCACGTGACGGCCGATCGCGGTGGTCTCGAGGTGCGTCGACTCGTTGCGAATGCCCGCCGAGACCGTGAACGGCATGCCGGCGATCTCGCTCTCGAACTTGGTCTTGAACCAGATCGACCAGGTCTTCTCGTGGACCTGCAGCACGCTGCCGGGATCGAGCGAGGGCGCGACCGAGCCGCCGCTCGCCTCGAGCAGATTGTAGACCGCGTAGGGGTCATAGATGAAGAAGCCCGGTGCCAGATTGCCGGAATAGCCCGGGATGAACCCGCCGGTACCGGCCGTCCCTTGATAGACGGCAGCGGGCAGCGGGCAGATGCCGCCGGAAGGACCGCCGGTGCGGCCCGAGCAGGTGCCATAGCCCGAGCGGCTGGCGAAGACGCCGTTGGTGAAGGTGCTCTGGTTCTGCTGGTAGAGCGTATCGTCGATATACTGACCGCCCAGCTTCGCGAGGAAACCGTCCTTCTCCCAGCCGATCGAGCTGCGGAACTGACGCACCGTGTCGTAATTATAGTTGGTACCGCGCACGATCACGTGCGAGCCGACCACCGACGTATCGAGGAACCGGCTGACATCACCCGCCGGCCCGACGTCGTGGATCTGCGGCAGGAAGTCCTTGCTGGGCCCGAGGATGGTAAGGCCGGTGTTGGCGCCCAACACGGTCGTGTTGTTGGCGTTGGTGCCGCCGTAACCGATATCCATGCTGTCGTTGTAGCCGCCGCCGCCGGGATTGCGGGTGGCGCGAGCGAACGAGGCATCCGCCTCGAACTTCAGATGTTCCGCGAGGTCGATCTTCAGGTTGGCGCCGACCTGGTTCGATTCGTACACGTTGCTCGAACGGTTCGCGTTGAAGTCCATCGGCGTGCCGAACTGGTTGAAGTCGACGATCGTCCCGTTCGAGTCGACCTTGACGTTGCGCAGGTCGCCGCCGTTGAACCAAGCGGCATAGCCATAGGTCTGGCTGGCCACGGTCTGGCGGCTGTAATTGTCGTCGATCGTCAGCAGGACGGAGTCGCTCGGGCGCCACTGGACGGCGATCCGGCCATCGATGCGCTTGTCCTGGGTCGATTGTTGATTGATGCCCTGCTGTTGCGGCGCCCAGGCCGCGACGCCGGTGCGATTGGCATTCGTCGCCAGATCCGCGGCCGTGCAAGTCGCGGTGAGCTGGCACTTGTAGACGCCCACATAAATGGGGCTGGTCGGCGTGTCCTGGCCCTGCTGGCCGATCCAGCCCGGGATGAACACCTGATTCGATTCGGTGTCGCGGCGCGAATAGACGACGCTGCCGAGGATGCCGAACTTGCCGTCGCCGAACGTGTCCGACACCAGCAGCCCGCCGGTCGGGACGACGCCCTTGTCGCGCGACTGCATCGAGCCCGAAGCCGTTGCGGCGAGGACGAAGCCCTCGTTATCGAACGGCTTGGGCAGCGAAATGTCGACCGTGCCGCCGATCGCGCTGGTCGAAAGCTCGACGTCGGGCGTCTTGTACACGCTGAGCCGGCCCACGAAATCCGCACCGACGGTGGTGAAGTCGACGTCGCGGCCGCCGGTGGCGGTCGAGACCTGGCGACCGTCATACAGGGTGCGGACGAAGTCGCCGCCGAAGCCGCGGATGCTGACGCCGGTGGCTTCGCCGCGCGCTCCCGAGCGCTGGATGGCGACGCCGGGCAGACGCTGCAGCGCCGAGGCGACGTTCGAATCCGGGAACTTGCCGATTTCTTCCGCCGAGATCACGTCGACGACGCCTGACGATTCGCGCTTGATGTCCAGGTTGCGCTGGAGCGAGGCGCGGATGCCGGTGACGATGATCTCTTCGTTGGACGCCTCGCTCTGACCCGACCCGGCGGCAGTCGCGCTGGGCTCGGTCTCCTGGGCGACGGCGGGCGTGATAAAGGTTAGCGCTATTGCACTCGAAGCTGCGGTCAGCAGCAGCTTGCTGCCGCTTGCGCGCGAGAGCAGCGAACGTCTGATCATTTTCATATCCCCTCCAGTTCATTGTGAGCGGCTGGGATGTGATCCCCCATTCCCCGCCCATCGCGTTCAAACCGCGCTCACGGATCCAGAGGTGCGCCAGAACCCTATTCAGGGCGCGCAGACATCCTCCCAGATCCGAATTCTGTTGCTTCGGTCAGACTGGACGCTACCGCTCAAAGTTAGCGCTATCAAGAAGAATTTGTCGGTGTAATTAATTGGTCCGATTCTGTTGCAGAGAACGCACACCCGCGTCGCAGCGGGGATCGGAGAATGGGGGGCTTGCTGCGTGGCTGAGACATGCGCAAGCTTGGGGAAGAGGAGTGGCAAAGTGGCCGAACAGGTGGAATTATTGAATGCCGAGACGCACCGGCACCTGCGCATGCAACCCGGGGTGGCGGACCCGCATCCGCATTTCGTGATGATCGTCCTGAGCGAGTTCCCGATCGCGGCGGCAAGCTGTCCAATATTCTTCGCCAAGGATTCGGAGACCGGCGAATTCTACGCGGCCGCCCTGTTCGGCTTCCAGCCGGGCGAACTGCTTGTCGAGGCAACGCCTCAAGACGGCCCCGCATTCCGGCCGCTCGAGCTCCAGCGGCAGGGTTTTTTCGCTGCGGACGAGAATATCGCGGTCGATCCGGATCATCCTCGATTCGGTTCCGGCGCCACGATCGCGCTCTTTGACGACGATGGTACGCCGAGTAATGCCCTCCGCAAGGTGCAGCAAACCATCGGCGAGTTGATGCGCGGTGTGGAGGAGACCAGAGATTTCATCCAAACGTTGCTCGGATTGCGGCTGATTGAACCGATCGACATCTCGTTGCGCTTCGACAATGGCGAGCACCTGTCGCTCGCCGGCCTGTACACGGTGAGCCGCGACAATCTTGGAGAGCTCGCGGATGCGGATGTGGTCCGCCTGTTCCGCAGCGGCTTTCTGCAGGCTGCATTGTGCGCAAGCGGCTCGCTGAGCCAGATCCCCGTGTTGGCCCGGCGCCGCAACGCGCGCCTGACCGCCTGAACCGGGCGCGGGCTCATGGCGACGCCGATACGCGAGATCGATGGAGGGGCCTTCGGTGATCCTGAGCGGTTTCGCGCCGAAGTCGCGGAGCGTTGCGAGCCGGTTATCGTCAGAAACCTGGTTTCCGACTGGCCGGTTCTCCTGGCAGCGAGTGCGTCGCCGGAGGCGCTGCGCGATTATCTTGGCCGCTTCGCCGAAGGTTCGGCGGTGGGAACCTTCGTCGGCGCGCCGGAGATCGCCGGCCGCTATTCCTATGGAGAGCGTCTCGAAGGGTTCAACTTCGAGCACCGCGATCTCCCCCTGCTCGACGCCCTGGATCATGTGCTGCGCAGCGCCGCCCAGCCCGACGCGCCTACCTATTATGCGGGGTCCCTCGACACCGACCGGTTTCTGCCCGGCTTCTCCGCGGAGAATCGCGTGGCGGCAGTGCCCTCGACGGTTGGCCCCAGGATCTGGATCGGCAACGCATCCCGCGTCGAGTGCCACAACGACACGTTCGACAATATCGCCATCGTCGTAGCGGGCCGCCGCCGCTTCACCCTCTACCCGCCTGATGCGATCGCGGACCTCTATATCGGCCCGATCGACCATACCATGGCGGGCCGGCCGACGAGCCTGGCCGCGGCGTCTCAAGCGTTCGACCCGCGCTATCCCCGCTTCGAAAAGGTGCGGGGCTTGTCGACGACGGCCGAACTCGAACCGGGGGACGCCATCTACATTCCGAAGCTATGGTGGCATCAGGTCGAGGCGACCGCGCCTTTCAACATCTTGGTGAACTATTGGTGGGATGCGTTCAGCCAGGGTCCGGACGCGCCCTATACCAGCATGATGCTAGCCATGATCGGGATCGCCGAGCGACCGGAGGCGGAACGGGCCGCGTGGCGCGCGCAGTTCGACCATTATGTCTTCCGTCCAGAGGGACACCCGCTGGCCCATCTGCCCGAGGCGCAGCGCGGCATCCTCGGGCCGGTTCGCAGCAATTACGGTCGCATCCGGGCGCTCGTCATGCAGATGCTGCGCGGAGCCTGACGGGCTCTTTCCCGCACCTATTTCGATAGCGGATATTCGAAGATCGCCGTGGAGATGGCCGGTACGCTCAGGCTGGTCTTCAGGGCCGGCACGCGCGTCTCCGTGATGGCGACGCCCGGCTCCGATCCGACCTTGTTCTCGGCCTCGATCGATTTGCCGGTCAACAGCCAGCGCTTGCCTGGTCCATGCGGTTTCAGGTTTTGCAGGTTCAGGGAGAAACGCTGCGGCTGATAGGTCGCATTGACGACCGCGATCCGCAGCCTGGTGCCGTCCGGCGACAGGCCGGCAACGATATCGAGAGGATAGGTCGGGCTGCCGGCGTTGACCTTGGGGTGGTCGA
Organism: Sphingomonas sp.; assembly: GCA_040508955.1. Classification (GTDB taxonomy): domain Bacteria; phylum Pseudomonadota; class Alphaproteobacteria; order Sphingomonadales; family Sphingomonadaceae; genus Sphingomonas. The sequence goes on along the minus strand of JBEVLV010000073.1, from coordinate 18,174 downwards.
ACCCGACGGGATAACGCGGTTCGGGCTGCGGCCGGTCGCCCGTCACCGCGATCGGTATGGTACCGTTACCAAAATGCTCGCCATACAGCTTGAACACCGTGCCCGTGCTGTTGAGCACCGCCGCCGTCGGGGTGATGTCCATCGTCGACGCGCCGGTGGTGAAGGCGCTCATCTTGAGGAAATCGCTGTGCCGCAGCATCTCCTGCAGCACCATCGAATAGGCGAGCGCCGATTTCAGATTGGCACCGCCGAAATAGGCATATTCGTCGATCGCCAGGAAAATCTTCTTTTCCTTGATCGCGGGGAAGCGCTGCTCGTAGATCTTCCACTCTTCGGCCTTCATGCGGACCTGGTTGGACGGTGCGCGCGCGAACTCGATGAGCTCGGCATCCGCCGGCGCGTCGGGACGCTTCTCCGCGCGGTCGTACCAATGCTCGGTCACCCCGTCGAAATTTCCCCAGGCCTTGGCGAAGAGCCCGCCGGTCCAATCCTCCTCGGTGCCGAATTTGTGCTGGATGCTCTCCAGCGACGCATTCTCCTTGGCGTCGCGCGGATGGAGCTGGTCCGGCATCGCGCCGGAGCCGATCAGCACGATCGACGGATCGACCGCGCGCATCGCGGCGGCGAATTCGTTGTGCTTGATCATGAAATAGTCGAGCGAGGTCTTGCCGATCTGCCACCAGCCATAGGGCTCGTTGCCGATATTCCAGAACTTGATCCGATAGGGGTCGGGATGGCCGTTCGCCGCGCGCTTTGCGCCCCACTCGGTCGATGCCGCACCGTTCAGATACTCGACTTCTTCGGCCGCGGAATTCGCGTCGCCCAGCCCGGCATTGACCGTGACATAGGGATCGACGCCCAGGATGCGCGTCAGCTCGAGCCATTCGTCCATGCCGATGTCGTTGGGCTGCATCGCGCTCCAGGCATGATCGAACATCGGCGCCCGCGTATCGCGCGGTCCCAGCGCTGTGCGCCAGTCCCAGTTGGACAGGAAATTGCCTCCAGGCAGGCGCCACATGCCCGAATTGAGCGACCGTGCGATCGCCGTGGTATCCGCGCGCCAGCCATGGACGTTGTCGGCCGGCATCAGCGAGACCGCGCCCACGCCGAAGCTGCCGGTGCCCGTGCCGGTTATCTCGAAGCGTGCGTCCTTGGCCTCGGCGCCTGGCGTGAAGCTGAACGCGGCGCGTTGCCAGGTCTGCCCGGGCGCGGGAAGGGTGACGACCTGGCGATCCCGCTCGCCCGGTCCCCAGACCAGCGCTACCCGCACCTGCGTTCCGGCATCGCCTCTCAGCCACAGATAGCCGTCATAGCGTCGCCCCTTCGCGACTCCGATGTCCGACTGGCCGAAACCATGCGCCTCGTTCGGGGCCGTCATGATCTTCGCGCTCTGCTTGCCGACATAGGGCGCGTCGGCATCCATCGTCACCGCGCCGGCTCCGCCGATCGGCCGCCATTTGCGATAGGAGACGCCGGGCCTGCCCTCGGCATTGGGGGGAGGCGGGGCGTCGCTGCCCTCCGGGACGATCGGATAGTAGAATTTGCGGTCGTCGAGCATCTCCGCCCACAAGGTGCGCGCCACGAGCGATCCGATCGGCTCGACGAACATGCCATATTCATATCTGGTGACGGCGTCGGCGCGCTGCGCACCGTCTATCGTGACTATCGCCTGCTGGGCCCGGGCAGGCACGAGACATACCGCCGGCAGAAGCAATCCGAGATTTGCGATCGTGACCGCCTGCCGCATCCGCATATCACTCTCCTGTCATTATCTACTCAGGCTAATACATTGCCATGCTGCTGCGCAATCCCGTGATCTGGCGGCGGCATCCATTAAGTTTTTGAAGCTATTTCATGTTTCTATGGTGTGTCGGTGACGAAGATGGATGATGAGAAATACCAGGCATTTTTGCAAAGCGGCGGTTGACTCGAAGAGTTAATAGCCAGACAAATATAGGGAGATACTAGGAGAGAGGGATATGTCCGGACGAGGTCGTTCGATCGCCGCGGCGCTGGCGCTCGCATTCTGCGCGCCGGTGGGCCAGGCGCACGCGCAGGTGGCGACGATCGTGCCGGATCCCGTGGCCGGCGCGCGTCCCGTGACCGTCGAGCGGATCAAGGTCCATTCGCCTGCGATCGAAGGAAATCTCGAAGGCGAAACGCCGGACCGCGACGTGATCGTCATGCTCCCGCCCAGCTATGGGCAAAGCCCCAAGCGCCGCTACCCGGTCGTCTATGCGCTGCACGGCTATTCGATCGGGGCCGAGCAATGGAGCAAGGAAATCCACGTGCCGCAGACGGTGGAGGGAGCCTTCGCCAAGGGTGCGAAGGAAATGATCCTCGTCTTTCCGGACAGCAAGACGATCCATAACGGCTCGATGTATTCGAGCTCGGTGACCACGGGCGACTTCGAGACTTTCGTCGCGCGCGATCTGGTGGCGTATGTCGATGCCCATTACCGGACGATCGCGAGCCGGGCGAGCCGCGGGCTGGTCGGGCATTCGATGGGCGGATACGGGGCGAGCCGCATCGGCATGAAGCATGCGGACGTGTTCGGCGCGCTCTACATGATGAGCCCGTGCTGCCTCTCGCCGCGCGAGGCGGGGCAGTTCGATCCGAAGAACGCCGCCGCTCTTGAAAGCGTCGCGTCGCTCGACGCCGCGACCAAGCTCGAATGGGGGCAGCGCGCGCAGCTTGCCTCGGCTGCTGCCTGGTCGCCCAATCCCAAGAATCCGCCGCTCTATCTGGACCTTCCGACGAAGGACGGGGCGGTTCGCACCGACGTCATCGCCAAATGGGCGGCCAACGCGCCGCTGGCCTTTGTCGACCAATATGTTGCGAACCTGCGCCGCTACCGCGCGATTGCGATCGATGTCGGCGACAAGGACGGCCTGCGGTTCGATGCCGGGAAGCTGCACGAGGTGCTCGACCGGTACGGCATCGCCAATGCCTTCGAGATCTATCCGGGCGACCATACCAGTGCGGTGGCGGAGCGATTCCAGGAGCATGTCATCCCCTTCTTCAGTCAGAACCTTGCGTTCGGCGCGCGTCGCTGAGCCGGGCGGGCAGGGGCGATGGCCAGTGCCATGAAAGCGATTTGCCTGACGGTGGCGCTGCTGGCGGCGCTGCCCGCTTCCGCACAGGTCTGGCGATCCGACCAGGGCGACGGCCAGTTTCGCAATCCGGTGCTCTATGCCGACTATCCGGATCCCGACATCATCCGGGTCGGGACGGATTATTATTTCTCGACGACGACCTTCGTGAATGTCCCCGGCATCACCATCCTGCATTCCAAGGATCTGGTGAATTGGACGCTCTATGCGCATGTCGTCGATCGGCTGGACGGCCGCGAGCAATATGATCTCAAGAACGGCGACGGGTACCGGCACGGGCTCTATGCGACCAGCCTGCGCCACTATCGCGGCCTGTTCTACATCGTCGTCACGCCGGTGGGGCAGAAGACGCGGGTCTATTACGCACGCGACCTGCGGGGTCCCTGGAAATACCACCAGCTTGACCGGGAGGCGTTCGATCCCGGCTTCTTCATCGACGATGACGGCAAGGGGTATATCGCCACTTCGGTGAATTCGGACGGCACGATCACGCTGCTCAGCCTCAACCGGGAATTCAGCGCGATCGTCGATGCGCGCAAGATCCATTACATCAAGGGCGCGGAAGGCTCGAAGATCATCAAGCGCGACGGCTGGTACTATATCTTCAACGCAATCCCGCCGCGGCTGGGGATGACCGTATCGCGCGCGCGCAGCCTGTTCGGGCCATGGGAGACGCGCAACCAGATCGACGACAAGTCGGGCGGACATCAGGGCGCGCTGGTCGACCTCCCGGACGGTCGCTGGTTCGGCTTCGTGATGGTCGATGCGGGTGCGATCGGCAGAATGACGAACATGAGTCCGGTCTATTGGGACAAGGACTGGCCGATATGGGGAACGCCCGACGCGCCGGGGCGCGTGCCCGAACTGGCGCGAAAGCCGATCAACGGCTTTCCGTTCGCCGAGCCGGCGACTTCGGACGGTTTCGCGTCGCAAAAGCTTGGCCTGCAATGGCAATGGAACCACAATCCCGACGACGCGCGCTGGTCGCTTCGCGAGCGGCCGGGATATCTGCGGTTGCGCGCGACCGCTGCTCCCGATTTCTGGCGCGCGCGCAACACGCTGACCCAGAAGGCGCAGGGACCGAAGTCGCGGGCGGTGGTGAAGCTCGACATCGCGCATCTGCGCTCCGGCGACCGGTGCGGCTTCGGGACGCTCGGCCAGATCAGCGCCGGCATCGCCGCCAGCCGCGGGGACGATGGAAAGCCGTTCCTCACCATGTCGGTGAGCGAAAGCACGGAGAAAGGCCCGAACGTCGATCTCCGGGTGGCACGCGAGCCGATCGTCGGCGATGTGCTTTGGATCGGCGTCGATACGGACTTTATCGGCAATCAGGGGACATTGTCCTATAGTCTCGACGGACACGCCTGGAAGGCGCTGGGCGGCGCGTTTCCGCTCGCGTTCGCATGGCGGACCGGCACGTTCCAGGGCGAGCAGTTCGCGATCTCCTGCTACAATCCGCAAGCGAGTGCCGGGTATCTCGATGTAGATTCCTTCACCTTGTCGACGACGACAAGCGCACCAAATCGATGAGGCCGGACATGATCAAGCAATGGACGTGGTGCGCATCCGCGGTAGTGGCGTTTGCCCTGGCGACGGTGCCGGCGACCGCCCAGTCGCTCGCGCCTTCCGGCAGGTGGACTGCCTATGACAAGGGCAGCGCGCGCCTGCCGCCGATGGGCTGGAACAGCTGGAATGCCTTCACCAGCGACATCGACGAGGAGAAGCTGTTCGCATCGGCAAACGTCATCGTCCGGTCCGGGCTGGCGGCGAAGGGCTATCGCTACATCGACATCGATGACGGCTGGTGGCTGAAGCGGCGGGAGAGCGACGGTCGCATGATCATCCGCACCACGACTTTCCCGTCGGCTGCGATGGCCGACGGCAGCACCAGCTTTCGCCCGCTGACCGACCGGCTTCACGCAATGGGACTGAAGGCGGGCATCTATTCCGACATCGGGCGCAACAGCTGCGGGCAGGTATTCACCTCCACCTTTCCCAACCAGCCCGAAGGCAGCGTTGCTGAGCGCGAGGTCGGCCTGTTCGGTCATGTCGATCAGGATATCCGCCTCTATTTCGCCGATTGGGGCTTCGACCTGATCAAGGTCGACGGCTGCGGCATCCGCGGATTGCCCGCCAGCGATCCCAAGGTCGTGGCCGGGCAATATCGCGCGTTCGCGCCCTTGGTGGATTCGGATTCCATCGCCCGCAGCGATGTCGGCGCCGTCCGCGGGCTCTACGCGCAGGTCGGCAAGGCACTCGAGCGGTACAACCCGGACAACGACTTCATCTTCTCGATCTGCATCTGGGGCGCGGCCGATGTGCGATCCTGGGCGAAGGACGTCGGCAGCATCTCGCGCACCAGCGAGGACATCTCGCCGACCTGGAGCCGCATGCTCCACAATCTGGATTCGGTGCTGCGGCGGCCGCTCTATGCCCATCCGGGCTCGTGGAACGATCCGGACATGCTCTATATCGGCACCGGCGACTTCGACGCGCAGCACTTGGTCGAGGCACGATCGCACTTCGCGCTGTGGGCGATGGTCAATGCGCCGCTGTTCATCGGCTATGATCTGCGCAAGGCGCCCAGCTCGCTGATCGAAATCCTCGGGAACGAGCGGATCATCGCGCTCGACCAGGACCCGGCGGGGAACCAGGCGGTCCTCGCCTATGATTCGGGCGATGTCTCGATTCTGGTGAAGTCGCTGGCGGATGGCCGGAAGGCGGTTGCGGTGGTGAACCGGACTTCCGCGCCGCTCGAAGCGGTCCTGACCGCCGCGCATCTGAAGCTGCTGGCCAATGCCGATATCGACCTGACCGATTTGTGGACCGGCGCGAATCTTCGCTTCCGCGGCGAGACCAAGCTGCAGCTCGGCGCGCGCGAGACGCTCGTGTTCGCCGCCAAGGGCACGCGCAGGCTGGTGGACGGCATCTATCTCTCGGAGCAGCCCAGCCTGGTGAATCCAGCGGTGGACGGCGTGGTCGTTCCCGAGGCGGAACCGCTGATCCATCGCGCCATCCTGCCCTGGATGGGCACGCGCGGCGGCGGCGAGCGGCCGCGCTACGGAGGATGGGGCGGGGCGCAGGCGGACAGCACGCCTTATGGCCAGGAACTCGCGATTGCCGGACATCGGTTCGATACCGGGCTGGGCGTGCTGGCCAATTCGCGTCTCGAGGTGCGCAACACCGGCTTCGGCCGCGTCACCGCACTGGTGGGCATCGACGATTCGGCACGCGACCGGAGCAAGCCGGTCACCTTCGCCATCTATGGGGACGGCAAGCTCCTCGCGCGCTCCGGCCCGGTCCGATATGGGGCGGCGCCGGTACCGATCTCGGCCAATGTGCGCGGCGTGAAGATCGTCGAGCTTGTTGCGCGGACCGCCACGCCGACGCGTTTTGCCGACCCCGTCACCTGGGGGGACGCGGCACTGTTGCGCTAAGGCGCATTACATGGCGGTACGCGTATCCTCGAGCGCGAGATCGACCAGCGCGCGCATCGCCGCGCTCGCCGCTTCCGCATCGCCTGCGACGACCGCATCGCAGACCCGGGCATGATCGGGCACCGGATCGCGCGGCAGAGCGCGGACGCGCTGCTTGAACTGCGTCGTCCAGTTCACCGCCGCGCCGATGCTGGCGCTGAGCGCCACGAGAGCGGCATTGTGCGTTGCGCGCAGGAGCGCGTCGTGGAAATCGCGATCCGCGGCGCGGCCTTCTTCGGTCGCCAGCGTATGTCGGCGCATGCGCACCAACGCATCCTTGAGGTCACGGATGTCGGTCTTGTCGCGCCGCTCTGCCGCGAGGCGCGCGGCATTGGGTTCGACGATCGCCCGCAGCTCGAACAGGTCGCGGACGAAATCCAGGTCGGGCTCGCCGGAGAAGGCCCAGGCCAGGACCGCGGGGTCGAGGATATTCCAGCGGCTCCGAGGCAGGACCCGGGTGCCGGCCTTGGGGCGGCTTTCGACCAGTCCCTTTGCTGTGAGAACCTGGACGGCCTCGCGATAGGCGCTGCGCGACACGTCGAGCGCCTCGGCATTCTCGACCTCGCCGGTCAGTCTTTCGCCTGGTGCGATCTGGCCGGAGACGATCGCCGATCCCAGATAATGCGCAACCGCGCCGCGCAGGCGGCGGCCGGACCCCTTCGGCGATCGCGTCAACGGGTCCCCGGCGGTCTCGATGGAGGCTGGTGTTTCCTCCGGCTCTTTCGGCATCCCGGTCGTTCTCCTGTGAACTACCATCACTTACCAGTGCAAGACCGCTACGCAACGCCTGATTGCGTTTCGCGATATCCCTTAATATGTCGGACTAAATAAGCGCCCGCTCCAGGACGCTGGTGGACGGAGAGACAGGACATGGCATTGCGCCTTCTGCAACATCGCGCAAATGACGGCACGCGGCGCGTTATCGCGACCGACGGTGGCGAGGCGCGGTTTGTCGCGCAGGTCGAAGACATGCGCGCACTCGCCCTGCGGGCGATAGAGGCAGGGATGGGGCTCGAAGGTGCGGTCCAGGCATGCGGGCTCGGAGAGGTGGTGGATATCCGCGCCGCGCTCGATGCCGGGAATATCGTCGCGCCGATCGATCATCCCGATCCCGCGCATCTCGTATTGACGGGAACCGGCCTGACCCATCTCGGTTCGGCCGAGGGGCGCGACAAGATGCATCGCGATGCCGCCGCGGCGGAACACAAGACCGATTCGATGCGCATGTTTCTCGAAGGGGTCGAAGGCGGGAAGCCCGATGCCGGTATGACCGGACAGCAGCCCGAATGGTTCTACAAGGGCAACGGCCATCATCTAGTCGGACCAGACGCCGCTCTTTGTATGCCGGCTTTCGCGCAGGACGGTGGCGAGGAACCCGAGTTGGCTGGCATCTACTTGATTGGCCCTGATGGGACACCGCATCGCCTCGGGATCTGCCTGGCGAACGAGTTCAGCGACCATGTGACCGAACGGCACAATTATCTCTGGCTTGCCCATTCGAAGCTGCGCCAGGCTGCGCTGGGGCCGGAGCTGCTGGTGGGAGCGCCACCCGCAAACGTCCAGGGAACGAGCCGCATCCGGCGTGGCGGTGACGTCCTATGGGAAAAGCCGTTCCTCTCGGGCGAGGAGAATATGTCCCACAGCCTCGCCAATCTCGAGCACCATCATTTCAAATACGCGCTGTTCCGGACACCGGGCGACGTGCATGTGCACTTCTTCGGCACCGCGACCCTGTCGTTCAGCGACGGCGTCCGCACCGAGGCCGGCGATGTCTTCGAGATCGAAGCCGCACCGTTCACATTGCCGCTGCGCAATACGCTCAGTCGAGGCGCCGCCGACCCGGTCGCGGTGCGCCAGCTTTGAGCACCGCGCCTATCCGCATCGCGATCGTCGGGGTCGGCAAGATCGCGCTGGACCAGCACCTTCCGGCGATTCTCGGTAATGCGGGTTTCGCGCTTGTCGCTGTCGTCGATCCGCGCGATCCCTGCATCGACGGTATCGCACATTTTCCCAGCCTTGAGGCCCTGCTGAAGGCCGGGCCGCCGGTCGATGCGGTTGCGCTCTGCACGCCGCCTCAAATACGCCGCGATCTAGCGGCCCAGGCCATCGCTCACGGGTTGCACGTGTTCCTTGAGAAGCCGCCCTGCGCATCGCTCTCGGAAGTGGCAATGCTCGAGCGGATGGCGGCGTCGGCCGGGACCTGCCTGTTCGCGGCCTGGCACTCGCGCTTTGCCGGCAAGGTCGCGGCAGCTCGCGACTGGCTCAGCGCCCGCAAGATCCAGCGCGTCTCGATCCGATGGCGCGAGGATGTTCGCGTCTGGCATCCCGGCCAGGCCTGGATCTGGGAGCCGGGCGGGCTGGGCGTGTTCGATCCCGGCATCAACGCGCTGTCGATCGCGACCTTCATCCTGCCCGAACCGATCTTCCTCACCGATGCCGTGCTGGCGTTTCCGGAAAATCGCGCCGCACCGATTGCGGCACAGCTGCAGCTGCGTGCCGCCGGCGGTGCGCCGATCGCGATGGATCTCGACTGGCGGCAGACGGGCCCCCAGAGCTGGGACATCGAGGTCGAGACCGACATGGGAACGCTAGGGCTCGCACGCGGCGGCGCCGAACTGGCGCTGGGCGGTACGGTCGAGCAGGCCGAGGATCGGGAATATGCCGGCCTCTATCAGCACTTCTCGGCCCTGGTGCGGGCGGGTGGCAGCGAGGTCGACATCGCCCCGCTGCGCCTGGTTGCCGATGCATTTTTGCGCGGACGGCGCGAGATGGTCGAGGCCTTTCACGACTGAGGAGTTGGCGGCGATGCCGCCATCTCCCGGCCGTCTTCAGGAATCGACCTGCACCACCAGCACGGACTTCGCCGGCAGCTCGAGCATGACGCCGTCCCCGGAAGCCTTGGCGGCATAGGGCTTGGGCGTCACGACGTCCGGCTTCTCGAAGCTATTGACGCTGTCGATCCGTGGTGCGGTGAGCAGCTGCCCCTGCACGGCCCGCATGCGGACACCGGCAAGCGACGCCTTCAGCCGAACCGGACGGCGCGGATCGAGGTTGGTGACCGACAGCCAGAGCTTGCCGGCGGTATCGCGCGCCGCGATCGCGTCCACGCGGGGCAACCGGACATCGCCTTCGGTATAGCTGCCCGCGTCGAAACGGGCGGGCACGAAGGTCGCGTCGTGGAAGGGCAGGTACATCTTGAACACGTGATAGGTCGGGGTGAGGACCATCTTGTCCTTGTCGGTGAGGATCATCGCCTGGAGGACGTTGATCATCTGCGCGATGTTGCTCATCCGGACCCGGTCGGCATGGCGCGCGAAGATATTGATGTTGAGCGCCGCCACGATCGCGTCGCGCATCGAATTCTGCTGCTGGAGGAAGCCGGGATTGGTCCCGGGCGTCGGCGCCAGCCACACGCCCCACTCGTCGACGACGAGCGGAACCTTCTTCTCGGGGTCGTACTGGTCCATGATCGCGGCGTGCTTCGCGATCATGCCGTCCATCCCGAGCGTCTCCTTGACGATCCGGGCATAGGCCGCCTCGTCGAAGTTGGTGCTCGAATAGGAGGGCGGCCAGCCGCCGGTGGTGTAGCTGTGGAGCGACAGGCCTTCGATGCTCCACGCCCAGTCATGGCCCTTATAGGCCTTCATCACGGCCTCGGTGTAGGACGTGTCATCGCCGTTCGGGCCGACGGCGATCCGCTGCATCGTCTCCGCGCCGGTCTGCTTCGGATTGAAGTTGTGGGTGAAGCGCGCGAACGGCTTCATCATGTCGACATAATGCTCCGGCCGCATCGATCCGCCGCAGCCCCAGCTCTCATTGCCCAGGCCGAGATACTTGACCTTGTAGGGGGCAGGGTGGCCGTTCGCCGCACGCTCCTTGCCCGCGGTCGTCGATGCGTCGGCCGTCATATAGGCTAGCCAGTCCGCGGCCTCCTCGATCGTGCCGGAGCCGACATTCACCGAGACATAGGCCTCGCTGCCGATCTGATCGACAAAGTCCATGAACTCGTCGGTGCCGAAGGTATTGGGCTCGCCCGACCCGCCCCAATTGGTGTTCACGCTGCTGGCGCGCTTGTCGGCCGGACCCACGCCCTGCCGCCAGTGATATTCGTCGGCGAAGCAGCCGCCGGGCCAGCGGACATTGGGAACGCGGATCGCGCGGAGCGCGGCGACCACGTCCTTGCGGATGCCGCGGACATTCGGGATCGGCGAGTCCTTGCCCACCCAGACGCCGCCGTAGATTCCGGTGCCGAGATGCTCGGCGAACTGGCCGAAGATGTTGCGATCGATCTTGCTGCCTGTCGTGCCCGTCTCGATCGACAAGGCGATGGGCTCTTCCGTCCGCGACTGTGCGTGGACGGTCGCGGTCGAAGCCAGGAGCAGCAAGGCGGCGGTGGCCAGCGGACGGGCAGGGTACATCAATTCTCTCCGTTTTCGATATTGGTCTGACTTGTCTCGTGCGGGGTTCTGCCAGGCGCACGCGCGCTAGGCGGTCGCGATGATTCGGGCCTCGTAGATGACGGTATCCCCCTGACGCGCAAAGACCAGGATCTCGGAATCCCGGCCGGCAGCTGGGGGCAATGGATAGTCGCGGACGATCCACTCGCGGCGCTTCGGCCCCGGCCGGCTTTCGGTCGCGATCGTTTGGCCATCGGCTCGGATCTCGGCGACGCGATCGATGTCTTCGCCCCAGTAGGTGATCCGCAGCACGGCGTTGCCGGGTCGACGCGCCATGCGGAAATGCATCGTCTCGCCCGCCGGCAAACGGCGCGAGCTGCGCCCGTAGAACAGGCCGGGCGAGCTGCGCGAAGACTCGAAGCGATGATCGCGTTCGGGTTGCATCTCGCCGATATGGAAAATGTCGATGGTGCGCCGCGCCAGGTCTGCGCGTGCCACGTCCGCGGCGAGGAACGCGTCCTTCTCCGCCGCCCAGCTTTCGGCGGTGAAGGACTTGAAATAGACGGCGGTTCTTCGATCGTACATGCGGAAGAAGGGGCTGAGCTTGACCGCTTCCCCCAGCACGGGTTGCAGTCGATAGCTATGCGGCGCTCCGGTATCGGGAAGCAGCGCACGGGTCACGGTGCCGGCCGACAATAGTGCGGGCGGCGTGCCGTCGAACGTAGCGGAAGCAGGCGCAAGATCCGCCGCCAGAACCAGCGGCCCGCTCAGGAACGCTACGGTGGTGGGGTCACCGCCGATGCTTTCGCTGCGCAGTTCCATCGGGAGCGTCAGGACGATCTTGTCGCCCGGGCGCCATTTACGATTCAGCGTGGCATAGCCATTGCCGCGCGGTGCCGAGACCGGCGCGCCGTTCAGCGTCAGCCTGGCGCCTTCCGCCCAGCCGGGAATGCGCAGCGCGATGGCCGCCGGAGTCTTGGGCGCGCGCTCGATGGTCAGGGCGATCTCGCCGTCCATCGGATACCGCGTCTGCATGTCGAGGGCGAAACCGCCTTCGTTCCCGTTGAGGCGGGAAGGGATGAAGAGATTGACGTACAGCGCGCGGCCGTCCTGCCAGTAGATCGAGTCCGCGTGCTTGGCGTGGCTTTCCATCCCCGATCCGACGCAGCACCAGAAGCTGTCTTCCGGCGTCGAGAAATCGCGCCTCGCTCCGGTTTCGAGCGGCATGAAATAGGCGAACCTGCCCGTATCGGGCCGCTGGTGCGCCAGCATGTGGTTGAGCTGCACGCGCTCGTAGAAGTCGAATAGCGCGCCCTGCCTCGTCCAGCTGTAGAGATGGCGGGTCAGCTTCAGCATGTTGTAGCTGTTGCACGCTTCGCACGTCGCATTGCTCAGCCGGTCGGCGAGCTGATCCGGCGGGCCGAAATGCTCGCGTTCGGAATTCCCGCCGATCACATAGCTGTGGTGACCCACGACGCGCTCGTGGAAGAAGCGTGCGGCCGTGGCGTGTCCTGGGTTGTCCGTCAGCTCGTAAAGCCGGGCGAGGCCGACCAGCTTCGGGATCTGCGTGTTCGCGTGCAGGCCCGCGAGCACATCCCGTTGCTCGGTCAGCGGATCGAGCACCTCGCGATGCCGGAGCTTTTCCGCGATCCGCAGCCATCGCGCGTTGCCGGTAAGCGCGTAGGTCTCCGCAAATGCCTCGTTGATGCCGCCATGCTCGGCGTGGAGCAGGGTCTGCACCTGGCTGTCATCGAGTCCCTCGACGATGGTCCCGAAGTAATCTGCGACCCCGAGCAGGATCGGCAGGGCGCCGCGCAGTCCGGCGCCTTTATAGGCATCGATGAGCCCGGCCTGGACCTTGTGCCAGGTATAGACCGGCACCCACGCCCCGTTCAGGTCCCAGCCCTGGGTGCGGATGTCGCCGTGGCGCACTTCCTCGAAGACGATCTTGCCGTCCCGGGCCTTTCCGTCGCGCTGAACCGTGGTGCCGCCAAGATAGCCATCGCCATGCGCCTTCTGGATGCGCGCCATCTCGGTCAGGGCGAGCTCGAGCTTCGCCTTGAGCTCGGGATCCCCGTCATGGGCGGTGATCAGCGAACATGCCGACATCCAATGCCCCAGCGAGTGGCCAGCGATGCCCTCCGCTTCCCATCCGCCATATTGCGGCCCTCTCGTCGGCAATCCGGCGGAAAGATAGAAATTATGGAGAAGCCGCAACGGATCGAGCGACTGCAGATAGCGTCGATTGGCGGCGAGCGCGTCCGCGAAGAGGGACGGCTTCAGCTCGACGTGACGCGAGGCGATCGGCGCCAGTCGGCCGTTGCTCGCAAAAGCGAAGGCCGGTTCCATGGCTGCGCTCTCGATCGCAAGCGCGCCTGCTCCGACGACGAACCCCCGTCGCGATAGTGCGAATCGCTGCAATTCCCCTCTCCCTGCGTCGCGATCAGCGCGTGGACCGGCCTCGCGGTCTTTTGCATAAACTAGTCCGACTATTTATCGCGTCAACTCAAATGAGATAGGGTCGATAAGCGCCGCTCTACGGGATAAAACTGCGTTTCAAAGGGGGTGGGGGAGCTTGTTTAGTCCTACTAACGATTATAAACCGTCGCTCGTTCGGAGGACGAATCGCGCGATAGCGACGATGCCACATGAACCGTGGGCGCTGCTGCGCTGGACCTGCAAAATTATCGAGATCGCCGACGTAGAATCATAATCGCGGTAACCGTTCCAAGGCAAATGGTACCGCTAACAGGAGAGGGATTAAATGCGAGGGACCATCGCTATCCGGCTGTTCGCAGTCGCGTGTTCCACCTTTGCGATCGCCAGCGCCCAGGCGCAGACTTTGCAGGTCAGTCCCGACCAGACGCTCGAGACCCCCGGGCTGAGCGTGATCGTGGAGCAGAACCACTTCAGCCCGATCTTTTTCGACGAGAAGAATGCCGGCATCCAGATCGTCCTGCATGGCGAACGGATCGCCACCGACGGCGAGGTGCGGTTGAATCCGACGCCCGAGCAGTGGGATCCGGTGCCGACCTTCGGTGATCGTACGCTCGGCGATGTGCCGGGCCAGATCGTCGTGCGCTCGAGCTATCCCACGGCAAACCTGAAATATCGCGTGAAGGTCACCGCCGAGGATGGCGGATTCCGCATCGCGGTCGATCTCGATGCTCCGCTCCCGAAGGAACTGGCAGGCAAGGCGGGCTTCAACCTGGATTTTCTGCCGACGGCCTATTTCGGCAAGACCTATCTGATGGGCGACCGGCCCGGCCTGTTCCCGCGCAATCCGAACGGGCCGATGGCGACCGACGGTTCGGGTGACCCCCAGCCGATGGCCCTGGGCGCGCAGACCGTCACCCTGTCGCCCGAAGATCCCAAAACGCGCGTGACCATCACCGCCAATACACCGCTCGCCTTGTACGATGCGCGCAACCGCGCGCAGAATGGATGGTTCGTCGTGCGCTCGCTGATCGCGGCAGGCGCGAAGGACGATGCGATCGTATGGCATGTGAAGCCGAACGTGATCGCGGGCTGGACGCGTCCGCCGGTCGTCTCGTTCAACCAGGCCGGCTACACGCCCGACCGCAGCAAGGTGGCGCTGATCGAGCTCGATCCCGCATTCAATGCGCCACGTGAGGCAGTGCTGGTGAAGCTCACCGCCGATGGCGAAAAGCCGGTGTTCCGCGCGCCGGTCCAGCAGCGCGGCAAATGGCTGCGGTACAACTATGCCGCGTTCGACTTTTCGAGCGTGCGCGAGCCGGGCATCTACGCGATCTCCTATGCCGGGCAGACGACCAATCCCTTCTCCATCGCCGCCGATGCCTATTCGCGGATCTGGCAGCCGTCGCTCGACACCTATCTCGCCGTGCAGATGGATCATATGACCGTGCGCGAGCAGTATCGCGTGTGGCAGCGCGCCTCGCACCTCGACGATGCGCGTCAGGCGCCCCCCAACCATGTCCATTTCGATGGCTATCGCATGGGGCCGAACCTCGATTCGCCGTTCAAGCCGGGCGAGCATATCCCCGGGCTGGCGGTCGGCGGTTTCCAGGACGCGGGCGACTATGACATCCAGACCCCGCAGAATGCCGAGGTCGTCCGTGACCTGGTCTGGGCGCGCGAGCTGTTCGGGCTCGACTGGGATGAAACCAGCGTCGACGAGGCGGCGCGCGAAGTGGAGATCCGCAAGCCGGACGGCGCTCCCGACGCGCTCCAGTAGATCCGCCACGGCACGCTGCAGCTGCTGGCGCAATACAAGGTCTTCGGCCACTCGATCGTCGGCATAATCGATCCGAAGCTCCGCCAGTACGCACATCTTGGCGATGCCGGGTCGCAGACCGACGGCAAGCTCTACGATCCCAGCTTGGGCCCGAATGAAGTCAAGGGCGACCGCTCGGGCGTGCCCGACGATCGCTGGGCGTTCACGACCGACTATCCGGCGAACGATCTGAGGGTGGCCGGCAGCCTTGCGGCGGCGAGCCGTGCGCTCAAGGACTTCGACCCGGCAATGTCGGCCGAGGCGCTGGCTGCCGCAAAGGCGCTGTGGACGTCGCGGCAGGGCCAGACCGCCAATGGCAGCGACGGTCGCGACGACAGCGGCAACATGTCGCGCTTCCTCGATCTCGCCAAGGTTGCGGCGACGATCGAACTGATGATCACCAGCAAGGGCGACGCCGTCTACACGTCGCGGCTGCGCGAGCTGATGCCGGCGATCGAGGCGAATTTCGATCGCGTGAGCGGCGTGGCCGTGCGTGCGCTTCCCTATATGGATGCGGCCTATCGCACCCGGATCGAGGCGCTCGCGCGCAAGACCAAGCAGCGGGTCGACACCGAACTGGCCGGCAATCCGTTCGGCGTGCCGGTGGCGATGGGCTCCTGGGCGGGGTCGGGCGAAGTCGCCAGCTTCGGAACCGACATGTACCTGCTGCACCAGGCGTTTCCCAAGCTGATCGGATCGGAATACACGCTCCGCGCGCTCGACTATATGCTCGGTCGGCATCCGGCGAACAATCTGTCGCTGGTCTCGACCGTGGGGACGCGCTCGAAGCTGATCGGCTATGGCCACAACCGCGCCGACTATGGCTTCATTCCCGGCGGGATGGTGCCTGGCGTGCTGGTCATCAAGCCCGATTTCCCCGAACTGACGACCGACTGGCCCTTCCTGTGGTTCGAGAACGAATACACGGTCAGCACCACGACGTCCTATATCCTGGCTGCCAAGGCTGCGATCGCGGTCACTGCGGAGCAACGTTAGACGGAATGACGCGAATGTCGCGGGGCATTGGCTTGCACGGGTAGCGCCAAGCTCAAAATTTGAGAGCCGGCCTTGGCTCCGCGACAACGCGAATGCGATAGGAGACACGATCGGATTGTGAAACAGCGGAAGCAGGGCTGAGGCTATGAATATGGTGACCCCGTGCACCGTCGTGCGATGTCTCCAATCGGGTCGAAAGGCGCGGTCCAGCTTTACCAACCACCACGAGGGTCTCGATCCGGGCTGCCTCGACGATCTACATGCCCCCGCCGATTGAAGGCGCCTCGCTTGAGGTCGCAGCTGAGCGGTGACGCAACGATAGGGTATGTACCGTATGAGATTTCAGCGGATTCCGGGGCGCCTGAGCGGAGCCGCACTGGGTTGGCTGCTCGCCTTCGGCGTCATGTACGCGCAGGATGTCTCAGCCTTTCCGGCCGGCCCAGCACAGCTATCCCAATCCCGCGAGTGCGCTGCGACGCCCAAGCGCTTTGTTACGAGGCATACGATCACGCTCAGCCACAAGCCGTTGCGGTACACGGCGATTGCTGGGGAAATCCAACTTCATAACCTGGCCGACGACCCGATCGGTTCGATCTTCTCGTTCACCTACATCAAAGATGGGCTACGCGACGCCAGCAGCAGGCCCGTGATGTTCGTGTTCAACGGAGGTCCTGGATCCTCTTCGATCTGGCTGCACATGGGGATCGTCGGGCCGCGCCGGCTGGCGCTTGATCGAGAGGTGAATCCGCGGGCGACGCCGCCGTTTCATGTGGTGGACAATCCCGACACCCTGCTGGACGTTGCCGATCTGGTCTTCATCGATCCGGTGGGAACCGGTTGGTCGCGCGCAATCTGCAAGGGCAGCGCCGCCGAGTTCTGGGGCGTCGACCAGGACGCCGAGGCCGTTTCCCAGTTCATCGAGCGATGGTTGACCGCGCACGGCCGCTGGGACTCTCCGAAGTTCGTGATGGGCGAGAGCTATGGTTCGATCCGCGCAGCCATCCTGCCTCGCGCGCTCATGGGCGGCGCGATGTATGGCGGCGTTATGCGCGGGATCACGCTGAACGGGATCGTCCTGCTGGGCACGACGCTGGAAGCCCGCGAGCCGACGGGCCGCCCGCGCGCGGAACTGACGGATGCGCTGTATCTGCCGGCGGCAGCGGACGCCGCCTGGTACCACGATAGGATCGATCGGCGCGGACGCGACCTGGAGACTTTCCACCAGGAGGCGCTGAGCTTCGCGCTTGGCCAATATGCCGAAGCGCTCCGTCAGGAAAAGGCCGGCATTCTATCTCCCGAGGCTGCGGTGGAGATCAAAGCTCGGCTGGCCGCTTTGACGGGTCTGCCGGCCGCCACGTTCGCAACGTCCATCGCGGTGCCGCGCAATTTCAGCCATTTGCTGCTGGCCAAGGAGGGGCTCGAGATCGGAACCTATGACAGCCGCTACACGCTTCCGGCTGGGGGCACGGGCGGCGATCCCGTGGCGGACGATCCCGCCATGGCCCAATATGCGCCGGGCTTCCTGGCGGCCTTTCATCAGATGGTGCGTACCGATCTCAAGGTCTCGATGGAGCGCGCCTATGGCGCGATCGTCTGGAAGGATCTGCTCGCAAGCTGGGACTGGAAGCGGCGCGGCGTAGCCCAGGAGCAGAGCTTCGGCGTGGATCTGGCCATCGGGATGCGGCGCAATCCGAAGCTCGAGGTCCTGGTGGCTTCGGGCTATTACGACCTGTCCACCAACTCCGCCACGGCGGAATATACCGTGCGGCAGGCCAAGCCTCCGATGGAGCGGGTGACCTTCCGGCGATACCCTTCGGGGCATATGCTCTATCTGGGGGACACTGCACCGGCGTTTTCCGCCGATGTGCGCGCGCTGATCCTCAGGGCCTCGCACTGATGCCATCTCACAGTATGACGAGAAAGGGGCGGGCCATCCG
>JBEVLV010000072.1:0-15193 GCA_040508955.1 Sphingomonas sp. | reverse complement strand
TGCGCGGTGTTGGGCATCAGCACGCAATAGCGGCCGGCGAGGCTGAGATAGGTGGTCAGCGCCGCGCCCTTGTTGCCGCGCTCCTCCTTGACGACCTGGACCAGCAGCACCTGGCGGCGGCGGATCACGTCCTGGATCTTGTAGCGGCGGCGCAGGTTCATGCGGCGCTGGCGCAGCGCCTCCGCCTCGTCGCCATTGCCGCCGCGCTTGCCACGGCCCCGGCCGCGCCCGCGACCGCCCTCTTCCGACGATTCGTCACCGTCGGAAGCCTCGGCGTCGCCCTCGCCATCCTCGTCGTCGTGCGGACGCTCGAGCACCTCGACATCGCCGTCATGATCATGATCATGATCGTGGTCATGATCGTCGTCGCCGTCCTCGTCGCGCAGCGCGGCTTCCTGGGCAGCATGCTCGGCCTCTTCGCGCAGCAGCGCGTCGCGGTCTTCCTTGGGGATCTGGTAATAGTCGGGATGGATTTCGCTGAAAGCCAGGAAGCCGTGGCGATTGCCGCCATAATCGACGAACGCCGCCTGCAGCGACGGCTCGACCCGAGTGACCTTGGCTAGATAGATATTGCCCTTGAGCTGCTTGCGCTCGGCGGACTCGAAATCAAACTCCTCGATCCGGTTTCCCTTGACGACGGCCACCCGGGTTTCCTCCCGGTGGCGTGCGTCGATCAGCATACGCATGGTCATTTAATTTTCTCCAGGCGCGCCGGCCTGTGTCCCGCAAGAGCTGGTCCCTAGGGAGCTGAGGCGCGTGCGCGCGATATACAATGCGGCCCTGGCCGGCGGCGCCGGCTGCGGTCACGCAGGTTTCGAAAGATGCCGTTGCTGCAAGGGCACGCACGGACCGGCGGTCCGATCGCTCCACCGCCATCCAGCTGCCGGCCGAAAGGGCCAGGCTATGCGGATGGTGGGGAAATTGCCTCATGCGAGCGTCAACCTGAACTGTCGCGGCGAATATGGCCGCGTAACTTTACGGCGCAAGGCCGGAACCCGAACTGCGTAGCACCGCGCGCACGATGCGGCAACCGGCCCAGCGACTTCGCGCAATTTGTTGTCGATACGACATGATTCCGCCGCAACGCTTGTCTAGGGCGGCATCGGTTAGGACATGATTAACCCTGTCGATTAACCGCGATTTGAAATCATCTCCCTATCCGGTTTCGCCTTGGTTTTGGGCGTCACGAGTTTCCCGATGGTTTTTGGCTGGACCCTTCGCCGGCAGGCGCGGCATAGCGTGCGCGTGCTCTTCCTGCTCGCCCTGCTCTCCGGCTGGCTGACCGGTGCTCCGAGCTGGGCCGGCGCCGTGCAGACCGTGCGCGTGCAGGGCGACCGCGTCATCATCACCTTCGATACGCCGGTGCGCGACGCCAGCGCGTTCCTGCTCGCCGGTCCGCAACGCATCGCCCTCGACATCCGCGGCGCGACGCCCGGCACAAAAGCACTCGCCGGCGGCCCGGTCTCGACCATCCGCCAGGGCGCACAAGGCGGCGACGGCGCACGGATCGTGTTCGACCTGTCGCGCCCGGCGATCGTCACCGAAGGCGCGTTCGGACCAGACAGCCGCAAGCTCACGCTGCAATTGCGCACCGTCGACGATGCGAGCTTCGCCCGCGCCGCCGCCGAGCGCCGGCTGAGCTTCCTGCCGCCGCTCACCTTTCTCCAGCCGGCGAAACGCCATGGCTATAGCGTCTCGATGGCGATTCCCGCGCGCCTGCCGGTCACGGCGCTGCCGCACGTCTATGGCGATGCCAGCCGGCCGCTGGTCGTGATCGACGCCGGCCATGGCGGGCACGACCCGGGCGCGATCTCCCCCACGGGCGCGCTACGGGAGAAGGACCTGACACTGAAGACCGCGCTCGCGATCAAGGACGCGCTGCTCGCCTCGGGCCGGGTGCGCGTGGCATTGACGCGCGAGGACGATCGCTTCCTCGTCCTCCAGGAGCGTTACGGGATCGCGCGCCGGCTCAAAGCCGATCTGTTCATCTCGGTCCATTGCGACAGCGCGGGCAATGGCGATGCGTCGGGTGCGACGATCTATACGCTGTCCGAAGTCGCCTCGGACAAGGAAGCCGCGCGGCTGGCCGCGCGCGAGAACAAGGCCGACGTGATCTCGGGGGTCGATCTCGGCACGCAGAACGCCGACATCTCGTCGATCCTGATCGACCTCACCCAGCGCGAGACGATGAACGCGTCCGCGAGCTTCGCCCGGTTGCTTGGCCGCGAGGCGCAGCCGCTCATTCCGATCAAGGCCAATTACCATCGCATGGCCTCGCTGATGGTGCTGAAGGCGCCCGACATGCCCTCGGTGCTGTTCGAGACCGGCTATATCTCCAATCCGGGCGATGCCGCGTTCCTCGGGTCGGACGATGGCCGCAAGAAGGTGGCCGAGAGCGTGCGCAAGGCGGTCGAGATCCATTTCGCCACGCGGTTGGTCGCGCGCTGAACGGCTCGTCGGATTACCCCGCTGGCATCCCGGCGGAATCTTGCTAAACCGCGCACCGCATGTCCGACGATGACACTCCCAGCGTAAACGTGAAGATCAAGCGCGCGCCGGGCGACGGCTTCTTCGCCCGGCTGCGGCGGCGCTGGTGGTTCCGCATCCTCGCGGTGCTGGCGCTGCTGGCAGGGCTCGTCGTCTTCCTGGTCTGGCTGTTCATCGCCCGCAACCTGCCCTCGATCGACAAGCTGCGCACCTATGAGCCGCCGCTGCCCACCTATGTCCGCTCGGTCGACGGCCTGCCGATCCACAGCTATGCGCGCGAACGGCGCGTCCAGCTGAGCTATGCCGAATATCCGCCGCTGCTGGTCAGGGCCTATATGGCTGCGGAGGACCGCACCTTCTTCGAGCATCATGGCCTCGACTTCCCCGGCCTGGTGCGCGCGGCCGTCCAGGGCGCGGTCAGCGGCGAGACGCCGCGCGGCACCTCCACGATCACCCAACAGGTGGCCAAGAACCTGCTCGTCGGCAACGAGAGCAGCTATATGCGCAAGCTGAAGGAAGGCATCCTCGCCTGGCGCATGGAGGACGTGCTCACCAAGCAGCAGATCATGGAGCTCTACCTCAACTCGATCGAGCTCGGCCGCAACGCCGGCGGCGTCGAGGCGGCGAGCCAGGCCTATTTCGGCAAGGAGCTGGACCAGCTCACCCTGCCGCAAATGGCCTATCTGGCGATCCTGCCGAAGGGGCCTTCCAATTACGATCCCGAACGCCACAGCGCACGCGCCCTGGAGCGCCGCAACTGGGTGCTCGGCCAGATGCTCCAGAACGGCTTCATCGACCAGGCCCAGCATGATTCGGCGGTCGCCTCCCCGCTCGGCACCGTTCCGCGCCAGACGCCCAAGTTCGAGCGCGTCGGCGGCTATTACATGGAAGAAGTCCGCCGCCAGCTGATCGACAAGTTCGGCGAGACCGACAAGGACAGCCCCTACAGCGTCTATTCGGGCGGCCTGTGGGTGCGCACCTCGCTCGATCCCAAGCTGCAGGAATATGCTCAGAAAGCGCTGCGCGACGGCCTGCTCCGCTACGATCGCGGACGCGGCTGGAGCGGGCCGATCGGCCATGCCGAGATCAAGTCGAGCTGGCTCCAGGCCTTGCTCAACACCAATATCGGCGTCGATTACGAGAACTGGCGCGCGGGCATCGCGATCGAGCAGAGCGGCGGCGGCTGGCAGCTCGGCTTCGAGGACGGATCGACCGGCACCATGCCCGAATCGGCGGCGTCGATGCCGGTCCGCGGCCGCGACGGCGCGGCGTATGATGCGATCAAGGCCGGCGACATCCTCGCGGTCGCGCCCGATGGCGGCAGCTATGCGCTGCGCAACGTGCCCAAGATCTCGGGCGGCATGGTGGTCGAGGATCCCCGCACCGGCCGCGTGCTGGCGATGCAGGGCGGCTTCGATTCGCGCATCCAGGCGTTCAACCGCGCGACCCAGGCGATGCGCCAGCCCGGATCGACGATCAAGCCGATCGTCTATGCCGCCGCGCTCGAGCAGGGGATGACCCCCGCCTCGATCATCGTCGATGGTCCCTTCTGCGTCTGGCAGGGTGCCGGGCTGGGGCAGAAATGCTTCCGCAACTTCGGCAACCAGCGCGGCGCCGGCCCGCACACCATGCGCTGGGGCGTCGAACAGTCGCGAAACCTGATGACGGTGCAGGCCGCCAACCAGACCGGCATGCCGCACGTCGTAGACATGATCCAGCGGATCGGCGTGTCGAAGGGCAAGTTCCCGCCCTATCTCTCCTATGCGCTAGGCGCGGGCGAGACGACGGTGATGCGCATGGTCAACGCCTATTCGATCCTGGTGAACCACGGCCGTGCGCTCAATCCGACGGTGATCGACTTTGTCCAGAACCGCCGCGGCGAGGTGATCTGGCCCGAGAACTGGCGCGCCTGCGAGGGATGCAACGCGCCCGACTGGAACGGCACGCCGATGCCGCGCCCGATCCCGCGCGCGCGCCAGATCGTCGATCCCTTGAGCGCCTATCAGATCGTCCATATCACCGAGGGCGTGATCCAGCGCGGCACCGCGGTGGTGCTGCGCGACCTGAACCGTCCGCTGATGGGCAAGACCGGCACCACCTCCGGCCCGACCGACGTGTGGTTCGTCGGCGGCAGCCCGCAGATGCTCGCCGGGCTCTATATGGGCTATGATAGCCCGACCAACCTGGGCGGCTACGCCCAGGGTGGCACGATGGCGGCGCCGATCTTCAAGGAGTTCGCGATCCCCGCCTACAAGGACCTGGAGAAGATCCCCTTCACCGCGCCCGCCGGCATCCGCATGGCCCGCATCGATCGCGCGAGCGGCAAGCGCGTGTTCGGCGCGTGGCCGAGCAACGACCCGCTATCGCCGGTCATCTGGGAAGCGTTCAAGCCCGAAAGCGAGCCCCAGCGCCGCCGCCGCGAGGACGACACGATCCAGGCCGATGCCAAGGCCGTCGAGAAGAAGGCCGCGCCCAAATCCGAAAGCCAGGGCGACAGCGATTTCTTGCAACGCGAGGGTGGAATCTACTAGCGCGCCGCCTCCGTCCCTATCTTGATGCCGAGCCCCGCGGGGCGATCGAATTTATCTGGAGAGTTACCATGCGCGCCGAAGCGCAGGCCAATGTCGACAAGATCAACGCCGCGCTGGCGCTGCTGCGCCGGTTCCTGGACTGGGACCGCGCGCTGCGCCGGCTCGACGAGCTGAATGCCCGCGTCGAGGATCCGACCCTATGGAACGACGCGAAGGCGGCGCAGGACGTGATGCGCGAACGCCGCCGGCTGGACGAGGCGATCAGCGCCACCCGCGCGATCGAGACCGAGCTCAACGACACCGTCGAGCTGATCGAGATGGCCGAGGCCGAGGGCGACGACGAGATGGCGAGCGAGGGCACCGCCGCCCTCGCGGCGCTCGCCGAGCGCGCCGAGGTCGACAAGGTCAAGGCCCTGCTCTCCGGCGAGGCCGACGCCAACGACACCTATATCGAGATCAACTCGGGCGCCGGCGGCACCGAGAGCCAGGACTGGGCGGGCATGCTCCAGCGCATGTACACGCGCTGGGCCGAGCGCCACGGCCTGAAGGTCGAGTTGATCGACTTCCACTCGGGCGAGCAGGCCGGCATCAAGTCGGCGACGTTGCTGGTCAAGGGCGAGAACGCCTATGGCTATGCGAAGACCGAAAGCGGCGTGCATCGGCTGGTGCGCATCTCGCCCTATGACAGCGCGGCGCGGCGGCACACCTCGTTTTCGAGCGTGTGGGTCTATCCGGTGATCGATGACGACATCAACGTCGAGTATAACGAGAGCGACCTGCGCATCGACACCTATCGCGCATCGGGCGCGGGCGGCCAGCACATCAACACCACCGATTCGGCGGTACGCATCACGCACATCCCGACCGGCATCGTCGTCCAGTGTCAGAACCAGCGTTCGCAGCACAAGAACAAGGCCGAAGCCTATAACCAGCTCCGCGCCCGCCTCTACGAGCGTGAGCTGGCGATCCGCGAGCAGGCCGCCAATGCCGAGAACGCCACCAAGACCGATATCGGCTGGGGCCACCAGATCCGCTCCTATGTCCTCCAGCCCTATCAGCTGGTGAAGGACCTCCGCACCGGCGTCACCTCGACCGCGCCCAGCGATGTGCTCGACGGCGCCCTGGATCCGTTCATGGCGGCGGCGCTATCGCAGCGCGTGACCGGCGAGACGGTCGAAGTGGAGGATGTCGATTGATCCGTGCCGCGCGGTTCCTGGCCCTTGCCGTCACGCTGCTGGTCGCGGCGTGCGACGGCGGGCCGATCGAGCCGCGCGAGCAGAAGCAGGAAGCGCATACCGGCTTCCCCGCCGCCGACCGCCCGGTGGCGACGATTGTCTCCGCCCGCTGGTCGACCGAGGAAGCGCGCGACCGGCTGAACGAGGCCGGCCAGGTGATGAGCCTGGCGGGGATCAAGCCGGGCATGACCGTCGCCGATATCGGCGCGGGCGAGGGCTATTACACGATCCGTCTCGGCCAGCGCGTCGGTGCCACGGGCCGCGTCGTCGCCGAGGATATCGTGCCCGACACGATCGAGGAGCTCAGCAAGCGCGTCCTGCGCGAGCGGCTCAACAATGTCAGCGTGCGCCTGGGCCTGCCGGCCGATCCGCGGCTGCCGGAAGCGAGCTTCCACCGCGTGCTCATGGTGCACATGTACCATGAGATCGAATCGCCCTACGAGTTCCTCTGGCGGTTGCGCCCCTCGCTGACGCCCGACGGCCAGGTCGTGGTGGTCGATGCCGATCGCCCGACCCAGAATCACGGCACGCCGCCCGAACTGCTGAAATGCGAATTCGCCGCGGTCGGCTATCGGCTGGTCGCGATGCGACCGATGCCTTCGGCGGGCGGCTATCTTGCCATCTTCGCTGCCGAAGGCGAGCGGCCCGAGCCGAGCGCGATCCGCGCCTGTCGCACCGGCAAGACCGCCACGCCCGCGGCGATGACGGGCAACGGCTTAGAGTAACCCGAGCGCCCGAAAGCTCGTGGTCCCGCCGGTGGCGATCACCAGATGATCGAGCAGCCTGATACCCAGCGGATCGAGCATGCGCGCCAGCATCCGGGTCGCCTCGCGATCGGCCATGCTCGGCGTTGCATCGCCGCTCGGATGGTTGTGCGCCATCAGCAGCGCGGCCGGATCGAGCGCGAGCACGTCCGCCAATATGTCGCGGAACGGCAGCTCGAGCCGGTCGATCGAGCCGACCCGCGCGTGCCGCAGCCCCAACAGGCTTCGATCCTCGGACAGATAGGCGAACGCCGCCACCTCGGCCGCTTCGCCCGCCAGCCCGGCGAACAGCGCCGTCGCCGAATCCGTATCGGTGACGCGACGGGGCGACAGGTTCGGTTCCAGCGGCGTCATCGCAGCCACGCTGGCATCGTTGCCGTCCGTCCCGAAGCGCATCCGCATCCGATCCGGACCTCCGAAACGGAGGCAAGTCGCTTGGCGTGGCGGCAGGAGCCCGCTACGCTCCCGTCATGCGTCAATATCTCGACTTGATGGCCCGCGCGCTCCACCAGGGCGCGGAGACGATGGACCGCACCGGCACCGGCACGCTTTCGGTGTTCGGCCACCAGATGCGTTTCGACCTAGCCGACGGTTTCCCGGTCCTCACTACCAAGAAGCTGCACCTGCGCTCGATCATCGTCGAATTGCTCTGGTTCCTGCGCGGCGACACCAATGTCCGCTGGCTCCAGGAGCGCAAGGTCAGCATCTGGGACGAGTGGGCCGACGAGGCGGGCGAGCTCGGCCCGGTCTACGGCAAGCAATGGCGCCATTGGGAAACCGCCGGCGGCAAGGAGATCGACCAGATCGCCGAGCTGATCGAGACGATCCGCACCAATCCCGGCTCGCGCCGCCAGATCGTCTCCGCCTGGAACCCGGGCGAGCTCCACGCCATGGCGCTGGCGCCGTGCCACTGCCTGTTCCAGACGCATGTCGCGAACGGCAGGCTGAGCCTGCAGCTGTACCAGCGCTCGGCCGATATCTTCCTCGGCGTGCCGTTCAACATCGCCAGCTATGCGCTGCTGACGCTGCTGCTCGCCCAGCAGGCGGGGCTGGAGCCCGGCGAGTTCATCTGGACCGGCGGCGATTGCCACCTCTATTCGAACCATCTGGACCAGGCGCGCGAGCAGCTTTCCCGCACGCCCGGCCCGCTGCCGACGCTGGAGATCCTCCGCAAGGCGCCGTCGATCGACGCTTATGAATATGAGGATTTCGCGATCCGCGATTATGTCCCCCAGGCGCATATCAAGGCGCCGGTGGCGGTTTGATCAGCTTCCACCTCGCACGGGCCGATAACGGCGTGATCGGGCGCGAGGGCAAGCTGCCCTGGCATCTGCCGGCCGACCTCAAGCGCTTCAAGGCGCAGACCATGGGCAAGCCGATGGTGATGGGCCGCAAGACCTTCGAGAGTTTCCCCAGCCCCCTGCCCGGCCGCCGGCACATCGTGCTGACCCGGGATCGCGACTGGCGCGCCGCTGGCGCAGAGGTGGCGCATACGCCCGACGAGGCGATCGCGCTGGCGGGCGAAGAAGCGGCGGTGATCGGCGGCGTGGAGATATTCGCGCTGCTGCTCGACCGGGCCGAGCGGATCGAGCTCACCGAAGTCCATGTCGATGCCGAGGGGGACGCCACCGTCCCCGCCTTCGGCGCGGGCTGGCGCGAGATCGCGCGCGAGGATCATGAGAGCGAAGCGGGGCGCCCCGCCTACAGCTTCGTCACGCTGGAGCGGATGCGATGAAGAAGATCCTGTGGGGCGTGCTGATCGTCCTGGTGCTGGGCGCGATCGGTTTTTTCGGCATCGCGCCCGGCTATGTCGAAAGCAGCATGAACAAGGTCGAGAAGACCGACCTGCCCAGGGTGACCGCGCAGACCCGGGCGCTGCACGCGACGCTCCAGATCGCCGACATGCACAGCGACACGCTGATGTGGCGCCGCAGCCTGCTGGTGCGCGCTGGGCGCGGCCAGGTCGATCTGCCGCGCATGATCGACGGCAATGTCGCGCTCCAGGTCTTCTCGTCGGTCTCCAAGACTCCGAAGGGCCAGAATTACGACGCCAATGGCGACGACACCGACAACATCACCCTGCTCGCAGTCGCCCAGCTCCAGCCGGTCCGGACCTGGAACTCGCTGCTCCAGCGCTCGCTCTGGCACGCCGAGAAGCTGAACCGCGCCGCCAGGGGGTCCAACGGCGAGCTCCGCGTGATCCTGACCCCGGCCGATCTCGATCGACTGCTGGCCGATCGCGCCAGGGGCCAGAAGGTCGTCGGCGGCATGCTCTCGATCGAGGGGCTGCAGGACCTGGAGGGCCGGATCGGCAATCTCGACACGCTCCACGACGCCGGCTTCCGCATGGCCGGGCTCGCGCATTTCTTCGACAACCAGGTCGCCGGATCGATGCACGGCATCCACAAGGGCGGGCTGACGCCGCTGGGCGTGCAGGTCGTGCGCCGGATGGAGGCGCTGGGCATGATCGTCGACATCGCCCATTCGAGCCATGCCACCGTGGCGCAGGTACTGGCGATGGCGAAGCGTCCGGTGGTCTCCAGCCATGGCGGCGTCCAGGCGACCTGCAAGGTCAATCGCAACCTGACCGACGAGGAGGTCAAGGGCATCGCCCGCACCGGCGGCGTGATCGGCATCGGCTATTGGGACGCCGCGATCTGCTCGACCAAGCCCGCAGCGGTCGCCGACGCCATCGCGCATGTCCGCGACCTGGTGGGCATCGACCATGTCGGGCTGGGATCGGACTTCGACGGCGCGGTGACCACCGGCTTCGATTCGTCGCAGCTCGTCGAGGTGACCCAGGCACTGGTCGATCGCGGCTTCAGCCAGGACGAGATCCGCAAGGTG
This sequence comes from Sphingomonas sp., assembly GCA_040508955.1. GTDB lineage: Bacteria > Pseudomonadota > Alphaproteobacteria > Sphingomonadales > Sphingomonadaceae > Sphingomonas. Next base: position 5,329 of record JBEVLV010000072.1, on the reverse strand, counting down.
ATGGGCGGCAACGTGCTCCGGGTGATCCGAGCGGGGATCGTGGCGGGGCGTTAGGACGGAACGCCATATCGTCACCCCGGACTTGTTCCGGGGTCCACCCCGCCGCCGGGCGAAGCGGCATCGGTTCGATCAAAGCTCTTGCCGTGCGGTGGGCCCCGGAACAAGTCCGGGGTGACAAGGTGAGGTGACGGCACGCCCCTATCGATCTTAGCCGCGGGCGTTGGCATTGCGTTCCCTCCCTCCTATAGCCCCTGCCATGCAGCGGCTGGACGGCGGCTCGGCGGTTCCGCTTCCTTTCCGGGACGCGATCGTCGCGCTCGGCAATTTCGACGGATTTCATCTGGGCCACCAGGCGGTGGTCGGCCGCGCGGTCGCCGATGCGCACGCCGCCGGACGCCCTGCGATCGTCGGCACCTTCGATCCGCACCCGCGGCGCTATTTCCAGCCCGATTCAGAGCATTTCCGCCTGACCACGCTCGATCAGCGCGAACGCCTGTTCGCCGATGCCGGCGCCGACGCGATGCTCGTCTTCCCGTTCGACGCAGCGCTGGCGAGCCTGAGCGCCCGTGCCTTCGCCGCCGAGCGGCTGGTCGAGGCGTTCGGCGTCGGCGGCGTGGTGACCGGCAACGACTTCACCTTCGGCAAGGGCCGCGAAGGCGATGTGGCGATGCTGGCCCGGCTGGGCGAGGAACTCGGCTTCACCGCGGTCGCGGTGCCGCCGGTCGCGCTGGGTGGCGAGACCGTCTCCTCCAGCCGCGTCCGCGCGCATCTGAAGGCCGGGCGCCCGCGCGACGCCGCGACGCTGCTCACCCGTCCCTTCGCGATCGAGGGCACGGTCGAGGGCGGCGCGAAACTGGGCCGCCAGCTCGGCTATCCCACCGCGAACATGCGTCTCGCCAACTATCTGCGTCCTGCCTACGGCATCTATGCGGTGACCGGCCGGCTCGCCGACGGGCGCGTGCTGAACGGCGTCGCCAATCTCGGTATCCGCCCGAGCTTCGATCCGCCGATCGAGCTACTCGAAAGCTATTTCTTCGACTTCTCCGGCGATCTCTATGGCCAGGTGATCGAGGTCTCGCTGATCGACTATCTCCGGCCCGAGGCGAAGTTCGACACGCTCGAATCGCTCAAGGTGCAGATGGATGCCGACGCCGCCAAGGCGCGAGCGCTGCTCGGGATCTAGAAGAGGGGTTCGCAGCCCAGCTGCTGTGCCATTGCCCGCTCGCGCTGAAACCGAATCAGCCGCAGCCGCACGCGGTGCCACATGCTCATATCGTCCCAGCGCGAATCGGCCATGGCGCGATCGATATGCGCATCGACCCGCTCGACGCCCTGGATCCCGGGCTCCAGCAGATAATGCCGTGCCAGATCGGCGATCTCATCGCCCTCCCGGTGCTCTTCGCTATGTGTTTGCATCTCCATGCAGGCTTCGACGCGCGGGAAGCCCTCGCCGTTCCGGCGAATCGTGCCTAACCAGGCCCTAACAACATCGGCTTTGCATGTGGCCGAGCCATCCTCTAATCCGCGCGCACTCATGAGCGACCAAACCGACTACCGCGACACCGTCTTCCTGCCGAAGACCGATTTCCCCATGAAGGCCGGCCTTGCCCAAAAGGAACCGGCGATCCTGGAGCGCTGGGCGAAGATCGGCCTGTACCAGAAGCTGCGCGAGCAGCGAGCGGGCCGCGAGCGCTTCCTGCTCCATGACGGCCCACCCTATGCGAATGGCGACATTCACATGGGCCACGCCATGAACAAGATCCTCAAGGACATCGTGGTCCGCTCGCAGACCCTGATGGGCAAGGACGCGCCCTATGTCCCCGGCTGGGACTGCCACGGCCTGCCGATCGAGTGGAAGGTCGAGGAGGCCTATCGCGCCAAGAAGCTCAACAAGGACGAGGTCGATCCGGTCGCCTTCCGCGCCGAATGCCGCGCCTATGCCGAGAAATGGGTCGCCGTGCAGCGCGCCCAGTTCGAGCGGCTGGGGGTGATGGGCGACTGGGAAGACCCGTATTTGACGATGAAGTTCGAGAGCGAGGCGATCATCGCCGGCGAGTTGCTCAAGTTCGCCGAGAGCGGCCAGCTCTATCGCGGCGCCAAGCCGGTGATGTGGTCCCCGGTCGAGAAGACCGCGCTGGCCGAAGCCGAGGTCGAATATGAGGACGTGGTCTCGACCCAGATCGACGTTGCGTTCGAGATCGTCGAGGCGCCCAACGCCCCCGAGCTGGTCGGCGCGCATGCGGTGATCTGGACGACCACGCCGTGGACGATCCCGGTGAACCAGGCTTTGGCCTATGGGGCGGAGGTTGAGTACTCGTTTTTCTCGGCCTTCCAGGGCGACAGGGAAATCAAGGTACTAGTGGCGTCCGAGCTATTGGGTACATTCTTGGGCAGGACAGGTTTGAGCGTCTCTTCTGCGCCGATTGAGCGCGGGATTCTAAAGGGCTCGCAACTCGCCGGCGCCGTAGCCCGCCACCCGATGCACAAGCTCGGCGGCTTCTTCGCCAAGCCGCGCCCGTTCCTCGACGGCTCCAGCTTCGTCACCACCGATGCCGGTACCGGCCTCGTCCATATGGCGCCCGATCATGGCGAGGACGATTTCCTGCTCTGCAAGGCCAACGGCATCGATCCGGTGTTCGCGGTCGACGGCGCGGGGATGTACCGCGCCGACTGGCTGTGGCTCGGCGGCCAGGGCTCGGTGATCAACAAGAAGTTCGTCGCGTCGGACGGCCCGATCTGCACCGATCTGCGCACGGCGGGCGCGCTGCTCGCCGCGTCGGACGATTTCGCGCACTCCTATCCGCACAGCTGGCGCTCCAAGGCGAAGATCATCTTCCGCGCCACCCCGCAATGGTTCATCCCCATGGACCGCGCGGCGGAAAACAGCACGCCGCTCCCCGTCGTCGAGCTGCAGGAAGGCGAGGAGACCGCCGGCCATGCCCGCGGCAACGGCGCCACCCTGCGCGAAATCGCGGTCGATGCGATCGAGCATACCCGCTGGGTGCCCGAGCGCTCGATCAACCGCATCCGTTCGATGGTCGAGGGCCGCCCGGACTGGGTGATCAGCCGCCAGCGCGCCTGGGGCGTGCCGATCGCGCTCTACGTCAATCGCGCGACCGGCGACTATCTCCGCGACCCCGCGGTCAATGCGCGCATCCTCGACGCATTCCGGGGCGGCGGCGCCGATGCCTGGTTCCAGGCCGATCACCAGGCGCTGCTCGGCCCCGATTATCGCCTCGAAGATCATGAGGTGATCACCGACATCCTCGACGTCTGGTTCGATTCGGGCTCGACGCACAGCTTCGTGATCGAGGCGCGCTATGGCGAGGGCGTCCGCGCCGACCTGTATCTCGAAGGCTCGGACCAGCATCGCGGCTGGTTCCAGTCGTCGCTGCTCGAGAGCTCGGGCACCCGCGGCCGCGCGCCCTATGGTGCGGTGCTGACCCACGGCTTCGCGCTCGACGGCAACGGCCGCAAGATGTCGAAGTCGCTCGGCAACGTCGTCGATCCGCTCAAGATCATCGGCGAGAGCGGCGCGGACATCCTCCGCCTCTGGGTCGCGCAGACCGATTATTTCGAGGACGTCCGCATCGGCAAGGAAGTGCTCGCCGGCACCGGCGACACCTACCGCAAGCTCCGCAACACCTTCCGCTACCTGCTCGGCGCCCTGGAAGGCTTCGAGGACAGCGAGAAGCTGCCGCCCGCGCAGATGCCCGAGCTGGAGCGCTACGTGCTCCACAAGCTGGCCGAGCTCGATACCGAGCTGCGCCAGGCCGCGAACGATTTCGAGTTCAACCGCTACAGCCGCGCGCTGACCGATTTCGCGAACGAGGACCTGTCGGCCTTCTTCTTCGATATCCGCAAGGACTCGCTCTATTGCGACGCGCCGACGGATCCGAAGCGTCGCGCCTATCGCACCGTGCTCGACGTGCTGTTCCACGCGCTGGTCCGCTACGCCGCGCCGATCCTCTCCTTCACCGCCGAGGAAGTGTGGCAGGCGCGCTTCCCGAGCGAGGACGAATCGGTCCACATGCTCGAATGGCCGGTGCTACCCGAACTGGGCGCCAGCCTCACCGCCGACTGGGCGGAAGTGCGCGCACTGCGCCAGGCAGTGACCGAGGCGATCGAGCCTTATCGCCGCGAGAAGCAGGTCCGCTCGAGCCTGGAGGCCGAGGTTACGGTGACCGATCTACCGATGTCCGGCGCGGATCTCGCCGAGCTGTTCATCGTCTCGTCGGTGACGAAAAGCGATGCGATCACGGTCACGCCCACCCAGCGCCACAAATGCGGTCGATGCTGGCGCCATCTTCCCGAAGTCGCGGAAGACGGGCAACTGTGCGACCGATGCGCCGGAGTTTTGGGCAAGTGACTGTGACGCGTTGGATCGGCCTGGGTGTGGCGCTGCTGGTGTTCCTGCTGGATCAGCTCGCCAAATTCTATGTGACCGGCCCGCTGGGGCTGAACGTGCAGGATGCGTCGCTGACGCTCCTGCCGATCTTCGACCTGCGCTTCGTCAAGAATGTCGGCGTGTCGCTGGGGCTGCTGCCCGCCAGCGGCGCGACGATGCGCTGGTTGCTCGTGCTGATGACCGGCGCGATCGCCGCCGGCGTGCTGTGGTGGATGCTGCGCGAGAAGAAGCGGCCCGACGTGATCGCGCTCGGCATGGTGCTGGGCGGCGCGCTGGGCAATATCCTGGACCGCAGCCGGCTGGGCTATGTCGTCGATTTCGCCGATCTGCACTTCGGCGAATGGCGCCCCTTTTTGGTCTTTAATGTCGCCGATGCGGCGATTACCATCGGCGTGCTGATCCTGTTGATCCGCGCGCTTTTCGTGCGCGATAAAGCGGCCAAGTCGCCGGCCCCTCTGGAGAATGAAGTCAATGCGTAAGGTCATCATCATTGCGGCGGGCGTCGCGCTCGCGGCCTCGCTCTCGGCCTGCGGCAAGAAGGGCTATGACCGCGTGCGTCCCGACGAATTCGCTGTGGCGCGCCAGGCGCCGCTGGTGATCCCGCCCGATTTCGCGCTGGTTCCCCCGCAGCCGGGCGCCGCGCGCCCGCAGGACACCTCGCCCGCCAACCAGGCGCTCGACGCGCTGTTCGGCGGATCGGCCGCGCGCAGCGCCTCGGAGAATGCGACGCTCGACGCGGCCGGCCGCACCGGCGCCGATCTCGGCGCGCGGAGCACGGCGGGCAGCCCGACCACCAACGTGGTCGACAAGGGCAGCACGACCCGCGACATCGTCGCCGCGCCCGAGGGCGACGGCCGCGACGCCCGCGCCAGCACGCCGGGCGCCGCCGCCCCGGCCCCTGCCCCGACTCCGCAAGCCACC
>JBEVLV010000071.1:0-6312 GCA_040508955.1 Sphingomonas sp. | reverse complement strand
GAGCGGGGGCAACCGCTCGCCCGCACGTCCGGGGCCACGAGGGGAGCCCCGGACGCTATTCGTAGCGCAGCGCGTAGACCGGGTTGGTGCGCGCCACGCGGAAGGCATGCGCGCCGATCGTCGCCACCGCGATGAGCAGCGCGACCAGCCCCGCGCCGACGAACGGCAACGGGCCCAGCGCGATCCGCGCATCATACTGGTTGAGCCAGTCGCGCATCACCCACCACGCCACTGGCCAAGCGATCAGGTTGGCGATCACCACCGGCCGGGTGAATTGCCACACCAGCAGCCGGACGATGTCGAAGGTGCGCGCGCCGAGCACCTTGCGGATGCCGATCTCCTTGGTCCGGCGCTCGGCCGTGAAGGCGGCCAGGCCGAACAGCCCCAGACAGCCGATGATCACCGCGAGCAGCGCGAACATGCCGAACATCTGCGCCCGCGCATCCATCCGCTTGTAGGTGCGCGCCATCACCTGGTCGCTGAAATCGGCATCGAACGGCACGTCCGGCGCATAGCGGCGCCATACCGTCTCGATGCCTGCGCGGGCGGCCATCGGGTCGCCGCTGTAGCGCGCCACCAGCCAATCGACATTGGCGCGGTCGAACAGGAACATGATCGGCTCGATCGGCGTGGCGATGGTGCGGAAGCGCGAATCCGCGACGACACCGATGATCGTCAGGTTCATCGTGCCCCCATATTTGTCCTCGACGCCATATTTGATGGTCCTGCCGACCGCATCCTGGGGATTGGCGAAGCCCATCCGCTTCACTCCCGCTTCGTTGAGGACGATATAGCCGCCGCGATTGACCAGCGCCTGCTCGGCCTTGGGATCCTCGGGCCGCGGCGTCGTCATGTCGTCCGCCGGACGGTTCGCATCGAAGACGCGCCCCGCCAGGGTACGGATGCCCATGGTCTGGAAATAGCCGCCATCGACGCCGTAGATGCCGATCTTGACCGGATCGGGGTGGCCCGGAACGATCACCGCCGTGGTGGAACTGCTGCCGGTATTCACGCCAAGCCCCGTCCTGCCCACGCTCTGGATCCCGGGAACCTTGGCGATCGCCCGGGTCAGATCCTCGATCTGATCGTGAAGGGCTTTCGAGCCGATGCCGCTCAGCTGGATCAGACCGTCACGCTTGTATCCGGGATCGAGCGAACGGGCATAGACCGTCTGGCCATAGACGATCGCCGTGCAGATCATCAGCCCGATAGACACCGAGAACTGCACCACCACCAGCGCACCGCGCAGCCGGCCCGATCCCTCGGTCTCGGATGCGGACTTGTTCGCCTTGAGCACGCGCGCGGGCTGGAAGCGCGAGAGATACAGAGCCGGATAGAGCCCCCCGGCCGCGCCGACCAGCAGCACGAGCGCAAGGATCGGCAGGATCATACCATCCGACCCGAAATAATGGAGCGTCAGCTGGGCATCGAGGAAATTGGAGAACCAAGGCAGCACCGCTTCGGTCAGCGCCAGGGCGAGCAGCATCGCGATGGCGGCGAGCAGGATCGACTCCCCCAGGAACTGCGCCATCAACTGGCGCCGCGTGGCGCCGAGCACCTTGCGCAGCGCCACTTCCCGCGCCCGCTGGCTGGCGCGCGCCGTCGCCAGGTTGGTGAAGTTCATGCACGCCATACCCAGGATCAGGAAAGCGATGATCGCGAAGGTGGCGATGGAGCGCGCGTCGTTACCCGGCGTCATCGCCGAGCCCTGCGCCCTGCCGAGATGGACGTCACGCGCGGCGGTCAGCAGATAGGTGCGCTCGTCTCCCGCGTTGGTACGCTGGCCGTTGAACATCTCGTCCGGGATGTTGCGCTTTTTCCACGCATCCAACTGGCGATTGATCGCAGCTGCATCGACGCCCGGCCGCAGCTTCAGATAGACCGCACCGCTGGTCCACCCCCATTGCGTCAGGAAGCCGTCATTGGGCCCGAACAGGCTGGGAAAGTCGACGCGGACGAGCGCGCCGATGGCCATGTGCGAATTCTTGGGCAGGTCCTTGAAGACGCCGGTGATCCGGTAATCCGCCTTCTTCCCGTTGGTGAGCAGGGTGGCGATCCTGCCGACCACGTTCTGCGTGCCGAACAGCTTGGTCGCCTGGGTCTGCGACAGCGCCAGCGTGCCCGGCTGCGTAAGCGCCTTGGCATCGCCCTGCACCAGCGGCAGCGCGATCGTGTCGAAGAAGGGTGCATCGACCAGCCGGACATCCTCCAGCGCGATCGCGCGGCCGTCCTTGATCAGCGTGACGTCGGGTCCGCCCATGAAGACGGCGTGCTCGATCTGCGGGAAGTCCTTCAGCAGCGCCGCCTTGGTGACATAGGGCGCGCCCTGATTGTCGAACGCGTCCGACGTGTCCTTGCTCTGGTAATAAACCTGGAATTGATAGGTTCGATCGCCCTCGGGCAGCCAGTCGTCATAGCTGCGCTCATATTGGACATAGACCAGGATCAGCAGGCACGCCGCCAGGCCGGTCGCCAGCCCGAAGATGTTGATGAAGGCATAGGTGCGGTTCTTGGCAAGCGCCCGGAGACCGACGGTCAGGTAGTTGCGCCACATGTCTTGGTCCTACTCGTAGCGGAGAGCGTGGATGGGATTGGTGCGGGCGACGCGGATCGCATGCCCGGCCACCGTGGCCAGCGCGATGGCGAGCGCCATCAGTCCGGCCAGGGCGAAGGGCGTCGGCGTCAGCGCGATCCGCGCATCGAACGTATTCAGCCAATCGCGCATCGCCCACCAGGCCACCGGCCAGGCGATCAGATTGGCGAGCACCACCGGCTTGGAGAATTGCCAGGCGAGCAGCCGGACGATGTCGAGCACCTTGGCACCGAGCACCTTGCGGATGCCGATCTCCCTGGTCCGCCGCTCGGTGGCGAACGCGGCGAGGCTGTAGAGGCCAAGGCAGGAGATCAGCACCGCGAGGGCGGAGAATGCCGCGAACAGTGCACCTCGCGCCCGATCGGCAGCATAGAGCTCGCGAACGATGTCATCGGCGAAGCGCGCCTCGAACGGGATCTCGGGCTCGAACTTGCGCCATACCCGGTTCAACGCCGCCATCACCTCGCCCGGACGCGCCGCAGCGTAGCGGACGAGCACCGTGCTGGTCTGGACCGGGTCGTTGACATAGACGGTCGGCTCGATCGCCTCGCGCGCGGTGCGGAAGCGGCTATTCTCGACCACCCCCACGATCGTCGCCGGCGCCATGATTCCGCCGTCGATCGCGATCCGCACCGGCTGGCCGATCGCCGCCTGGGGCGCGCGATAGCCGAAAACGACCGCGGCCGCACGGTTGACCACGACGTTCACGCTCCGATCGCCGAGAATGCGCCCTTCCCCATCGCGCGCGCGGTCCGCAGCGTGGCGTTCGCCGAGCAGCCTGCCGGCAACGGGCACGATCCCCATGGTCTGCAGGAATTCCGCATCGATCGCGTACATGCCCATCGAGACGTAATTGCCATAGGCACGCACGCCCGGCGCCTGCATCAGCCGGATCGCCTTGAGCGACCAGCCGATTCCCAGGCCAGTGCGGCCGACGCCGGTCACGCCCGGGATCTTGAGCAGTTCGGAACGGGCCGCTTCATATTCGGAGCCCTGGGTGAAGCGCCAGGCATTGGCGATCTGGACCAGCCCGTCGCGACGATAGCCGGGATCGACCGTCTCGACGTAGCGGGTCTGCGAATAGATCACCCAGGTCGAGGCGATCAGCCCGATCGCGATGGCGAACTGGAACAGGACCAGGGCCGTACGGAAATGGCCATTGCCCGGCGTCTCGACTGAGGATTTGTTGGCGCGCAGCACATCGGCGGGCTTGAAGCGACTGAGATAGAAGGCCGGATACAGCCCGCCCAGCAATCCGGTCGCTGCAAACAGGCCGAGCGCGGGCCAGAACATGCCGTTCGGCCCCAGATAGGCGATGCGCAGATCCGCGCCGAGCCAGGCCGAGATCCACGGCGTCGCCAGCTCGACGATGGTCAGCGCGAGCAGCATCGCGGCCAGCGCCATCACCAGGCTCTCGCCCAGGAACTGGACGATCAACTGCCCGCGCGACGCGCCGAGCACCTTGCGCAGCGCCACCTCGCGCGCACGCTGGGTGGCGCGCGCCGTCGAGAGATTGATGAAGTTCATCACCGCCATGCCGAGCGTGAGCAGCGCGACGATCGCGAAGGTGGCCAGCGAACGCGGATCGCCGCCGGGCACCAGCGCGCCCTCCTGCACCGTCCCCAGATGCACGTCGCGGAGCGGCGCCAGCCGGAAATCGAAGAGATCGGACATCGTCGCAGGCTTGCCGTCGATCACCTCGGTCGGGATCGTGCGCTTCTCCCAGGCGGGGAACGCGGCATTGATCGCCGCAGCGGAGGCGCCCGGGCGCAGCTTGACGTAATGCTGCTGGTTGAAATTGCCCCAGCCCTGATCCGGGATCTGCTCGGGGCCGCGTACGCGGATGATGCCCAGCTTGAGGCTGGTGTTGCGCGGCAAATCGCGCAGCACGCCGGCGATGCGAACGTCGCGCTTGCCCGAGCCAGCACCGAGACTGAGCAGCTTGCCGAGTGCGTTGGCCGTCCCGAACTGGCGGATCGCCTCGCTTTCGGTGAGCACGATCGCATCGGCATCGCGCAGCACGCCCGCCGCCGAACCCTGCGCGAAGGGGAGATCGAAGACCTTGAAAAAGTCGCGGTCGACGCCGGCCCAGTCGATGAACATCGGCTGGCCGTCATGCTCGGTGACGGTCTTTCCGGATGAAATCGACGTCACCGTTTCGATTTGCGGAAAACCTGCCGGCAGCGCCTCGCGCAGCGGATAGGGGCTCGTCTGCATCTGAACGGGCGCCTGGCCCGGCGGGTGGACGGTCGTCTGGACCTGATAAATCCGGCCGCTATCGGGCAGCCAGCTGTCATAGGCGCGCTCGTAGCGGACATAGTTGAGGATCAGCAGGCAGCCGGCGAGCCCGAGCGCGAGCCCGCCCACGTTGATCGCGGCATAGACGCGGTTGCGCGCCAGCAGCCGGAGCGCGATCACGATATAGTTCCGCCACATGACCCCAATCCCCTTCTCTTCGTCATCCCGGCGAAGGCCGGGATCCAGAATCACAAGCGACGCATTGCTTGGCTCTGGCCCCCGGCCTTCGCCGGGGTGACGGCTATTGGTTCCCGGCTTTCCTCACGCCGCCCGGCGGCGCTCCTGGAGGATGCGGCCGTCGAGCATGCTCACGATCCGCCCGGCGAAATCGGCATGCGCGGGCGAGTGCGTCACCATCACGATCGTCGAGCCTTCGCCGTTGAGCGTCTGGAGCATGCGCATCACCTCCTCGCCGTGATGCGTGTCGAGATTGCCGGTCGGCTCGTCGGCCAGGATCAGCTTGGGCGAGGCGACCAGCGCGCGGGCCACCGCGACGCGCTGCTGCTGGCCGCCCGAGAGCTGGCTGGGACGATGCTTGGCGCGGTGGGCGATGCCGACCTTGTCCATCACCTCGTCCACCCGGCGTTTGCGCTCGGAGGCGGGCACGTTGTGGTAAAGCAAGGCCAGCTCGACATTGTCGCGGACGCTAAGCTCGTCGACCAGATTGAAGCTCTGGAAAATGAAGCCGATATTCTCCTTGCGGACGTCGGCGAGCTTGCTTTCCGAAAGCCCCGCGACTTCCTTGCCGTTGAAGTCGTAGGAGCCGCTCGATGGGCTATCGAGCATGCCGATCATGTTGAGCAGGGTCGATTTGCCGCAGCCCGAGGGCCCCATGATCGCGACGAACTCGCCCTCCGCGATATGGAGATCGATCGAGTCCAGCGCGGTCGTCTGGACGGTGTCGGTACGGTAGACCTTCGAAAGCTCGCGCATCGTCAGCATCGATATCCCTTTCTGTGCAATCATTTGGTCAGGTCGAGCCGATCCTTGTCGGCATATCCGGTGTAAGGAGAGGTCAGCACCTTCTCGCCGGGCTCGAGCCCTTCGAGCACCTCGACATATTCGGTGTTGCGGCGGCCCAGCCGGACGGTGCGCTTGATCGCGGTCCGGCCGTCGGGAGTCACCACGAAGATCCAGGCGCCGCCGGTCTCGTTGTAGAAGGCGCCGTTGGGGATCAGCAACGCGGGCGCCGGATCGCCGAGCGTCAGCCGCGCCTGCATCGTCTGGCCGCGCTGGAGCTGGGGCGGCTCGCCGCCGGTGAACTGGAGATCGACCTGGAACTGGCCGTTCTGCACCTGCGGATAGATCTTGGTGACCTTGGCCGCAAAGGTCTTGCCCGCCCAGTCCATCCGCGCCTGCTGGCCGACCTGGACCCGGCCGAGATAGAATTCGTCGACCCCGGCGATCAGCTTGTTGCGGCC
>JBEVLV010000070.1:0-18344 GCA_040508955.1 Sphingomonas sp. | reverse complement strand
CGCCTCAGCCGTCGCCGACGCGCTCGATATCGGCGCCGACGCCCTGGAGCTTTTCCTCGAGCCGCTCATAGCCGCGATCGAGGTGATAGACGCGCTGCACCTGGGTCTCGCCCTCGGCGACCAGCCCGGCGAGGATCAGGCTCATCGACGCGCGCAGGTCGGTCGCCATCACCGGCGCGCCGACCATCTTGTCGACGCCGCGGACCACTGCGGTGCGGCCGTGCACCTCGATGTTCGCACCCATCCGCGCCAGCTCGGGCACGTGCATGTAGCGGTTCTCGAAGATCGTCTCGGTCAGCACGCTGGCGCCGTCGGCCTTGCACAGCATCGCCATGAACTGCGCCTGCATGTCGGTGGCGAAGCCCGGGAACGGCGCGGTGTTGAGCGTCAGCGGCTTGATGCCGTTCGGCGCGGCGATGCGGATGCCGTCGGCCGTCTCCTCGACGGTGATACCCGCCTCGATCAGCGCATCGAGAGTAGCGCGCATGTCCCCCGCCGCCGCGCCGACCAGCTCGACATCGCCGCCGGTGATCGCCGCCGCGCAGGCATAGCTGCCCGCCTCGATCCGGTCCGGCATCACCGCATAGGTCGCGCCGTGCAGCCGGTCGCGGCCCTCGATCTCCAGCGTCTCGGTGCCGATGCCATGGATCGAGGCGCCCATCGCGACGAGCATGTTGCACAGGTCGACGATCTCGGGCTCGCGCGCGGCATTCTCCAGGATCGTGCCGCCCTTGGCGGTCACCGCCGCCATCAGCACGTTCTCGGTCGCACCGACCGAAACCACCGGAAAGCGATATTTGCCGCCCCTCAGCCGTCCGCCGGGCGCACTTGCCTTCACATAGCCCGCCGCCAGCTCGATCTCCGCGCCGATCGCCTCCAGCGCCTTCAGGTGCAGGTCGATCGGGCGGTTGCCGATCGCGCAGCCGCCCGGCAGCGACACCGTCGCCTCGCCCGCGCGGCCCAGCACCGGGCCGAGCACCAGGATCGACGCGCGCATTTTCCGCACGATGTCATAGGGCGCGACCGTCGAGGTGAGGTTGCCCGCACGGATCGTCATGACGCGTCCGAAATCGCTGGGCCGCGTGCCCTCGATCGCGGTCGACGCGCCGAGCTCGTTCAGCAGGTGGCCGAAGCTGTCGACGTCGGCGAGGCGCGGCAGATTGCGCAGCGTCAGCGGCTCATCCGTCAGCAATGCGCAGGGCATGAGCGTGAGCGCGCTGTTCTTCGCGCCCGAAATTGCAATCTTGCCGGAAAGGCGATTGCCGCCACGGATGAGAATACGGTCCATAGTCGAGCTTCTAGCTCGTCCCGCGTCCCGCGCAAGCACAGCTCTCTTTCCCATGCTTGATCGATTTTAATGCATTGATTCCGTTGGACTGCTTTGCAGGCGCGGTGGGGGGAATTCCAAAGCGTGTCTGGTAGTTGTTTCGCCGAAGTGTTGAGCGAGCTGGTCGATCTGACGTCCCCCGAAAGGAGGGCGCTCGAGAGACTGGAGGAACGCCAGCGGCATGTGCGCCGCGGAGCAGTGCTGCAGCGTGAGAACGAGGCCTGTGGCGAGCTGTTCATCCTCCGCAAGGGGCTGATGATGAGCTATGTGCTGCTCGACGACGGCAGCCGGCAGATCCTGCGCTTCCTGTTCCCCGGCGACATGCTGGGCATATCGAGCGCAATGTATCGCGAGGCGCCCGAGACCCTGTGTGCGCTGTCGGATTGCGTGGTGTGTCCGTTCGATCGCTCGGTGCTGGCCGAATTGATGGTCGATCATCCGAGGCTGTCCGGCATGATCCTGGTCTATAGCCAGATCGAGCGCGTCGCACTGACCGATCGCCTCGCCGCGCTGGGCCGCACCAGCGCCAAGGCGCGCGTCGCCGCGCTGCTGCTCGAGCTGCGCAACCGCCTGCGCGCGATCGACAAGGGCATGTCCAACGCTTTCGCGCTTGGCCTGACGCAGGAGGAGATCGGCGACGCGACGGGGCTCACCGCGGTGCATGTCAACCGCATGCTGCGCCAGCTCGAGGAGGAAGGGCTGATCGCTCGCGAGGCCGGCCGAGTCACGCTGGTCGACGAGCGCGCATTGGCACGGGCGGCGAATTACGTGAATCGGTACGAGGGGCTCGATCTGGGCTGGCTGCCCAAGCCGCGAGGCTAGCCGGGGCCGCTTTTCACTGGACGTTCGCCCTGAGCTTACCGAAGGGCGGACTACGTGGAACCGTCGCGATCACGCCCTTCGACCAGGTCGTGAACCCATAGCCGCAAATGACCGCTTTCGCCCCAAGCTCGGCCATTCTTAAGGCCGCAAGGCGGCACCCAAAGCTGCCGGAGCGCAGTCTTCAGAATGGCAGGCGCTCCAAGGGAGTCAGGTTGAGAGCGTCACGCTGCCGAACGACGAGCTCGTTCACCCGGCTAACAAACTGCTTTGGGCTACCCATGAGGGGCAGCAACGGTACGGCATGCTGGGTGACGCGGTCGTCCGTAATGCCGTGCAGAAAGCTCCTCGCACCGCCGAAGTCACCGCACAGGCCAGAAACGATGCCAGCCTCATAACCCCACCAGCTAGACTGCATTCTGTCCGGGGACGATCGGGCACGATCAATCATAAATGCTGCTGTACTCTCAAGCGACGAGAACCGCTCCCACATCTCTTCCGCCTTGCTTGCGGCTTCTTGCACGATCTCCGACACGGCCTCCGCAAACTGCTCGTCCGTCTCGAACACGGCGTGCCGTCTGGACGGGACGGCTTCATTAAATGCCAAAAAACCCGTTCCCGCCCAGAGCCAATGAGCGGCATTCATGAGCGATATACCTTTTGTCCAGCGATCCGGCGTGAACTCGATCACGTTCAACCATGACTCATGATCCGCGAGCCAGAGTCGGGATCGCCCCCGCTGACGGAAGCCCAACCGCTCAAGTTCGACCTTGGCTTTAGTGGCGATCATCGTGTTGTGCTTTGCGCTCATCCGGGGAGCGTATGCGAAGCGACGTCCGCTTTCCAATTTGCCTGCTCGGATTGCGGACCGGGCGCTTCCCACCCAATTTCCGCCATTCGCGATTTATGAGTCTACGGGTTAGCTCAGGGCGAACGAGAGAGAGTTTAGCCCCTCACGCCTTTTCGAGTGTGCATTGCAGCGGGTGCTGATTCTGCCGGGCGAAGTCGATCACCTGGCTCACCTTGGTTTCCGCCACCTCATAGCTGAACACGCCGCACACGCCCACGCCGCGCTGGTGGACGTGGAGCATCACCCGCGTCGCCTCTTCCATGTTCATCCGGAAGAAGCGCTGCAGGCACAGCACGACGAACTCCATCGGGGTGTAATCGTCGTTGAGCATCAGCACGCGGTACGGCGTCGGCTTCTTGGTCCGCGTGCGGGTGCGCGTCGCCAAGCCAACCGATGGGTCGTTGCCCCGGTCGTCATTGTCGCCGTCTTCGGCCATGCGGATCAGTGTTTCGGGGTTTTCAGCCATTTGTATCGTGAAAATATGATGGCACCGCGATGAGGGCAAGGCCGCTGCGGCGCGATAACCCTGATTTCTCGCGCCGGAACGGAGAAGGGGCGGCTGCCTTACGGCAACCGCCCCTCCACGCTTTTTCCCAGATACGCGGGAAAAGACTGCTTATGCGGCGGTCTTCACCTTCTCGGCTGCAACCGCAACGCGGTTCGACAGCGGCTGCGCGGCATCGCCGGCAAGCTTGAGCATCGCTTCGGTGGTCTTCGAAGCTTCGGCGACATACGAGTCGAACGCGCCGCGAACGAACTCGCTCTGCAGCTTGAAGAAGTCGGCCGGCGACTTGACGGTCGCGAGGGTCTTCAGCGCGGCAGTTGCGCTCTCGAACGACTTGCGGCTGTACTCGGCGGCTTCCTGACCGAACGACTCGAAGCCCTTGGCGGCGATGCGGCCGCTCTCGACGAGCGCCTCGACATTGCCCTTGGCGAACTCATTGGCTTCTTCGACCAGCTTGGTCGACTTCTCGACGGCCGCCTTGGTGCGGTCGTTGAAGTCGGCGAAGAAGGCCTGGGCCTTGGCGGTGTTGTTCTCGACGGTGTTCTCGATGGTAGCCATTTTCACGGTTTCCTTGACGGCGGGCGCCACGACTGTTTCGGCGGCGGCGCTGGTTGCGGTTTCCGTGACAGCCTCGACAACGGGCTCGGCCACGGCTTCTACGGTTTCAATCACTTCCTGCGGTGCTGCTTCCACGGACGGGACCGGCTCGGCTGCCGCGGCCGGGACGATCGTCTCGACAACGGGCTCCGGCGCGGGCTTCTCAACCGCGGGGGCAACAATTTTCGCCTTGGGCGCGGCCGGCTTTTTCGGCTGCGCCGCGGGCTTCGGAGCGGCGGGCTTGGCCGTACCGGTCTTCGGACCCTTGCTAGCCATGATATGGCTCCCTTAGCTAATTGCTGCGATGCAACATTTAAGCGTTTGTTGTGGGAATTGCAAGGGGAAAATGTTGCACTGCAACATGAGACATTTTCGCTACGGATTCATGACCTTAGCGCGTCTTCACATAGCTCCCGGGCGCATCTTCGAGCGGCTTCAGCCTGCCCTTGCCGGGGACACGTGCAGCTTTTGCAGCCACCTTGTCGCCGTCCTGCCCGTCCAGCCAGCCCATCCAGTCGGGCCACCAGCTTCCCTTAGTCTCTTTTGCGCCCGCAAAGAACTCCGAAAGTGTGTCTACGCGATTATTATTGGTCCAGTACTGATATTTCTCCGCGGAAGGCGGATTGACCACGCCGGCGATATGACCGGACCCCGCCAGAACGAACTTGAGCGGCCCCTTGAAATAATGCGTTATCTTCCAGACACTCTGCGCCGGCGCGATGTGATCTTCGCGGCCGGCCTGGATATAGGTCGGCGTCTCTACCCTGGTCAGATCGATCGGCGTGCCTCCGATCGAGAGCGCGCCCGGCGTCACCAGCTTGTTGTCGCGGTAGAGGTCGGTGAGATAGCTCATATGCCAGGCGGACGGCAGGTTGGTGACGTCCGAATTCCAGTGGAGCAGATCGAACGGGGCGTAGTCCTGCCCCATCAGATAATTGTTGGTGACGTAGTTCCAGATCAGGTCGCGGCCGCGCAGCAGGTTGAACGTCGTCGCCATGTAGCGACCGTCGAGGAAGCCTTCTGCGCCCAGGCTCCGGATCATCGCGAGCTGGTCGTCGTCGACGAACATCGAAAGATCGCCGGCCTCGGAGAAATCGACCTGCGCGGTGAAGAAGGTCGCGCTCTTCACCTTCTCGGCCTCTCCGCGCGCGGCGAGCACCGCCAGCGTCGCCGCCAGCGTCGTCCCCGCCACGCAATAGCCGATCGCGTGCACGGCATCGACCTTGAGCAGGTCGCGCACCGTGTCGATCGCGTCGATCTGGCCCTGTTCGACATAATCGTCCCAGACGACATGCTTCATGCTCGCGTCGGCGGACTTCCACGAGACGACGAACACGGTCAGCCCCTGGCCGACCGCCCAGCGGATGAAGCTCTTCTCGGGGGTGAGATCCAGGATGTAGAAGCGGTTGATCCAGGGCGGAAAGATGATCAGCGGCGTCTTGTAGACCTGTTCCGTGGTCGGCGAATATTGGATCAGCTCGTAGAGCGGCGTGCGCTTGACGACCTTGCCCGGGGTCATCGCCAGGTTGCGGCCCAGCTCGAACGCGCCCTCCGCGGTCTGCGTCATCTGCCCCTTGCCCAGGTCGTTCAGCATGTGCTGCAGGCCCTTGAGCAGGCTCTCTCCCTTGGTCTCGACGATCTTCTCGATCACCTGGGGATTGGTCGCGGGGAAATTGGTCGGGCTGATCGCATCGATGAAGCCGCGCGTCGCGAAGCGGAGCTGGTCCTTGTGCTTGGGATCGACGCCTTCGAGCGAATCGACGCCCTTCAGCAAATGATCGGCGATGACGAAATAGCTCTGCCGCAGGAAATCGAACACCGGCTCCTCGCGCCATTGCGGCGCCTTGAAGCGCTTGTCGCGCGCCTGTTCGGGCGTCTCCTCGAACGGCTTGGCGTTCTGCGGATCGAGGAAGCGTTGCCACAGCTGCATGGTATCGGCCCAGAAGCCCGCGCCTGCGCGCATCGCCGCGGTCGGATCGAGCAGCGTGCCGAACGGCGGCGCGGCCGGGGCATGCTCGAGCACGTCGAGGCCATGCTCCAGCATCATCTGCTGCGCCCGGCCCAAGACCCAGGTCCAGTGCTGCAGATCCTCGAGCTTAGGGGGCTTCGGCGTCGCGGTTTCGGCCATGCTATCCTCTTCAAGCGCTGCTTTTAGCGCACCGCACGCAACTCGTCATTCCCGACGCGGCGCTTATGGCGTAGAAACCCGGCACGGCACAGTCACGTGCCGCCCTCCAACTCTCGAAAGATGAGGAAATGTCCGAAGAGTTCTACCGCATCAAGCGCCTGCCCCCGTACGTCATCGCCGAAGTCAACGGCATGCGGGCAGCGGCGCGGGCGGCAGGCGAGGACATCATCGACCTCGGCATGGGCAACCCGGACCTGCCGCCGCCCGACCATGTCATCGAGAAGCTGATCGAGGTCGCGCGCAAGCCCGACGCGCACGGCTATTCGCAGTCCAAGGGCATCCCGGGCCTGCGCCGCGCCCAGGCGAACTATTACGCCCGCCGCTTCGGCGTCGACATCGATCCCGAGAGCGAGGTCGTGGTGACGATGGGATCGAAGGAGGGGCTCGCCAGCCTCGCCACCGCGATCACCGCGCCGGGCGACGTGGTGCTCGCGCCGAACCCGAGCTATCCAATCCACACCTTCGGGTTCATCATCGCGGGTGCCACGATCCGTGCGGTGCCCACCACGCCCGACGCGCATTATTTCGAGAGCCTCGAGCGGGCGATCGCCTTCACCGTGCCGCGCCCGTCGATCCTGGTGGTCAACTATCCGTCCAATCCCACGGCGGAGACCGTCGACCTCGCCTTTTACGAGCGGCTTGTCGCCTGGGCGAAAGAGAACAAGGTCTGGATCATCTCCGACCTCGCCTATTCCGAGCTCTATTTCGACGGCAACCCGACCGTCTCGATCCTGCAGGTGAAGGGCGCGAAGGATGTCGCGATCGAGTTCACCTCGCTTTCCAAGACCTATTCGATGGCCGGCTGGCGAATGGGCTTCGCGGTGGGCAACAAGCAACTGATCGCGGCGATGTCGCGGGTGAAGTCGTATCTCGATTACGGCGCCTTCACGCCGATCCAGGCCGCCGCCTGCGCAGCGCTGAACGGCCCGCAGGACATCGTCGAGCGCAACCGCCAACTCTATCACAAGCGCCGCGACGTGCTGGTCGAGAGCTTCAGCCGCGCCGGCTGGGACATCCCGAGTCCGCCCGCATCGATGTTCGCCTGGGCGCCGCTGCCGCCGGCCCTGGCGCATCTGGGCTCGCTGGAATTCTCCAAGCAGCTACTGACCGAGGCCAAGGTCGCGGTCGCACCGGGTGTCGGCTATGGCGAGAATGGCGAGGGCTATGTCCGCATCGCCATGGTCGAGAACGAGCAGCGCCTGCGCCAGGCGGCGCGGAACGTGCGGAAATATCTCCAGTCGATGGGCGTCAACACGCCGGCGTCGAACGCGGGATAATCAATTCCCCAACGGTCACCCCGGATTTGTTCCGGGGTCCACGCATCGCCAAGCGACGTGGCTGAACCCCGTCGCACAGCGCTTTCGGCATGGTGGACCCCGGCACAAGGCCGGGGTGACGATATTGGAATCGATCAGGCGTCCCGCCGCCCGAGCAGCCTTAGCCGCAGCGCGTTGAGCTTGATGAAGCCCGCTGCGTCGCGCTGGTCGTAGGCGCCCTGGTCGTCCTCGAAGGTCACGACCTTCTCCGAATACAGCGAGTAAGGCGACTTGCGCCCGGTCACGATCACGCTGCCCTTGTAGAGCTTCAGGCGGACGGTCCCGGTGACCTTCTCCTGCGAATAGTCGATCGCCGCCTGCAGCATCTCGCGCTCGGGCGCGAACCAGAAGCCGTTATAGATCAGCTCGGCATATTTCGGCGCCAGCTCGTCCTTGAGGTGCGCAGCGCCGCGGTCGAGCGTGATCTGCTCGATGCCGCGATGCGCAAGGTGATAGATGGTGCCGCCCGGCGTCTCGTACATGCCGCGCGACTTCATGCCGACGAAGCGGTTCTCGACCAGATCGAGGCGGCCGATGCCGTGCTTGCGGCCCAGCTCGTTGAGCGCCGCGAGCAGCGTCGCGGGCGACATCGCCACACCGTTCAGCGCGACGCCGTCGCCGCGCTCGATATCGATCGTGATCGTCTCGGGCGTGTCCGGGGCGTCCTCCGGATTGACCGTGCGCGAATAGACATAGTCGGGGACCTCGTCCCACGGATTCTCGAGCACCTTGCCCTCAGACGAGGTGTGGAGGAGGTTCGCGTCGGTCGAGAACGGCGCCTCGCCGCGCTTGTCCTTGCTCACCGGGATCTGGTGCTGCTCGGCGAACTCGATCAGCCGGGTACGGCTGGTGAGGTCCCATTCGCGCCACGGCGCGATCACCTTGATGTCGGGCGCCAGCGCGTAATAGCCCAGCTCGAAGCGGACCTGATCGTTGCCCTTGCCGGTCGCGCCGTGGCTGACCGCATCGGCATTGACCATCTTGGCGATCTCGATCTGGCGCTTGGCGATCAGCGGCCGTGCGATCGAGGTGCCGAGCAGGTACAACCCCTCGTACAGCGCGTTGGCGCGCATCATCGGGAAGACGAAGTCCTTGACGAACTCCTCCTTCAGGTCGTCGATGAAGATATGCTCGGGCTTCACGCCGGCCATCTCGGCCTTCTTGCGCGCGGGCTCGAGCTCCTCGCCCTGGCCGAGATCGGCGGTGAAGGTCACCACCTCGCAATTATAGGTCTGCTGGAGCCATTTCAGGATCACGCTCGTGTCCAGCCCGCCCGAATAGGCGAGGACGACGCGGTTGATCTGATCGGACATGGGCTTGCGACTCCGGGTATGGGGAACGGATGCGCGCTTACGGGCGACGTGCCGCTTCCGCAACCTTTGTGGCGGGTGCATCCTGCGCGCCACGCGACTCAGGGGAGGCAGCGATGGCCGAGCTGAAGACCAAAGCCACGCCGGTGCGGGCGGATGCGTTCATCGATGCGGTGCCCGACGCGACTCGGCGGGCGGACGCCAGGGCGCTTTCCGCGATGATGGAGCGGCTCACCGGCGAGCCCGCGACGATGTGGGGACCGTCGATCATCGGCTTCGGCAGCTATCGCTACAGATATGAAAGCGGCCGCGAGGGCGAGATGTGCCGGATCGGCTTCTCGCCGCGAAAGGCCGAACTGGTGCTCTACGTTCTGGACGGCAATGCCGATCAGAGCGCCGAGCTCTCCCGGCTCGGCAGGCACAAGACCGGCAAGGGCTGCCTCTACATCAAGAAGCTGGCCGATGTGGACATGACCGTGCTCGAAGGGTTGGTGCAGGACAAGATCGACCGGATGAACGCTGCCTATCCGGCGTGACGCTCGATGGCAGTTCCCTATCCGTCACCCCGGACTTGTTCCGGGGTCTACCGAGCAACAACATGATGCCGTTGACGATCTTGCGGTGCGGCCGGCTTACACCACGATGGCATCGTCCAGTGGAGAAGCGGGCCCCGTCACGAGGCCGGGGTGACAGGTTAGATGGTGTTCAGCCCAGCGCGCGCTCGCCTTCGAACATATAATCGCGCGTGATCGGCAGCGTGTGGCGCGAGCGCGAGAATTGCAGCTGGTAGTTGACCATGCCCCCGGTGCGGAATGCGACGCACGAGCCCGCCAGGTAAAAGGTCCACATCCGATAGAATCGTTCATCGTACAGCGCGACGATCGCATCCTTCGCCGCCACCGTGCGGTGGAACCAATGCTCCAGCGTGTAGCCGTAATGGAGCCGCAGCACCTCGAGGTCGGTGAGGAAGAAGCGCATCCCCTCATAGCCCCGCGCGATCTCGGACAGCGCCGGGATATAGCCGCCCGGGAAGATATATTTGCTGGTGAAGCGATCGGTGATCCCCGGCCTGCCCGCGCGCCCGATCGTGTGGAGCAGCATCACGCCCTCGTCCGTCAGCAGCCGGCGGCACTGGGCGAAGAAGGCGCGGTAGAAGGCCGGGCCGACATGCTCGAACATCCCGACCGAGACGATCCGGTCGAACGTGCCGGTGACGTGGCGATAGTCGATCAGCTCGAACTTGACCTTGTCCGCCACCCCCGCCTCGTCGGCACGGCGCCGCGCGACCTTGAGCTGCTCCTCGGACAGGGTGACGCCCAGCACCTCGGCGCCGGTCTTCTCGTGGAGGTACAGCGCCATGCCGCCCCAGCCGCAGCCGATATCGAGCACGCGCATGCCCGGCTCCAGCGCCAGCTTGGCGGCGATATGCGCCTTCTTGTCGAGCTGCGCCTGTTCCAGACTGTTGCCGGGATCGGTGAAATACGCACAGCTATATTGCCGGTCTGCGTCCAGGAAGAGATCGTAGAGCCGGTCGTTCAGGTCGTAGTGATGCGCGACGTTGCGCTTGGAGCGGCGCTCCATGTTGAAGCGTCCCAGCCGGTGCGAGATGCTGTCGACGGCGCGACGGACCGGACCGGGGACGAGATTGACCGAGCCCTCCTCCCACTGGTTGTTGCCGGTCATCAGGGTCAGCAGGTCGAGGATGTCGCCCTGCTCGATCGTCAGCTTGCCGTCGATGAACGCCTCGGCGGCGCCCAGCGACGGATCGCGCAGGATCGCGCGCTCGGCACCCGCTCCGATTCGGATCGTGACGGGCTTGAACGCGGGGTCGGGCACGCCGAAGCTGCGGGTCGTGCCGTCCGTGTGGATGAGGGTGAGCGGGCCGCGCGTGATGGCGCGCGTGAGAAAACGATCAATCAACGCCATGGACCAAATTCTAGGCGCCGATATTGCACTGCGCCACAAGGATTATGTTTCCGTACGCCTCAAATACCGGCGTACCATTCATAGCCGTTCGAATCCTCCCAATAGCCGCCCTGGCCCTTGCCGATCCCGGCCAGCGAGGCGACCGCCTCGATCCGCATGACGTATTTGGCCTGCTTGTAGCCCAGGTGCCGCTCGGCCCGCAGGCGGATCGGCGCGCCGTGCCCGACCGAGAGATACTGGTCGTTGAGCGCCCAGGCGAGGATCGTCTGGGGATGGAAGGCGTCGACCAGGTCGATCGATTCGTAATAGGCCATCGGCCCGTACAGGTCGGCGCAGTGGAAGACGATATAGCGCGCGCCGTCGCGCAGGCCCGCCAGGTTCAGCACCGTCTCCAGCCGCGGTCCCTGCCATTTGCCGATCGCGCTCCAGCCCTCGACGCAGTCGTGCCGGGTGATCTGCGCGCGCTGCGGCATCGACTGGAGCTGCGACAGCGACAGCGACAGCGGCCGCGCGACCAGCCCGTCGACCTTCAGCCGCCAGTCGGCGAAGCGGCCGGCGGCGAGCGCGTTATATTCGGGCGTATTGGGGTTGGCGGTACCGTTCACCCGGAAGAAGGGGCTGCGCTGCTCGCCGCGGAACTCGCGCGCCTGTGCGGCGCGGCCGGTGATCGAGCGCTGGAGGAAGCGGTGGGCGTCCTCGGCGCTCAACAGCCAGGGGGAGTTGGTGAAGCGGTCGCAGCCGGCGAGTAGCCCGCCGGCGCCCAGCACCAGCGCATTGCGGCGGGTGATCATGCCGCTTCTCCCTCGGGAACGCGCCACCAGCCGGTGATCATCGAGCGGACCTCGTTGAAAGCGCCCGCCAGCAGCACCAGGGTCAGATGGACGAGGATGAACAAGGTGGTCAGCCCCATCGCGATGAAATGGACCGAGCGCGCCGATTGCCGCCCGCCGAACAGGTCGGTCAGCCAGGGCCAGGCAGCGTCCATGTTGGGCGAGAGCGCGAGGCCGCTCAGGATCAGCGCCGGGATCAGCAGGAAGATCACCCCGGCATAGGAGAGCTTCTGGAAGATGTTGTAGGCGCGCGGGTTCGCCGGATCGTGGAAGTGCAGCGCGAGGTGCGCCTTGAAATCCTGCCAAAGGTGCCGCGGTGCCAGCTCGGCAGGGCGGATGCGCAGATCGCGGGCGAAATGGCGGTTGAGCAGGCTCAGCGCCATGTAGAGCAGCAGCCCGAAGCCCAGTACCAGTGCGAAGAACAGATGCCAGTGCCGCGCACCGGACAGGCTGTAGTGCGACGGGATCGTCGCCCAGCCGGGGAAGCGCGGCAGCACGAGCCAGGCATGATCCCAGTTCGCGCCATACTGCCCCCAATACAGCCGGGGATGCGCGTTGAAGATCATCAGGCCGCTGCCGATCATGATGAAGATCGTCACCGCATTGACCCAGTGCCAGACGCGGGTGGCGAGGCGATGGCGATACAGGATCGCCGGTGCCGCCGGCTCGGGTTCGCTTGCCATTTCCGCTGCTTTCTCCATTTCCCGGCTATAGCCCATTCGTCCCGGCGCCCTAAAAAGTTTCACACCGAATCCGCGATACCCGAAAGCCTCTCGATGACGATCGATTTCCACTTCTACAAGCCCGCTTTGGGCCATGGGTTACCGCACGATCCGCTGACGGCGATCGTGGCGCCGCGCCCGATCGGCTGGATCAGCACGGTCTCGACCGAGGGGGTGCGCAATCTGGCGCCCTACAGCTTCTTCAACGCGTTCAACTATACTCCGCCGATCATCGGATTCTCGTCGACGGGCTGGAAGGACAGCGTCGCCAATGTGCGGGCGACCGGCGAATTCGTCTGGAACCTGGCGACGCGGGCGCAGGCCGAGGCGATGAACGCGAGTTCCGCCACGGTCGGGCCGGAAATGGACGAGTTCGCGCTTGCGGGGCTCGAGACCCTGCCCTCGCTGCTGGTGGCGCCGCCGCGCGTCGCGGGCAGCCCGGTCCAGTTCGAATGCCGGCTGACCCAGCTCATCCGGCTGGAGACCAGCGAAGGCCGCGAACTCGATCAGTGGCTCGTGCTGGGCGAAGCGGTGGGCGTGCATATCGACAGGGCGATGCTGGAGGACGGCATCTACCAGACCGCCCGCCCGCGCCCGATCGTGCGCGGCGGCGGTCCGGCGGACTATTTCGAGATCACCGAGGACGCGCTGTTCCGGATGCGGCGGCCCGGCTGAGCCGGATCAGCCATAAGCGCGCACGAAGAAGACGATGGTGGTGACGCCGGTCACCGCCAGGGTCCACCAGCGCACCAGCGCGTGCGGCAGCGTCTTGCCGAGCTTCGCCCCCAGCCACCCGCCCAGGACTGCGCCGACCAGCATCGGCAGGCAGAACAGCCAGCGCACCAGCCCGAACGCGACGAACACGATCGCCGCCGCGAAGTTCGCGATCGCCAGCATCAGCGTGCGGATCGAGAAGAGCGAGCGCGGATCGGCGCCCGCGAGCAGGCCATAGGTCGCGGTGGTCATCAGCCCGACGCCGCCGCCGAAATAGCCGCCATAGATGCCGAGCAGCACCTGGGCGATCATCAGCGTGCGCGGCCCGATCGTGGTACGCGCACGCAGCCATTCCGATGCGCGCCGCCCGAACGCGATCGCCAGGAAGGCGATGAGCAGCAGCCAGGGGATGATGAAGTCGAACGCCCGCGACGGCGTGATCACCAGCAGCACGCTTCCGGCCAGCCCGCCGACAAAGGTGATCCCCGCCAGCACGCGGACATTCAGCCCGCCCACCGGCGCCAGTTCGTCGCGAAACTCCCAGGCGCTCGCCGCCGCGCCCGGCATCAGCGCGACGTTCGAGGTGGCGTTGGCGAGATTCGCGGGAAGGCCGAGCGCGATCAGGGCGGGCAAGGTCGCGAACGTACCGCCGCCGGCGAGCGCGTTCATCGCCCCGCCGAGCATGCCGGCCGCAACGGGCAGCGCCAGGGAAGCGAGGTCGAACGCCATGGCCGGGAAATCCTCAGGAGCCGGCGAGAGACCGGCCTCGCCTCCCTAACGCGCCGGCCGGCAAAGGAAAGCCGTCACGCGCCGTTAACACCTCTCGCGCAGGGTCGCGCATCGAGAGGAAGGGATCGATGGCTTTTACAAAGCGGATGGCTGCGCGCTGCGGAGTGCTGCTCGGCACACTGATCGCGAGCCATGCCCAGGCGCAGCAGAGCGCGCCCGCAACGGTGGCCGCGCTCAGCACGTCCGCCTGCTATGCGATAGCGAGCGGCGCGTTCGTCATGCCGTCCGGGCCTAATGTCGCGGACCAGTTGATCAAGGCGGTCGAGTCCCTCGGCCTCGACTTCGGCGTGTCCAACGAAGCGATGTCGCAAGGCCCCGCCGTGACCACGCTGATCTCGCGCGCGACGCTCGGCTCGAAGACGCTGGCCGATGGCCAGATCCTGTTCGCCGATGGCGGGCCGGCGGGATGCCGGATCGTGCTGCTCGCCGATCCCAAACCGGGGCTCACCGACAGCGTCGCGAGCGGCCTCGTGACGGGCGAGTGGCGCGCGATCCCGGAGATGACCGCCACGCGGGGCGCGATCGAGCGGCGAGCCTTTATCCGGCGCGACAAGGCAGGCGCGCCGTATCTGCTCAACCTGATGACGGTGCTCGACCAGCCCGGAAAGCTGCGGCTGTTCACCACGGTCGCGAAGATTCTGCCAAACGTGACGATCCCCGCCGGCTACTGAGCCTCACCCCAAAGCGGCCAGCTTCTCCTCGGCCTGCCGGTCCAGCTCCGCGCGCGACTTCTTCTCCGCTGCGGTCTTGAGCTGGCCGCAGGCGGCGTCGATGTCGCGGCCGCGCGGCGTGCGCACCGGGGCGGAGATGCCCGCCTCGAACACGATGTTCGAGAATGCCCGCACCCGCTCGGGCGTCGAGGTCTCGTAGGGCGCGCCGGGCCAGGGATTGAACGGGATCAGGTTCACCTTGGCGGGCAGCTTGTATTTCTTGATCAGCCGGACGAGCTCGTGCGCCTCTTCGTCGCTGTCGTTCTTGTCCTTCAGCATCACATATTCGAACGTGATGCGCCGGGCATTGTTGGCGCCGGGATAGTCGGCGCACGCCTGGAGCAGCTCCTCGATGCCGTATTTCCGGTTGAGCGGCACGATCTCGTCGCGCACCTCCTTGGTCACGGCGTGGAGCGAGACCGCCAGGTTCACGCCGATCTCCTCGCCGGCGCGCGCCATCATCGGCACCACGCCCGAGGTGGAAAGCGTGATCCGGCGCTTGGACAGCGCCAGGCCGTCGCCGTCCATGACCAGCTTCAGCGCGTCGCGGACATTGTCGAAATTATAGAGCGGCTCGCCCATGCCCATCATCACGATGTTGGTGAGCATGCGTCCCTCGGGCTGGCTCGGCCATTCGCCCAGCGAATCGCGCGCGAGCATCACCTGACCGACGATCTCCGCCTGAGTGAGGTTGCGCACCAGCCGCATCGTGCCGGTGTGGCAGAAGCGGCAGTTGAGCGTGCAGCCGACCTGCGAGGACACGCACAGCGTGCCGCGGTCCGCATCGGGGATGAAGACCATCTCGTAATCCTGGCCGTCGTCCGAGCGGAGCAGCCATTTGCGCGTGCCGTCGGTCGAGACCTGCGCCTCGACCACCTCGGGCCGCGAGATCACGAAGC
This sequence comes from Sphingomonas sp., assembly GCA_040508955.1. Taxonomy (GTDB): domain Bacteria; phylum Pseudomonadota; class Alphaproteobacteria; order Sphingomonadales; family Sphingomonadaceae; genus Sphingomonas. Next base: position 2,842 of record JBEVLV010000070.1, on the reverse strand, counting down.
GCTGCTCCAGCCAGGGATGCATCGCCTTCGAGATGTCGGTCATCTTCGAGAATTCGGTGGCGCCGCGATTGTAGATCCAGTGCCACAGCTGCTTGGCGCGCAGCTTGGCCTGCTTCGGCTCGAGCTGCGACGTCTCCAGCGCCATGCGGAGATCGGCCTTGGAGAGGCCGAGCAAGTCGATGCGACCGTCCTGACGCGGCACGAAGGCACGCGGGACGGGCACGGGATCGATGTGCCCCGGAATGGGCATGAGGGCGGCCGACACTGTCTGCATGCGCGGCATGTAGGCGATTTCGCCTTGGATTTCCACTCCCCGTGCCGTCCGACGATTTGGTCCGTTCAGGACTACCCCATCCCGCTTATGCAACGACATGCCGCGTGACGGGTTGTCTAGGGAGACCTCCGCTGTCCAGCTTGGAGATGTGGGGGCACGCAATTGGAGTAGGACATGAAGTTTCGCAATTCGATGATGGTGCTGGGAGCGTCGCTGTTGTGCACCCCGGCAGCCTTCGCCCAGACCACGGCTCCGGCCCAGCCGGCAACGCCCGCGCAGACCGCGCCAGCGGCACCGTCCGCCGCGCCCGGCCCGGTCACCGATACCGAAGTGACCCAGTTCGCCACCGCCGCGCTCGCCGTCGAGAAGATCCGCAAGGATACGACCGTCGCCGACGCCGACAAGAACGCCAAGATGGCCGATGCCGTGAAGATGGCCGGGCTCGATCCGAACCGCTTCAACGAGATCAGCCAGGCCATGCAGGGCGATCCGACGCTCAACAAGAAGATCCAGGCAGCCGCAGCCGCGCAGCAGCCCCCCGCCGCCGGGCCGACGGCGACGCCGACCGCTACGCCCGCACCCAAATGATCCCGCGGGCGGCGGTTTCCCTGCCGCCCCGGTTTCTCAGGCAGGGAGGCATCCCAGCGCCTTGAGCGTGGCGGGCAGCGCCTCCGCCATCGGCGTGCGCGGCTCCTCGCCGAGCAGATCGACCAAAGTGCGATTGTCGAGCCGCACGGGATGCCGCCAATAGGTGCGCATCTCGATCAACTCCCGCATCGTCTGGTTGAACGGCGCGATCAGGGGCAGCAGCGCCCAGGGCATGCGCCGGACCTTGGCGGCCGGCCTCCCCGCTCTGGCTGCGATCCAGCTGGCAAAATCCTCTCCGTCGCCATCCCAGAAGCCCGAGAAATGGTAGCGCGCGAAGCGGGGCAGTTCGCGGTCGCGATCCAGCAGCCGGGCGAAGGTCTCGCCGACGTCAGGCAGATAGGCCCAGGCATGGCCCACACCCTTGCTGGCCGGATTGGTGATCGACGTGACCGGCGCACCGGGCCTGATCATGCCCTGCGACAGCCAGCTGTTGCCCGGCCGCGGCCCGAAGAAATCGCCGGTGCGCAGGATCACCACCTTCGCGCCCGAAGCCTCCATCCGCCGCTCCATCTCGCCCCGGATGCGGCCCTTGCGCGTCGCGGGATGCTGCGGCGAATCGGGCTCGGCGACCGGCGTCTCGACCGGATCATAATTGTAGATCGTCCCCGGCAGCGCGAGCCGCGCATCGTTGGCGAGCGCCGCGGCGATGCTGTTGTCGACCATCGGCAGCACCCGTCGATCCCAGTCGCGATAGCCCGGCGGGTTCACCGCATGGACGATCGCGTCCACGCCCTCGGCCGCGCGCAGGACCGCGTCGCGGTCCATCGCGTCGCCTTCGATCCACTGGATCTGCGGATCGAGCCCCGGCCGCATCTCCCGCGTCAGCCCCCGCACCGCCCAGCCGTGGCGCAGCAGCGCCCGCGCCGTCTCTCCACCCACGCCGCCGGTCGCGCCAAGTATCAATGCCGTCTTGTCCATCTTCGCCTCCATTGCTTGCAGGCCGGAGATGCGCGCTTCGTTGCTCGAATAAAATTGCCGAGTATTTTCAGCTCGCCTATCAAAAATGTATGAGCTCACTCGATTCGGGCGTGGATTGGGAACGCCAACGGGCGTTCCTCGCGGTGATGCGCGAGGGCAGCCTGTCGGCGGCCGCGCGGCGGCTAGGCATCGCCCAGCCGACGGTACGGCGGCGGATCGAGGAACTGGAGACCGAGATCGGCACCCCGCTGTTCACGCGCTCGCCCAGCGGGCTGCTGCCCACCACCCGCGCCCTGGCGCTCGCCGAGCATGCGCAGGCCATGGCGCTGGCCGCGGACGCATTCGTCCGCTCAGCCTCTGCCGATGCGCACGACGTCGCGGGCACGGTGCGCATCTCGGCGAGCGACGTCATCTCGATCGAGGTGCTGCCCGCGATCCTGGCCGGACTGATGCAGGCGCATCCGGACCTGGTGATCGAACTCAGCCCGAGCAACCGCAACGAGGACCTGCTCCGCCGCGAGGCCGATATCGCGGTGCGGATGGTCGCTCCGCAACAGGAGGCGCTGGTCGCGCGGCGGATCGGCGCGGTGCCGCTGGGGCTGCACGCCCATCCCGCCTATCTCGCGCGCGCCGGCACTCCCGAGCGGCTGGAAGACCTGACTGCCCATGCCCTGATCGGGGTCGAGCGCGACAGCCCGGTGCTGCGCACGCTGCAGGCGCGCGGTTTCGACGTGCGGGTCGAGGATTTCAGCTTCCGCAGCGAGAGCGACCTCGCCCAGCTCGCGGCGATCCGCGCCGGGCTCGGCATCGGCTTCTGCCAGACCGGGATCGGCCGGCGCGACGGCCTCGTCCGGCTGCTCCCCGAGGCGCTGCGCTACGATCTGGAGACCTGGGTCGTCTGCCACGAGGATCTGCGGGGCGTCGCCCGCGTCCGCGCCGTGTTCGACGCGCTGGTGGCCGGGCTCAAGGCCTATATCGGCTAGACCGGAAGCGAAACGGCCC
>JBEVLV010000069.1:0-18561 GCA_040508955.1 Sphingomonas sp. | reverse complement strand
GTGGCCGGAGAGGGGCGTGGCCCCCTCCCGGCTATCGATGCACGTTCGAACCTGGCGGATAGGGCGGCTCCCGTTCCGCTTCGCGTGGAGCGTCAGTCCTGCGTCGTCTTGCAGAAGCGCGCGACATAATCGGCGTGCCTCGGCATGGCTTCGGCCGATTGCGCGAACAGGCTGGCGAGGCGGATCATGTTCTGCTCGAGCCGATCTGCGCCGATCGCATCGGCGAGCGGGCTGCACGATTGCGGCAGGATTCCCCGGCCCATCAAGGCGGCCAGCCAAATCGCCGGGGAAGTGCCCGCACCCTGGGGCAGCCGGCCGGCGGTGCGGAACAGCTCGATCTTCCGCGCGAGGGTTGGGGAGGGCGGCCCGGCACGGGGAGCGAGCAGCGCGGAGATATCGCGCAACGTCTCCCATTCGATCGCCATCGCGTCGTTATAGGCCTGCGCAAGCGCGGTCATGTCGTTCCGGCGGGGCAGCAGGTCGCGAAACACCGACAGGCCGCTGCGCGCGACGTCGATCGGGTCGGCGAACAGGGGCTCGAGCGCGCCGGCGGCGCGGCCGATCGCGATGCAATTGGCGATCCAGGGCCGCGCGCGCCGTCCCTGAGAGACGGCGGCGATCGAAAGGCCTTCGGCGCCGCCTGCGGCGCTGGTCAGGGCATCGATCGCCTCCGCTTCCCGCTCCGCGGCGAAACATGCCATCCAGTCGGTTCGGGTCTGCAAGGGGACACGCTGGATCCAGCCCGCCGCAATACCCTGCGCGCCGGTGACGGGCGGCAGATCGGGATCGGCCGGACCAGCCACGCATGCGATGCGATTGCTCGCGAAGGAACCGGACCACTCCTCGAACGCACCTTCGAAGCCGCCGATCAGGTCGCCTCGATCGCTGGCATCGACGAAGAAGTCGGCTTCGATGGACCCGCCCGAGTGGAGATGGACCGCCAGGATTGCGCCGTGGGCGCCGCGTGCCACATGCGCGATCCCGCCCGAAACGGTTTCCACGCCGAGGTGCTCGGCATGGCGCCGCATATGACCCGCATAACCGGCGCGATCGACGTGATGGCCATAGTCGAGCATCGCGACGCGATCGGGCGTGGGGCGGACGAACTTGTCTGCGGCGGCGGCGAGCGCGGCGAGGTTGTAATCCTCGAGCGGGCGCGGCCACCCGCCCGCCCGCGCGCGAAACCAGAGATCCGGAAACGCGATGCCGTCGATCGACGAGCCATAGTCTCCGAACGGGAGCAGCCATGTGTCGCCGGCCGCCGGCCAGCCGGAAAAGCGCGTGCCGAGGCGATAGCTGCCCTGGGACTCCGCCAGCAGGGCGTGCTCCTCGATGCCGAGCAGCGCATGCCAGGCCTTGGTGCCGGGAAGCAGTACGGCGGCGGAGGGCAGGTCCCGCTCGGCCGGCGCATCGATCAGCGTGATCCGCGTCCCGCTCGCCGCCAGCGGCGCGAGCATCGCCGCCGCCATCCAGCCCGCGCAACCGTCGCCGACGATCGCGATGCGGCGCAGGCCCGGCGCTTGCTCGATCGATGCCGGCACGCTCACACCGCGCGGAAGTTGAGGAAGATGTTCGCGGTCAACCGCCCGCGGCGTGGATCGGCGGGCAGCTCGATCCCCGGGGTGACATATCCCGAATGGAGCAGGCAGCTGCGGTAGATCGCCATGCGATTGAACTTCGCGTCGCAGGCGCCGAGCAGCTCGTAATAAGCGTCGCTGTCGCCGACATAGCCGAGGGGCGGCGCGCGCTCGGCGAGCTCGGTGGTCCGCGCCGCGTCATAGCGGGCCTCGCGGTCCGCGCCGATCGTCTCGAAGCCGGTCGCGCGGTGGCGATAGAAGGCGGTCCCGCCATATTCCGGGGCGCACAGATAGTGCAGCAGCGCGAACTGGAGGGGATAGACGGTATCGATATGCGGCGTGCGCTGCTGGAGCGTGAGCTGGGCGGGCGGCATCGTCGTCAGCGAAAAGTTGCATTCGGCATTGGCGAGCGTCACGTTGCCCAGGCCGAACACCTGCTTGATGACCGGCGTCAGCCCGCGGGCGACCGCCTCGACATAATTGAGCGGCGCGGGCGCGCGGATGCCCGGATAGCCGCCGTCGGGATTGCCCGCCGGCGTGAACGCGACTTCCCAGCAGGCATATTCGATCAGGGCGGCGGGATCGGCGAGCAGATCGTCGACGAGCAGGATCGGCTCGCGCTCCTGCCCGATCGGGCGCGACACGATCGTGGGGCGGGGATTGAGCGCCAGGTCGTAGGTGGCAGCGGCGGGTCTGGACACGCGGGATCCCTCAAGCCTTTGCGAGCGCTGGACGGAGCGCTAGGCAGCTATCCCGGATTCCCCGGCGCCTGGCAAATCGAAGGCAAAAAAATGGGGCGCTTCCGAGGGTATGGGAGGAAGCGCCCCAGTATCGGGTAAGTTTAGTCGCCGAACCGTGCTCGGACCGAGAAGGTGAAGCGCCGATCGTTGGTGAACCACGAGCGTGGCCGCCGGACGAGGTCGTTGTTGATCACCTGGGTGGTCTCCAGCGTGCCGTTCAGCAGGTTGACGCCCTGGACGCCCACCCGGATGTTCGGCGTCACCTGGTAGAAGACCGATGCGTCGAGCTGTCCGCTCGCTTCGTTGAACACCGGCGCGAACGGTACGATCACGTCGCGTGTCGTCAGCAGGTATCGCGACCGCCACGTATAGGCGGCGCGAAGCTCGAGCCCGCCATTCTGGTAGAAGGGCGTCAGGTTGAACGTATATTTGGACAGGCCCTGCAGCGGCAGCTTGCTCGTGTCGACGGTCGACACGTTGCCCGCCGCCACGTCCGGATCGGTGGCGGAAAGCGTGCTCTGCTTCACCCCCGACGAGTCGACATAGGTGAAGTTGCCCGAGAAGCCCAAGCCCTTCAGGAAGCCCGGCAGGAAGCCGAACGTCTGCTGATAGCCGACCTCGAAGCCCTTCACATGGCCGGTGTCGGTGGCGTTCATCGGGGTGGTGACGATCGCCGGGAAGGACGCGCCGTTGTTGGTGAAGCTGAGGCGCTGCGTGCCGTTGGTCAGAACGCCATGCAGTTCCTTCGCGAACGCCGAGACGGTGAGCTGTCCGACCGACGAGAAGTACCATTCCGCCGTGATGTCGAAATTGTCCGCCTCGATCGGCTTCAGATACGGATTGCCGACGTTGAAGATCGCGATCGGGCCGCCATTGGTCTGGATGGTCTGGTCCAGCGTGTTGAGCTGGATGTTGTAGAAGGCGCGCGTCAGACCGAAATCGGGCGGTGCGATCGACTTGTTGTAGGCGGCGCGGAATTGCAGCCCGCCGCCCGCCTCGAGCTTCACGTTGAACGAGGGCAGCCAGTAATCATATTTCAGTCGGGCATCGATCGGCGTCATGGCGCCGTTCTGGAAGGCGTTCGCATTGTTGAGGACCGTCGGCCCCAACGCGCAGAACGGCGTGGGCGGCGGCGGAGTCGGGATCGACGGATCCGGTGGCGGGCAGGTGTAGACGGTCTGCGGGAAGGTATAGAGACCGCTCGAGGTTCGCTTGGTATTGACGTAGCGCACGCCGACATTGCCGCTGAGGTTCCAGCTCCCGATCGGGTTTCCGAAGCGGACCATGGCATAGGCCGAGTTGGTGCGCTCGTTGACCGGGTTGATCTCGCCCGGTCGGAACGGGGTTCCGGCCACGACGTCGCAACGCTGGGCGAGCGGCACCCAGTTCTGCGGACACTGGCCGGTGAGCGCGCGGGCGCGCCATTCGTCACCGATCTGGAGCGCCGCGTTCGCCGCCGCCTGATAGTTCTGGATCAGCCCGGCCGGGAAGAAGAGCCGGCCCTCATTGACGGGCAGGTTGACGCTGCCGCGGAAGAAATTATTGAAAACATAGGCTTCCGATGGTCCGGGCGCGCCGCCGCCGGTGGCGTAATTGCCGTTCACCGGGGTGTCGAACCAGACCGGCCCGCCGCGGCCCACCGAGGCGTTTGCAGGGTCGCTACCGCCGCCCCAGATTTCGCTGAGCACGCCCCAATTGTAGCTGGTGAACCGCGCGACATTGTCACGGTCCGCATAGCGATAGCCGGCGCGGACCGAGGTCAGCCAGCTATCCTCTGGGAAGGAATAATCGAGGTCGATGCGCGCGGCGTCCTCGTTACCGTCGCTGTCCTCGATGTGATCCATCGCAGCGCGGTAATAGCTGTTGTACGGATCCAGATAGCTCGAATGCGTGCCGCTCTGATAGAGTACCGCCCCCTGATTGGCGGGTGGCACGAAGTTCACATAGGCCGGCTTGTCGCCGTCCATCCTGATGTCGACATTCTGGAAAGTCGAAGCCCAGATGCCGAAATCGGTGTTGGTCACGCGCGAATTGACGTGCTGATAGTCGAGCTTGACCGTCAGCCGGTCGGTGGCGTTCCAGTCGAAATGGGCGCCGTAATCGTCGGTCAGGTAGCGCTGCTCGACCGCGCGGGTGATGTTGTTGCTCTGCAGGCCGTTGATCGGGGTGCGGACATTGTCGGCGGAGCCCCATTGGTCGGCGCGATAACCGTTGGGCCCGGTGATCAGGCCGCTGGTGAACACGCCCTGGTCGTCGAACTGGAAGCTGGTGCCGGGATAGGGCTGGGAATCGCCGTTCGAGGTGACGTTGTCGGTGGCGATTTCCACGGCGTGCTCGGTCCAGGCCTCGCGCGAATCCGAGCGCAGGAACTGGAAGGTTGCGCTCATCGAATCGTCGTTGCTGCGCCATTGTGCCGCGGCCGAATAGCCGTAGCGGACGCGATTGAAGTCCTGGCTGCGCATCGCGGCGCCGCGCGGGACATAGACGACGGGGCCCGTGAAGAGCTGATTGGTCGCGGGGTCGATCGCGTTCGGCTGGGTGTAGGTGATGCTCCCATCGGCCGCGGTGTGCTTGATGCGCTGGCCATAGTTGGAGATCTGCAGGCCGTTCGCGCGCGAGACGATCTCCGAGCGGACGAAGCTGGCGAGCAGGCCGAACTGGCCGATGCCGGTGTGCCAGCGATTGCTCGCCAGGATCGACACGGTCGGGCCGGACTTGTGCCGCAGGTCGCCGTAATTGTTCTCGAGCGCACCGGTGATGATGAAGCCCTTCTGGTCGAAGGGCAGGCGGGTGCGCAGGTTGACGATGCCGGCGATGCCGCCCTCGATCATGTCCGCGCTCGGGCTCTTGAACACGTCGACGCCGCCGAGCAGCTCGGACGGCACGTCGGCGAAGCTGATGCCGCGGCCGTTATTGGCGGTGAAGGTATCGCGGCCGTTGAGCTCGGAGCGGGTGTAGGTGAGGCCGCGGACGACGACGCCCGAGCCTTCCGGCTGGAAGTGATCCGGATCGACGCCGGCATCGAAATGGCCGATCGCGACACCGGGGATGCGCTGCAGCGCCTCGGTCACCGAACGATCGGGAAGTGCGCCGATGTCTTCGGCCGAAATCGAATCGACGACGACTTCCGAGTTCTTCTTGATCGCCTGCGCGCTCGAAAGGCTCTGGCGAATGCCGGTGACGATGATCGCCTCGGGCTCTGACGCCTGATCGCCGTTCTGCGTGTTCTGATCGGTATTATTCTGCGCGGCAGGCGACGTCGTCTGCGCGATGGCCGGTGTAACCAGTGCAACGGTGCAAATCGCCAGTAATGACGCGCCGCTCTTCAGCAGGCGTGTCTTGGCCTGCCCTTCGGCCATAGCTCCGCATGTCGGTAAAAGCATCCTCATCCCCTCTTCTTCTTATGGTAGCGCTAACATTTTTTGCCGCGCCATCTTGTGTTCGGAAGAATGTGTAACCGGCCTTTTGCAGCTCCGCTAGTAACATTTCTGTCGCTTGCAGCTTTTCATGTCGATATGTGTCCAAACGGTCGCACGTGGGAGCGCTAACACCGCGGCGGAAAAGGGGGGATATGCGCGACGACGCACCAAGGATCGGCCGCGTTCTGATCGTCGGCGGGGGCACCGCGGGATGGATGACGGCGGCTTCGCTGGCCTGGGCGTTGGCACGGTTGCCCGTCGAGATCATTGTCGTCGAATCGGACCAAATCGGGACAGTCGGTGTCGGCGAGGCGACCGTACCGCATATTCGATTCTTCAATGCGCGACTCGGCATCGACGAGGCGGATTTCGTCCGGCGGACCAACGCGACGTTCAAGCTGGGCATCGAATTCCGCGATTGGGCGCGGATCGGCGATTCCTACATCCACCCGTTCGGCGATTTCGGCCGCGACATGGGGGGCTTGCCGTTCCATCATCTGTGGCTGCGGCTGGCGCGCGAGGGGCAGGTACCCGCGCTCCAGCAATTCTCGCTGCCGATCCTGGCGGCCTATGCGAACCGCTTTGCACCGCCGGCCGAGGATCCGCGCTCGATCGGATCGACCTTTTCCTACGCCTATCAGTTCGATGCCGGGCTCTATGCCGCCTATCTGCGAGACTATGCCGAAAAGCGCGGCGTGCGGCGGCTCGAAGGGCGGATCGTCGGAGTCGGGCAACATGCCGAAAGCGGCGCGGTGACGTCCGTCACGCTCGATGGCGGCAAGGAGGTCGAAGCCGATCTGTTCGTCGATTGCTCGGGCTTCCGCGGCCTGCTGATCGAGGACACGCTGAAGGCCGGATACGAGAACTGGTCGCACTGGCTGCCGTGCGATTCGGCCTTCGCGGTGCCGACCGGGCATGGCGGACCGCTTACCCCCTATACGAGGGCGACCGCGCTGGAGGCGGGATGGCAATGGCGCATCCCCCTCCAGCACCGCGTCGGCAACGGGCATGTCTTCTCCAGCCGGTTCACCGATACCGATACGGCACGCGCGCGGCTGATGGGCAATCTCGAGGCGGAGCCGCTGGCCGAGCCTCGGCTGCTCCGCTTCACCACCGGCAAGCGCCGCCGCCAATGGGATCGCAACGTCGTCGCGATCGGGCTGGCGGCGGGTTTCCTGGAGCCGCTCGAATCGACCAGCATCCACCTGATCCAGCTCGCGATCGGCAAGCTGATCGAGCTGTTTCCGCTGGAGGGCGTGGATCCGGTCGCAGCACAGGAATTCAACCGGGCGATGGACCTGGAATATGAACGGGTCCGCGACTTCCTGATCCTGCATTATTGCGCCACCGAGCGCGACGACACCGAGTTCTGGCGCTATGTCCGCACCATGGCGGTGCCGGACTCGCTGACCTATGCGATGGCGGCGTTCCGCGAGCGCGGGCTGGTGGTGAAATATCGCGAGGGCATGTTCCTCGAGCCGAGCTGGCTGGCGGTCTATTACGGGCAGCGGATCGCGCCCGAGCGCGGCAATCCGCTGGTCGACCCGCTGCCGCTCGCCGAGATCGAGAAGCGTGCGCGGCTGTTGTCCGAGGAACTGGCGGGTGCCGTCTCGGCGATGCCCGACCATGCGGCCTATATTCGTGGTTTGATCGGAGATGCCGCGTGAGCGGGGCGCAACGGATCGCGATCGTCGGCGACGGCGTCGCCGCCTGGATGGCCGCCGCGGCGCTGGCGCGGCGCCTGCCGTCCGAGCGCTACGAGATATGCGTGATCGATCCCGGCAGACCGACTCCCGAATGCCTGGGATCGAGCGCGACGGCGCTGCCCTCGCTGGCCGGCTTCCACGCGATGCTGGGCTTGAGCGAGGATGCAATCCTCCGCGAGGCGCATGGCACGGTCTCGCTGGGGGTCGCCTATGCCGGCTGGAGTGCCGCCGGCGGGGCCAGCTTCTTTCCCTTTGGCGAGATCGGCGCGCCGATGGGGCCGGTTGCGTTCCACCAGCTCGCCGCGCGGCTGGCCGATGCGGGGCAGGAGGTGCGGCTCGCCAACTATGCCGCCGCCGCGCTTGCGGCGCAGGCCGGGCGCTTCGGCACGGGCGTGCCGCACGGGCTGCATCTCGATCTCGCCGGGTATCGCCGGATCCTGCAGGCCAATGCGCTGGCGCGGGGCGCGCGCAACGTCGCCGCGCCGTTCGTCGCTGCGGTGGTGGAGGAGGGGCGGATCGTCCGTATCGAACTTGCCGATGGTGCGATCGAGCCGATGCTGGTCCTGGATTGCTCGGGACCGGCGCGGCTGGCGATCGGGGCGCTCGATGCGCGTTTCTCCAGCTGGAAGGCCTGGCTGCCCTGCGATCGGATCGTCGGCAGCGTCTCGATCGAGCCGGCGGCACCGCTCTATGGGCAGGTGATTACTGGGGATGCGGGCTGGTCGGGGCTCGTGCCATTGGCGGGGGGGACAGCCGAAATCGGCTGTTTCAGCGCTACATTCGGTGCGCCGGATATCGGCGAGGCGTTCGAGAATGGCCGGCTCGATGCGCCGTGGATCGGCAATTGCGTCGCGATCGGCACCGCAGCGGGGCTTGCCGAACCGCTCCACCCGATCGGCCTCGAGCTGATCCAGAGCGCGCTGGCGCGGCTGATCACCCTGTTGCCCGCCACGCCCGACACGGTAGTGGAGGTGGCGGAATATAACCGGATCGCGGCGAACGAGCTCGACAGCGTTCGCGATTTTCTGGCGACGCATTATGCCGCGACATCCCGTGTCGGGCCCTTCTGGGACGCGGTCCGTGCCACGCCGCTGCCCGATCGTACCGCGTACAAGCGCGATCTGTTCGAAGCGACGGGGCGCATCGTGATGTATGACGACGAGCTGTTCGAAGCGGAGGATTGGGTGACCTTGTTCGACGCGCAGGGGATTCGGCCGCGGCGGCACGATGCGCTTGCCGATGGCTTCTCGCTTGAGGAGATCGGGGCGCATTTCGCGCGGGTGCGGCAGGATGTGATCGCGACGGTGCGCGCGATGCCGGCCTATGCGATGCCGGGGGCGGCATGACGTCGGAGCCGATCCGCAGCGTCGTGATCGTCGGCGGCGGCACCGCGGGCTGGATGGCGGCCGCCGCCTTCGCCCGGATGGTGCCGCTGGGCGTGCAGGTCACGCTGATCGAATCGGACGAGATCGGCACGGTGGGCGTTGGCGAGGCGACGATACCGCCGATCCGTGCGTTCAATGCGATGCTCGGCATCGACGAGGACGACTTCATCGCCGCGACCGGCGGCAGCTTCAAGCTGGGGATCGAGTTCGTCGACTGGTGGCGGCCGGGACACCGCTATCTCCATCCGTTCGGTGCGTTCGGCTTCGATATCGAAGGGGTGAAGTTCCATCATTACTGGCTGAAGATGCGCGCGGCCGGGCGCGTCGGCCCGCTGGAGGCGTACAACCTCTCCGCGGTCGCGGCGCTGAACGGCCGGTTCGCCCGGCCCGATCCGGATCCCGCCTCGCCGCTGTCGCAGCTCAACTATGCCTATCATTTCGATGCGTCGCTCTATGCCGGCTATCTGCGGCGCCATTCCGAGGCGCAGGGCATCGCACGCGTCGAGGGCAAGGTGGTCGACGTTGCCCTGCGCGGCGAGGACGGGTTCATCGAATCGGTGACGCTGGACGGTGGCCTCAGGATCGCGGGCGACCTGTTCATCGATTGCTCGGGATTCCGGGGCCTGCTGATCGAGCAGGCGCTCGGCACCGGTTACGAGGAATGGACGCAGTGGCTGCCCTGCGATCGCGCGGTCGCGGTGCCGACCGCGAATGTGGACGCGGGGATCGCGCCCTTCACCCGCGCCACCGCGCGGCCGGCGGGCTGGCAATGGCGCATCCCGCTCCAGCACCGCACCGGCAACGGCTATGTCTATTCGAGCGCGCATATCGACGACGACAAGGCCGTCGCCACGCTGCTCGCCAATCTGGACGGCACGCCGCTCGCCGAGCCGCGGCCGCTGCGCTTCGTCACCGGGCGGCGCAAGAAGCTGTGGCATCGGAACTGCGTCGCGCTCGGGCTGGCGTCGGGGTTCATGGAGCCGCTCGAATCGACCAGCATCCATCTGATCCAGTCGGGCATCTCGAAGCTGTTCGCACTGTTCCCCGATCGCGGCTGCAACCCCGTGCTGGCGGGCGAATATAACCGGCTCGGCCAGATCCAGGTCGAACAGATCCGCGACTTCCTGATCCTCCACTACAATGCCACCGAGCGCGACGATTCGTCCTTCTGGCGCCAGTGCCGGACGATGGCGGTGCCCGAGAGCCTGGAGCGCAAGCTCGCGCTGTTCCGCGACAAGGGGCGGCTGTTCCGCTACGAGGACGAGCTGTTCGCCGAGGCGAGCTGGGTCGCGGTGATGCTGGGGCAGGGGGTGATCCCCCAAGGCTGGGATCGGCTCGCGGACACCGTGGACGCGGCCTCCATCGACGCGCGCCTGCGCCGCATCGCCGAGATCTTCGCGACGACCGCGCGGCGCATGCCCGACCATAGTGATTTCATCGCCCGCACCTGCGCGAGCGGCCTGAGGATTCCCGCATGAGCGACCAACGCATCCGCGACATCGTCATCGTCGGCGGCGGCACCGCGGGCTGGATGGCGGCCGCGACCTTCGCCAAGCTGCTCGGGCCGGACTATGCCCGGATCACCCTGGTCGAATCCGATGCGATCGGCATCGTCGGCGTGGGCGAGGCGACGATCCCGCAGATGGCGATCTTCAATCGCATGCTCGGCATCGACGAGAACCAGTTCGTCCGCGAGACCCAGGGCAGCTTCAAGCTGGGCATCCAGTTCGTCGATTGGGGGCGGATCGGCGATCGCTACTGTCACCCCTTCGGCAAGTTCGGCATCGACATGCAGGGCGTGTCGTTCCACGCGCACTGGCTGCGCATGCACCAGGCCGGAGCGCCCGAGCGGCTCGACGATTATTCGCTGAACGCGCTGGCCGGCGACCGGCAGAAATTCCTCCGTCCGGTCGACGCCGGCAATTCGCCGCTGTCGCAGATCGTCTATGCCTTCCACTTCGATGCCGCGCTCTACGCCCGCTATCTGCGCAGCTATGCCGAGGCGCGCGGCGTGGTCCGGCGGGAAGGGCGGATCACCGAGGTTACCCGGCGCGCGGCGGACGGCTTTATCGAGGCGGTGGTGCTGGAGGACGGCACGCGGATCGAAGGCGACCTGTTCATCGATTGCTCGGGCTTTCGCGGGTTGCTGATCGAGCAGACGCTCGGCGCGGGCTATGAGGACTGGTCGCACTGGCTGCCCTGCGATCGCGCGGTCGCGGTGCCCTGCGCCAGCGTCGCGGGGATCACCCCCTATACCCGCGCCACCGCGCGCACCGCTGGTTGGCAATGGCGCATCCCGCTCCAGCATCGCACCGGCAACGGCCATGTCTTCTCGACCAAATATATGAGCGAGGACGAAGCGACCGCGATCCTGCTCGCCAATCTCGACGGCGAACCGCTCGCCGAGCCGCGCCTGGTGCCGTTCACCGCCGGGCATCGGCGGAAATTCTGGGACCGGAACGTCGTCGCGTTGGGCCTCGCCTCGGGCTTCATGGAGCCGCTCGAATCGACCAGCATCTGGCTGGTCCAGAGCGGGCTCGCCCGGCTGATGAACATGTTCCCCGATCGCGGCTTCGCCCAGGGGACGATCGACCGGTACAACCGGGTGATGGTCAACGAATATGAGCAGATCCGCGACTTCATCATCCTGCATTATCACGCCACGGAGCGCGACGATTCGCCGTTCTGGAACTATTGCCGGACGATGGAAGTGCCGGGTCGGTTAAAGGAGAAGATGCGCTGCTTCGCCGAATACGGGCGAACCTTCCGCGACGACGACGAGCTGTTCAACGAGACGAGCTGGTTCGCGGTGATGCACGGCCAGCGGCTCAAGCCGCGGACTTTCGATCCGGTGGCGGGGACGATCGGCCTGGACGAAACCCGCTCGCGCCTGGCGCACATTCGTCAGGCGATCGTCAATTCGCTCGACTATATGCCGGACCATGCCGCGTTCATCGCGGAGAATTGCGCGGCGGCCTAGCGCCTCCCGAAAGCGAGCCGAGCAGGAAGGCGCGGATGCGCTCGGTGCGCTCCTCGCTCGCCGGGCCGAGCACGGTGCGGACATGCGGCGGCAGGTGATCGGCTGCCTTGTCCGCATCCGCGTCGAAGATCAGGTAGTCGAACCAGGCGCGCCAGGCCTGTTTCTGTTCGAGCGGCAGGTCCCGGATGCTCATCAGCGCGTGGACCATTGCGATGAACGGGGTCGCCGACGCGTCATAGGCCCACCAGTAATTCACCAGCACGTTGACCGGATCGAGTGCGCGGACATGGTGCCACCAGATCGCCGGGATGAAGAGCGCGTCGCCGGGCTCGAGATCGGCGACCAGCGCGTGGCGCAGCGCCTCGGCATAGCGCGGATAACGATCGAGATCGGGGGCGTCGGGATCGGGCATGCTCACCGGCGGACCGGCAAGCGTGCGGTCGAGCGGCCCGACATACATGTTCGCGGACTGGTCGGGCGGGAACAGGGTGAACCGCCGCCGCCCGGCGACGACCGCCGCGACATTGGCCGAGGCGTCGAAATGCGTCGCGACGCTGACCGCGTTGCCGATCCACAGCCGCGGCGAGGCACCGCTTGCGACGAGATCGAGCCGGTTGGCATCGGCCCAGCCGGGGAAATGCTCGGCGGCGGTGGCGGCGTTGGCGTAGAGCGCGGGCGGTGTGCCCTCCGCGCCGATGAACCGCGCCAGTTCGCCCAGCAGCGCCTCCAGCGGGACGCGCTGCCGGCTGAAATTGAAGCCCTGCATGTCGGCGCTGTAGAAGAAGCGCCCCTCGATCTCGGGCTTGCCGACCAGCACCTCGAGTGGCGCGCCGCCGCGGAATTGCGCGAGATATTCGAGTGTCGCCTCCTCGCCCCCGCGTCCCGCTTGGACGCTAGGCCAGTCGGCAACCTGCCCGCGCAGCACGATCGGTTCGTAGCAGGGGGCGATCTCCCGCTCGAAGACTTCGGGCGTGACGGGTCCGCGTTCCGTGACGCGCTGGAGGGCCGCGGGATTGGCGCTGTGCATAGGGCAGCGGTAGCGCACCCGTCGTCGCCACGCCACCTGTCGCACTTGTCGTTCATGCCGCTTTCACGTTGAAGTCCGATCAAGTGAACCGGAAGCGGAGTTCCGAACATGCGCGCCATCAGAGACGATCGCTGGGCCGATGCCAGCCTCACCGTGTTGCTCGCGGTGCAGGTGCTGACGCTCTTCGTCGCGATCCCGCTGGGCGCGCGGCACCCGACTTCGCATCTCCTGCTCGACCTGTGCCATCTCGCCTTCGCCGCGATCTGCGTGGGCGTACTTACCCGGCACCGGGCGGTGCAGGTCGCCCTGCTGGCCGCATTGGCGTTGCTCGCCGTGGGGCCCGTCGCCGGTGATGCATTCGCGAGCCGCCTCGGGCTCGGCGCACAGACCGTCCACGAGACGATCGCGACCAATGCATTCCTGTTCAACGGCATCGTCACCTTGCTTGTCGCACGCCAGGTCTTCGGCGCCGGGCGGGTGACCGCGCACCATATCCGGGGGGCGGTGCTGCTATACCTGAACGTCGCGGCGCTGTTCGCGATCGCCTTCGGCCTGCTGGAAAGCCACGTCCCCGGCGCCATCATCCCGGAAAGCGGCGCCCTGCTGAGCGGCGCACTCGGTGCCCGCAGCGCGGCACTGACCTATTTCAGCCTGTCGACGATCACCACCACCGGCTTTGGCGACCTGCAGCCGGTCCATCCGATCGCGCGCAGCCTCGCCAATTTCGAATCCGTGTTCGGGCAATTATTCCCGGCCACCTTGCTGGCCCGGCTCGTCGGCCTCCACCTGCATGGCCAGCGAGAAGCCTCCGAAATTAAGGATGCGCCATAGCCACTTCCGTCCGGCGCGGGTTCCCGATAACCACGATCCTGCACCCACAGGACGGGCCCAGGCCCGCTCACAAGTCCCGCAACCCGGATCGCGACCATGCGATCATCAAGGTCCGAAAGCCCATGCAAGTTCTGGTAGTCGAAGACGATGCGATGGCGGCGAAGCAACTCGTCGCGGACCTGGCCGAGCTCGGCCACGGAACCATGGTGGCGCAGGACGGGCGGGCGGCGCTGTCGCTCGCGACCGACAGCAAGTTCGACGCGGTGCTGCTCGACGTGATGCTGCCCTATGTCGATGGCGTCGGCGTGGCCAAGCTGCTGCGCGAGCGCGGCATCGACGTGCCGATCATCATGCTCACCGCGCTGGGCGATCTCGACCAGCGGCTCGACGGGCTGGAGGCCGGAGCCGACGATTATCTGGTCAAGCCCGCAGCACCCGCCGAGATCGATGCACGGCTGCGGGCGATCATCCGCCGCGCGGGGCGAACCAACGAATCCGGCGTGATGCGCGCGGGCGACATCGAGGTGAACGAGGTCAAGCATCGCGCGATGCGCGCAGGCCGGCCGCTCGCGCTCCAGAACCTCGAATTCCGCATCCTGTGCGAACTGGTCCGCAACGCCAACAGCGTCGTCACGCGCCAGATGCTCTACCAGACGATCTGGAACTTCGATTTCGAGCCGACGACGAACGTGGTCGACGCGCATATCCGCCGCATCCGCCTGCAGATCAACCAGGCGGGCGAGCGCGATCCGATCAAGACGATCCGCGGCGTCGGATACATGTTCACCGACAAGGAGTGACATGCGCCCGCGCTCCCTTCGCGCGATCATGGCGATCTATGTTTCGGCCGTCATCATCGCGCTGATCATCCTGCGCGCGGTCAACTACCAGATCACCCATGACGCCCTGGCGCGCGAGGTCGACCGGCGCATCGCGATCGAGGCGACCGAGATCGTGGATGCCGGCAAGCGGACCGACGAGCGCGCGATGGCGGCGCGGATCGCGGTCGCGCTGAGCGAGCATGACAGCGCCGACCTGTATCTGCTCCTGGTCGATGCGGCGGGGCGGCGGCTTGCCGGCAACCTGTCGCTGCCGGTGCTGCCGCCGATCGGCTATTCGGACTTCGGCCCGGAGGCGAAGGTGAAGGGCGTTGAGCATGGCCGGGCTCTGGTGCAGCGGCTCCCCCGGGGCGGGACGCTGGTCGTGGTGTCGGACAATGATGCCGTCGACAGCTTCGATGCGATGCTGGCGCGGGTGCAATCGTTCGGGACGATGATCACCGGACTGATCCTGATCGGCGGCGCGATGGGAATCACCCTGGCGATCCGGAGCCGGATGCGCGCGATGCAGCACACCGTCGACGCGGTGATCGCCGGCGACCTGCACAGTCGCATTCCGCTCGACGGTTCGCAGAGCGAGTTCGATCGGCAGGCCGCGGCGTTCAACCGGATGCTCGACCGGATCGACGAGCTGATGGTCAACGTCAAGCATGCCGCCAAGGATGTCGCGCACGAGCTGAAGAGCCCGCTGGCGCGGCTGCGCAGCAAGATCGCCGCGCTCGAACGCCATTCGGAAAGCGATCCGCTCGGCCCCGAGATCGCCGAGCTGCGCGCCGAGACCGATCAGATGCTCGAGCTCTTCTCGAGCCTGATGCGGCTGTGGGAGATCGAGGGCGGGCATCGGCGCGAGCGCTTCGCGGCCCTCGACGTCGCTGCTCTGGCCAGCGAGGTGGGCGAGGCGCTGCAGATCGTCGCGGAAGAGGCCGAGCGGCCGTTGACGATCGCCGAAAGCGCGCCCGTCCAGGTCCGCGGCGACCGTCACCTGCTGCGGCAGTTGCTGGTCAACCTGATCGAGAACGCGATCCGGCACACGCCTGCGGGCACGCCGATCGAATTGCGGGTGGAACGGCGGCCCCGGTCGGTCGCGCTTATCGTGACGGACGGCGGCCCCGGCATCCCGGCGGCAGCGCATCCGGTGGTGGTGCGGAAGTTCGGCCGTCTCGAATCATCGGCCGAGGCGCCGGGGCAGGGACTGGGACTCACCCTGGTCGACGCCATCGCGCGGCTTCATCATGGCAGCCTGGCGCTGGAGGATGCCTCGCCGGGCCTGCGCGCCGTGGTCGAACTGCCGCTGCACGCCTGAGTCGGCTTACCGGTCCTCTCTCCAAATGGGACAGGACGTCACATCGTCGCGTAGCCGGCACAAAAAAACCGGCCGGGGCGTGGGCCCCGGCCGGTCAAGTCTATTCGCAGGAGGCGAAATCAGAAGCTCATGGCCACTTCGCCGCCGAAGGTGCGCGGCGTGTTGAAGTTGGCGTAATAGCCCAGCGTCTTCGCGTTCGCGTTGTCGATGCGATACATATGCTGCTCGTTGAGCAGGTTGCGCGCCCAGGCCGAGACGGTGAACTTCTGTCCGCGATCGCTCAGCCGGATGTCGGCCAGCGCGATGCGTCCGTTCACGATGAAGCTCGAGTCGGTCAGCAGGCTCTCGGAGTCGAAGCTGTGATCCGGGTCGCCATAATTGGCGTCGAGGTGGAAGCGAACCTTGGCGTCGCTGCCGGCAAGCGGGATCTCATAGTCGATATAGCCCGATGCCGCGTTCGCCGGCGTGTAGACGATGTAGACCTGGGTCAGCTTGCCGTGGATGGTGCCGGGTGCGGCGCCGACGGGATCCGGGTTCGGGTTCGGCGTGGGCGGCACGTGGGTGTAGGTATAGGCATAGGATGCCCCGAGCGTCAGATGCTCGACCGGCCGGATGGTGATGTCCGCCTCGACGCCGCGGATCTTGGCAACGCCCGCCGCATTGGCAGTGTTCTGGGTGTGGATGTTCAGGTTCGGGTTCGGGATGTTGGTGCCCGGGATGAACGTGTTGCTGTCGATATAGTCGAAATCGATCTGGGTGCCGGTGCGATCCATGATGTAGCCGGCCAGGTTCAGGCGGACATGGTGATCGAACAGGTCCATCTTGGAGCCGATTTCATACGACTTCACCGTTTCCGGGCCGAAGGCCGAGAAATTGGACGAGCGGTCGTTGGCGCCGCCGGCGCGGTAGCCGGTCGAGTATTTGGCGTAGAGATTGATCGTCTGGGTCGCGTCGAACGCGAGCGTGACCATCGGGTCGAACCGGCCCTTGTCATAGTCGAGCTTGTAGTTGGTCGGCGTGCCCGTGACGACGTACAGCGTGCCGTCGCGCTTGTCCTTGGTGTAGCGGCCGCCGGCCGTCAGGTGGAAGGCGGATGCCCAGTCCGGCGTGTAGGTGGCCTGGCCGAACGCCGCATAGCTGCGGGCCTTGGCGACGCTGCCGCGTGCCAGGAAGAGCGAATTGTCGTCCCAGCCCTGGTTGCCCGAATTGATCGTGCCGAACACCTGCGAAGGCATGATCGTGTAGGCGGTGCCGTCGGCGTTCCACTGGTTCGAAGACGGGGTCGCCGCCGTTTCGCGCGCCTGCTCCTCGAAATAATAGAGGCCGGCGACGTAATCGAGCTGCGGGATGCTGCCGACCGCCTGGAATTCCTGGCTGAACTGGCTCTGGTGCAGGAACGACAGGCTGTAGCGGCTGAACTTCTGGTTCGGCGTGAATGCCGGGGTTCGCTCCGGACCGCCCGAATTGTCGTACTGGTCGGTCGAGACCTTGCGCCACGCCGTGATCGAGCGGAGTTCGAGCGCGGGTGCGACCTCATACTTCAGGTTGGCGCTGAAGCCCTGGGTCCTGTCGACCGACCATTGCTGCGGCACGCCGACATCCGCCACGCTCTGCCGATCGGGATGGACCTTCACCAGCGGCGGCAGCGGCGCGATGCAGTTGGTGCCGGCGGTGCAGTTCACGCCGCCGTTCGTCAGCTGCGTGCCGACATAGGTGCCGACCGGCAGGCCCGTCGGGTTGTAGTTGACCAGCTGGCTGTAGAACGGAGTGTTCTCGTCCTTGGCCTTGTCGAACGCGAAATCCGCGGTGAAGCCGTCGAACGGGGTCCAGCGTGCCGAAATGCGGCCGCCGACGCGATTATAGGCGTTCCAGCCGATCTGGCCGGCCAGCGGATCCTTGGTGGTCGGATCCTGGTGCTGCATCACGCCGTCGAGCTTGACCGCAAGATTGGCGACCGCCGGCAGGTCGAGGTGGAGCTCGCCGGTATAGCTGCCGTAATTGCCGAAGCCGGCGCTGGCGCGGCCGTCGAACACGCCGGTCGGTGCCTTGGTGACGATGCTCAGCGCGCCGCCCTCGGTGTTGCGGCCGAACAGCGTGCCCTGCGGGCCCTTCAGCACTTCGATCCGGTCGACATCGAACAGCGCGGCATTGAGGCCCTGCGAGCGGCCGAGATAGACGCCGTCGATATAGACGCCGACGCCGGGTTCGCGGGCGGTCTGGTTCTGGTCGAACGGAACGATGCCGCGGATACCGATGGTCAGCGCCGACTGGCGCGCCTCGAAGGTGGCGACGCGCAGGCTGGGCACGCCACCGTCGGCGAGATCGCCGAGGCTCTGGACGTGGCGGTCGTCGATCATCGCGGTGTCGACCACCGAGATGGCGATCGGCGTCTTCTGGAGATTGGTCTCGCGCTTGGTGGCGGTGACGACGATCTCGGTGAGGCCGGTTACGGTCTGGTCGTCGGCCGTCGGATCCGCCGGCGTATCGGTCGAAGCCGTCGCTGCCGGAGCGGCCGGCGTTTCCGGTGCGTGACCCTGCGCGAAGGCCGGGGTGATCGTCGAGGTGAGCAGTGCGGTGCCCAGCAGAAGTTGCAGCCGTAGGCCGGCTTGAGTGCGCATGTGGTTTAGCCCTTTTAGGATGTCCCTGTCAGGGCGGCGCTACAGATCAAGCAGGTCAAAATTGTTACAGTCACTGTAATATTGTTGATGTCGTTATATCATTTTGGCGTCATTTTATTATATGTTGCAGATGTTT
>JBEVLV010000068.1:0-29821 GCA_040508955.1 Sphingomonas sp. | reverse complement strand
ATCGAACCCAAAATGCTTTTTTGGAAGTCGGGGATGGCGTCGCCGCACGAGGTTCATTGTGGGCCAAGCCCCTTTACCGAATATGCGGTACGCTCTAGACCGAGGCGAGACAGTCAATCGGAGGATGCCATGGACTTCACGCTGAACGAGCGCGAGACCTATTTCCGCGATCGCGTGAAGACATTCATCGACGCGCGCATCCGTCCGCGCAACGCCGATTACCATGCGGAGGCGGATAAAGGCGATCGCTGGAAGGTAAACCGCGTCCTCGAGGAAGTGAAGGCCCAGGCCAAGGCCGGGGGGCTGTGGAATTTCTTCATGCCGCCGCACTCGGGCCAGACGCATGTCGACGACAGCTTCGCATTCGAAGGCACCCAGCTCACCAATCTCGAATATGCGCTGTGCGCCGAGGAGATGGGCCGCGTCGGCTGGGCCTCGGAGGTGTTCAACTGCTCGGCGCCCGACACCGGCAATATGGAGGTGCTGCACCGCTACGGCACGGCCGAGCAGAAGGAACGCTGGCTGAAGCCGCTGATGGAGGGCGAGATCCGATCGGCCTTCCTGATGACCGAGCCGGCAGTCGCTTCGTCCGATGCGACCAATATCGAGACGCGGATCAAGCGGGACGGCGACGACTATGTGATCAACGGCCGCAAATGGTGGTCGAGCGGCACCGGCGACCCGCGCTGCGCCATCGCGATCGTGATGGGCAAGACCAATCCCGACGCCGCCCGACACGCCCAGCAGAGCCAGGTCCTGGTGCCGCTCGACGCGCCCGGCGTGAAGATCGAGCGGATGCTTTCGGTTTTCGGGTATGATCACGCGCCGCACGGACATGGCGAGGTGCTGCTCGAGAATGTCCGCGTGCCGGCGGAGAATGTCCTGTTGGGGGAAGGGCGCGGCTTCGAGATCGCGCAGGGTCGGCTGGGGCCGGGGCGCATCCACCATTGCATGCGCACGATCGGCGTGGCCGAGGAGGCGATCGAGGCGATGGCCAAGCGGCTCGTCAGCCGGGTCGCGTTCGGCAAGCGCATCTCGGACCATTCGATCTGGGAGCAGCGCATCGCCCGCGCCCGGATCGACATCGAGATGACGCGGCTGCTGTGCCTGAAGGCGGCGGACATGATGGACAAGGCCGGCAACAAGGCGGCGCAGCTCGAGATCGCGATGATCAAGGTCCAGGCGCCGACCATGGCGCTGCAGATCATCGACGATGCGATCCAGGCGCATGGCGGCGCGGGTGTCTCGAGCGATTTCCACCTTGCGCATGATTGGGCAGGCATCCGCACGCTGCGGCTGGCCGACGGTCCGGACGAGGTCCACAACCGGGCGATCGCGCGGGCTGAGTTCGGCAAATATGGGGACTTCAAGACGGATCGGGTGTCGTCGGGCGAGATCGGGGTTAGCCGGTGAAGGCAGCAGTCCTCCACGAAGCGAAATCGCCGCTCCAGATCGAGGAGGTGCTCGTCTCCAAGCCGGGCCCGCGCGAGGTGCTGATCCGCACCGCGGCGGTGGGCGTGTGCCGCTCCGACCTCCATTTCGTCGATGGCGCGTTCCCGCATCCGGTGCCGACGGTGCCGGGACACGAGGCGGCCGGCGTGATCGAGGCGGTGGGCAGCGACGTCGCGCACCTGAAGGTGGGCGATCACGTCATCACCTTCTTCACCGTGTTCTGCGGCAGCTGCGAGATGTGCGTCACCGGGCGGCCGTCGCTGTGCATCGATCCCTCGACCCGGCGCCCGGCCGATGCCGAGCCGCGGCTGCGTCTGGCCGATGGTCGGCCGCTTGCGCCGTTCCTGAACCTTTCCGCATTCGCCGAGATGATGCTGGTGCATGAGAATGCGTGCGTCGCGATCAGCAAGGAGATGCCGCTCGACCGGGCGGCGCTGCTCGGCTGCGCGGTGATCACCGGCGCCGGTGCGGTGTTCAACGACAGCCGGGTACGTCCGGGCGAGAGCGTCGCGGTGATCGGCGCGGGCGGGATCGGGCTGGCGGCGATCAACGCGGCCAAGATCGCGGGGGCGGGCACGATCCTGGCGATCGATCCGATGCCCGAGAAGCGCGCGCTGGCGACGAAACTGGGTGCGACCGATGTACTCGATCCCTCGTCCGAGACGATCGTAAAGGACGTGCTCAAGCTGACCGACGGCGGCGTGCATTATGCGATCGAGGCGGTGGGCCGTTCGAATACCGCCGAGCTCGCCTGGAACATTCTGCGACGCGGCGGCACCGCGACGATCCTCGGGATGATCGCGCCGGGGAACAGCGTGAGCCTGCCCGGGCCGACCTTCCTGACCGGGCGGAAGATCCAGGGCTCGCTGCTGGGCTCGACGCGTTTCCCGATCGACATGCCGCGGCTGGTGCAGATGTATCTCGACGGGTTGCTCGACCTCGACACGATGGTCGCCGAACGGATCCGGCTGGAGGACGTCAACGATGCGCTGGAGAAGCTCCGCCAGGGGCACAGCGTGCGATCGGTGATCGAGTTCGCATGAGCGACCTGGACGAAGCCCGGCTGGGCGATTGGCTGGCGGGCCATGTCGCCGGGTTCGACGGGCCGTTCTCGGTGGAGAAGTTCCCGGGCGGGCAGAGCAACCCGACCTACCGGATCGACGCGGCGAGCGGCGCCTATGTGCTGCGACGCAAGCCGTTCGGGCCGATCCTGCCCTCGGCGCATGCGGTGGAGCGCGAATATCAGCTTATCGCTGCGCTGCACCCGTCCGGCTTCCCGGTCGCGCGGCCTTATGGGCTTTGCGAGGATCCCGCGGTGCTCGGCGCACCCTTCTACATCATGGAGATGGTGGAGGGGCGAACGCTGTGGGACGGATCGCTGCCCGGCATGACCGCGGTGCAGCGGACGGGGCATTATGAGGCGATCGTCGATACCCTGGCGGCGCTCCATTCGATCGACCCGGTTGCGGTGGGGTTGGGCGATTACGGCAAGCCCGGCAATTATTTCGAGCGACAGGTGGCGCGCTGGTCGAAGCAGTACCGGATGAGCCAGACCGACGATCTGCCCGAGATGGAGCGGCTGATCGAATGGCTGCCGCGTACCGTTCCCGAGCAGACCCGCACCAGCATCGTCCACGGTGATTTCCGCATCGACAACATGATCTTTGCACCCGCTGGACCGCGCGTGCTGGCGGTGCTCGACTGGGAGCTGTCGACATTGGGCGATCCGCTGGCCGATTTCTCCTATTTCCTGATGAGCTGGGTGACCCAGCCCGAAGGCCGATCGGGCGTGAAGGGGCTGACCGGGCCCGAGACGGGCATCCCGGCGATCGAGGATATTGTTGCGCGATATTGCGCAGCAACCGGCCGCGACGGCGTGCCCGATCTGGACTGGTATTTCGCCTACAACCTCTTCCGGCTGGCGGGGATCGTCCAGGGGATCAAGAAGCGGATCATCGACGGCAACGCCTCCAGCGCCCAGGCCGCGGCGACGGTCGAGCGGATGCCGGGGCTGGTCGCTTCGGCATGGCATTTCGCGCAGGAGGCGGGCGCGTGAGGGGAGTGACGATCTGATGCGGTTTTCGGGCAAGGTTGCGATCGTCACGGGCGCGGGATCGGGCATCGGCCGGGCGACGGCGCGCGCCTTCGCGGCGGAGGGCGCGCGCGTGGTCGCGGCCGACCTGTGCGAGGCGGTGCGCGAGACCGTCGAGGATCTCGACGACGCCATCGCCGTACGGATGGACGCGGGCGACGAGGGCGAGGTCGAGCAGCTGGTCGCGCTGGCGCGCGAGCAGTTCGGCGGGCTCGACATCTTCCATGCCAATGCCGGCATCTCGGGGGGTGCCGAGGGCATCTTCGATTCCTCGGTCGAGCTGTGGACC
The DNA here is from genome assembly GCA_040508955.1 of Sphingomonas sp. Classification (GTDB taxonomy): domain Bacteria; phylum Pseudomonadota; class Alphaproteobacteria; order Sphingomonadales; family Sphingomonadaceae; genus Sphingomonas. Next base: position 25,988 of record JBEVLV010000068.1, on the reverse strand, counting down.
GAGGTGTTGCGCGTGAACCTGATCGGGCCCTTCCTGGCGATCAAGCACGCGGCGCCCCGGATGGTAGAACGTGGCGGCGGGGCGATCGTCTGCACCGCCAGCGTCGCGGGGCTGCGCTCGGGCGCGGGCGGGCCGGCCTATTCGGCGAGCAAGGCGGGGGTGATCAACCTCGTCCAGACCGCGGCGCAGCAGCTCTCTACCTCGAACGTGCGGGTCAACGCGATCTGTCCCGGCCTGATCGAGACCGGCATGACCCAGCGCGCGTTCGACTATGCCCGCGAGGCGGGCAAGGAGGACAAGCTCGGCCAGCTCAATCCGCTGCGCCGCGCCGGCGTGCCCGACGAGATCGCGCGGGTGGCGCTGTTCCTCGCCAGCGACGAGGCGAGCTATGTCAACGGCCAGGCCTGGGTGGTGGATGGCGGGCTCTCGACCAGCCATCCGGTGACGCGCCAGCTGTTCGGCAAGACCGCGTTCTGATTTGACAGGCGGCGTGGCGCCAAGCACCTTCCCCGTGAAGACGGGGGAGAGGGCCATGCGCGGTTTCGTGAAGGGGCTGATACTCGGCGCGCTGCTGATCGCGACGGCGACACCGGCGCTGGCGCAGGACGAGATCATCGTCACCGGCTTCCGCAAGCTGTCCGCCGATGCCGAGGATCGGGTGCGCGAGATCCGGCCGGTGCTGCCTGCCACCGCGCTGACGATGCGGCGGACCGCCGACTTTGCCGTGCAGCAGGTGACGATCGGCGGCGACACCCGCGAAGAGGGCAAGCGCCGCGAGGAAATCTACGCGATGGCGCGCCGGGCGATCGAGCTCGCCGCCAAATATGACGTGCAGCTCGCCACGGGCGAACTGGTGATCGAGCCGCTCACGCTCGCCAATTACAAGAACCTGATCGTCACCGAGGACGAGGACCAGAACGAGGCGGAACTGGTGACGTTCGTCGTCAAGACGCCGCTCAAGGCCGGGATCGATGCGAAGACCGCACTCCAGCGTATCGCGAAGTTCATCGCCGAAGTTCCGCCCGTCGGGCGTGCGGAACTCAAGGCGCGGAGCGAACTCACGCTGAGCGTGGTCGACCCCGAACAGTATCGGCGGCCGATCATCGCGCAGATCGCCAAGGAAGCCGCTGCGACCAGCGCCCCCTTCGGCGAGAACTATGGCGTCGAGGTCACCGGCCTGGAACGGCCGGTGCAATGGACGCAGGCAAGCCTGACCGAGGTGATGTTGTACCTGCCCGCCACCTATACCGTGCGGCCGCACGATTGATCCCGCAGGAGGGGGAATGCGCATGCTGTTCAAGGGTCTGCTTGCCGCCGCTGCGATCTGCGCAGCGCTTCCCGCAAGCGCGCAGGAGATCGTGGTCACCGGCCAGTATCGCGCGGGCTATACCGCAGCCGAACCCTATGGCGTGGTGGTGCAGGGGCCGCAGCAATATCGGCCGGTCGTGACGCTGAAGCGGACCGCGGACTATGTCGTCCAGTCGGTACGCGTGCTCGGCGACACGCGCGACGCGGCCAAGCGGCGCGAGGAAGTCTATGGCATGGTGCGCAACGCGATCCAGCTCGCGGCAAAGTCGGGGATCGAGCTGTCGACCGGCGAACTGGTGCTCGAGCCGCTGACGCTCGCCAACTACACCAATTTGCCGCTACGCTCGGCAGGGCGCCCGGACACCGACCAGGCGGTCTTCCTGGTCAAGACGCGGCTAGCGCCCGGCATGGATGCCAAGGCGGCGCTGGACCGGATCGGCAAGTTCGTCGCGGCGGTGCCCAATGTGGCGCGTGCCGAGATGGAGACGATCGGCGACCTCACGCTCTCGGTGATCGACCCGAACCAGTATCGCGGGCAGATCATCGAGCTGATCGCTGCCGATGCAGCGTCGACCGCCGGCAAGTTCGGTGCGGGATATGTCGTCCGGGCGGACGGGCTCGACCGGCCGGTGCAATGGGCGCGCGCGAGCCTGACCGAGATATTCCTGTACCTGCCCGCCAGCTACGCCGTGGTGCCCAAGCCCTAGGGCTCGCGCTTGACGCGGATCAGCCCTTCCTGCGCGGCGCTGGCGACCAGCCGCCCGTCGCGGGTGTAGATCCGGCCGCGGTTGAAGCCGCGGGTGTGGCCCGACCAGGGGCTGTCGGTCGTGTAGAGCAGCCATTCGTCGAAGCGGAACGGTTCGTGCAGCCACACCGCGTGATCGAGGCTGGCGGTCTGGATATTGCCGGTCATCCAGCTCACCCCGTGCGGCAGCATGCAGGTGCCGAGCAGCGTCATGTCGGTGGCGTAGGCGAGCATCGCGCGGTGGAGCGCGGGATCGTCGGGCAGCGGCGCGGCGACCTTGAACCAGCTGTGCTGGACGGGCTCGGTCGGCTCGGGGCGGAACCAGTTGCGCGGGGAGACCGGGCGGATCTCGATCGGGCGGGCGCGCAGGAAGAAGCGGCGGAGCTTTTCTGGCACCTGCGCCTGGATTTCGTCGCGCAGCTCCCGCTCGGAGCGGAGGTCTTCCGGCGCGGGCACGTCGGGCATGGCGGACTGGTGGTGCAGCCCCTCGGCGGGCACCTGGAACGAGGCCGCCAAGTTGAGGATCGGCTGGCCCTTCTGCATCGCGATCACCCGGCGGGTAGCGAAGCTGCGCCCCTCGAAATCGCGGACGACGCGGTAGATGATCGGGTGGTTCTCGTCGCCCGGGCGCATGAAATAGGCGTGGAGCGAATGGGCGGCCTTGCCGTCCTCGACCGAGCGCTGCGCTGCCTGGAGCGCCTGGGCGATGACCTGGCCGCCGAACACGCGACCGACGCCGCCCGGCTGCCGCGCGCCGCGGTAGAGATCGGTGTCGATCTCCTCGACGTCGAGCAGCGCGATGAGCTGTTCGACCAGCGCCTCGGGCGTGGTGGCGCGTTCGGGCTTATCCTGCGTCATCAATAGCCTGCCGCTTCGGCCAGCGCGTTGGCGTGGTAATTGGCGTCGCCGAACAACTCGGCCAGGACGCGGGCGCGCTTCATGAAGAAGCCGATATCATATTCGTCGGTCATGCCGATGCCGCCGTGCATCTGGATGCCCTCCTGCACCGCCAGGGTGGTGGCCATGCCGGTCATCGCCTTGGCGACCGAGACCGCCTGGGTGGCGTCCTCCCCGGCGTCGAGCAGCTGCTGGGCCTTGAGGACTGCGGCGCGGGCGACCTCGAGTTCGGAATAGAGGTGGGCGGCGCGGTGCTGGAGCGCCTGGAAGCTACCGATCGCCACGCCGAACTGCTTGCGTTCCTTGAGATAATGCACCGTCATCGCCATGGCGCCGCCGCCGACGCCGAGTAGCTCGGCCGAGGCGCCGGTGCGGGCGGCGCGGAGCAGGCGGGCGAGGGGATCGGCACCGGCATCGACCTCGCCGACCACGGTATCGGAGTTTACTTCGACGTCCGCGAAGGTTGCGCGCGACGCCAGGCTGGAATCGGCCAGGCGCTGGGGATCGAGGGTAAGGCCCGCCGATTTCGGGTCGATCGCGAACAGCGTGATTCCCGAACTTTCCGCTTCGGAGCCCGAAGTGCGGGCGGTCACCAGGATCAGGTCGGCGGCATGGGCGTGATGCGCGAAACACTTGGTGCCGGAGAGGCGGAAGCCGTTGCCCGAACGCTCCGCTTTCAGCGCGACGCGCCCCGTGAACTTCGGCGTCTCTTCCGTCGCGAGTGCGACTACCGTCTCGCCGGCGAGGATGCCGGGGAACCAGCGCGCGGCATGCGCGGTGCCCTTGAGCGCCTCCACTGCGGCGACGGCGGTGCTGAGGAAGGGCGAGGGCGAGAGGTTGCGGCCGATCTCTTCGAGCACGACGCCTGCCTCGACATGGCCGAGCCCGAGGCCGCCGCCGCTCTCCGGGATCAGGATGCCGGTGAGGCCCAGCTCGGCGAACTGCTTCCACAGGACGCGGCTGAAGCCGGTTTGATCGTTCGTATCGCGAAGTTCGCGCAGGTGCGCGACCGGGGCGTGCTCGGCGATGAAGTCCTTCGCGGTGTCGCGGAGCAGGGCCTGGTCGTCGGTGAGGTAGAGGGGCATTTCATTCTCTCCCCCTCTCCCGCTTGCGGGAGAGGGCCGGGGTGAGGGTGAGTCATATCAATTCAAGCGTGTCGAGTGAGGCCACCACACACCCTCACCCAACCCTCTCCCGCAGGCGGGAGAGGGCTAAGAAGGTTCAGCTCGGGAGATCCAAAATCCGTTTCGCGATGATGTTGAGCTGGATCTCGCTGGTGCCGCCCTCGATCGAATTGGCCTTGGTGCGCAGCCAGGCGCGTGGCCTGGCGCCGCCGGACGAGGCCTCGCTCTCCCATTCGAGCGCGTCGCTGCCACCGCTGGCCATGATCAGCTCGTGGCGCGCCTTGTTCAGCTCGGTGCCGTAATATTTCATCATCGAGGGTTGGGCGGGGTGCGCGCGGCCGGCCTTGAGTTCGTCGATGAAGCGCTCGGACATCGCCGCAAAGGCACGGGCGCGTACTTCGAAGAGCGCAATGTCGGCACGGAGCAGCGGATCGGCGAGGCGGCCCGCCTCGTCGCGGCCGATCGCCTCGATCGCGCCCTCGACCAGGACATTGCCGCCACCACCGCCCAGGCCCATGCCCGAGATCATCTCGCGCTCATGGCCCAGCAGATACTTGGCGACGTCCCAGCCCTTGTTGAGTTCGCCGAGCAGGTTCGCCTTGGGCACCTTCACATTGTCGAAGAACGTCTCGCAGAAGGGCGAATAGCCGCTGATCAGCAGGATCGGCTTGGTACTGACGCCCTCGCTCGCCATGTCGAACAGGAGGAAGCTGATGCCGCCCTGCTTGGTCGTCTTGTCGGTGCGGACAAGACAGAAGATCCAGTCGGCCTGGTCGGCATAGCTGGTCCAGACCTTCTGGCCGTTGACCAGGAAATGGTCGCCTCTATCTTCCGCGGAAGTTTGCAGTCCCGCCAGGTCGGAGCCGGCATTGGGCTCCGAATAGCCTTGGCACCAGCGGATCTCGCCGCGGGCGATCTTCGGCAGATGCTCGAGCTTCTGTTCCTCGGTGCCGTATTTGAGCAGGGCGGGCCCGAGCATCGAGATGCCGAAGCTGTTGAGCGGATTGCGGCACTGGAGGCGCGCCATTTCCTCGCGCAGGATCTTGGTCTCGGCCGGGTTGAGCCCGCCGCCGCCATAGGCCTTGGGCCAATCGGGCACCGTCCAGCCGCGCGCGCCCATCCGGTCCATCCAGAGCTTCTGGTCGGGATGAGCATAGACCGGGTTGCGGCCGCCCCAGGTGGCGTCCTTTTCGCCCCGCATCGGAGTGCGCATCGCGGGGGGGCAGTTGGCCTCCAGCCAGGCGCGGGTTTCGGTGCGGAATTGGTCGACGTCGGGGTCCATAAGATTACCTGTCATGCCGGACTTGTTCCGGCATCCACCGTGCTGCGAAGGATACGGCAGGAAGTTCGAGGGCATCACCCAGCCGCCCGGTGGAGCCCGGAACAAGTCCGGGGTGACGATAGGGGGCTGGGCGAGTGATCTTCCGCATCACTTGTTGAACTTCTCGCCCTTTTCCGCCTTTTCGCGGAGCAGCGGGGCGACCTCGAAGCCGTATTTCTCCAGGCCCGCGACGATCTTCGACAGGCCCTCGGTATCGGCCCAGAACATCGGGCCGCCGCGATAGACCGGCCAGCCATAGCCGTAGATCCACACCACATCGATGTCGCTCGCGCGCTGGGCCATCTTCTCGGCGAGGATCAGCGCGCCTTCGTTGACCATGGTGTAGAGCGTGCGGACGACGATCTCCTCCTCGGTGATCTCATGGGCAGGCACCTTCAGCTTCTCGCGCCATTCCGCGATCAGCTCGGCGACGCGCGGGCTGTTCGAGGGCGTGCGCTTCTCGTCATAATCGTAGAAGCCGGCGCTCTTCTTCTGGCCCCAGCGGCCCTCGGCGGCGAGCGCGTCGCGGATATTCTCGATGCGGTTCGGGTCGCGGTGCCAACCGATATCGACGCCGGCGAGATCGGCCATCTGGAACGGGCCCATCGGCATGCCGAAGGCGACATGGACCTTGTCGATCTGCTCGGGCGTGGCACCTTCGAGCAGCATCTTGTTCGCCTCGACTTGGCGCGGCATCAGCATGCGATTGCCGATGAAACCGTAGCAAACGCCCGCGACCACGGCGACCTTCCTGATCTTCTTCGAGATCGCCATCGCCGTGGCGAGCACATCGTCGGCGGTCTTGGCCCCGCGGACGATCTCGAGCAGCTTCATGATGTTGGCGGGCGAGAAGAAGTGGAGGCCGACCACGTCCTGCGGGCGCGAGGTGCTGGCGGCGATCTCGTCGATATTGAGATAGCTGGTGTTCGAGGCGAGGATCGCACCGGGCTTGGCGATTGTGTCGAGGCGGCCGAACACCTCCTTCTTGACGTCCATGCTCTCATAGACCGCCTCGATGATCAGGTCGCATTCGGCGAGATCGTCGAAGTTCAGCGTCGGCTTTAGCAGCCCCATCGCGCCCTCGACCTGCTCGGCGGTCATCCGGCCCTTGGCGGCGGTCGCCTCGTAATTCTTGCGGATGACGCCGGTGCCGCGGCTCAGCGCTTCCTCGGCCATCTCGACGATCGTCACGGGGACGCCGGCCGAAAGGAAATTCATCGAGATGCCGCCGCCCATCGTGCCGGCCCCGATCACGCCGACGCGCTTGATGTCGCGCAGCTGGATGTCCTCGGGAATGCCGTCGATCTTCGATGCCTTGCGCTCGGCGAAGAAGATGTGGCGCAGCGCCGCGGACTGCGTGCCCATGATCAGCTTCATGAAGCCCATGCGCTCGGCCTGGACGCCCTCGGCATAGGGGGTGCCAGCGGTCTTCTCGATCAGGTCGATGATCGTCGCGGGCGCCTCGAAGCCGCGGAAGCGCTTGGCGTTGGTCTTGCGGAACGCCTCGAACACGGCCGGGTCGACGGTGACCGGGCGCTCGCTGGAGCGCGAGATCGGCTTGCCGATGACTTCGTTCGCAAAGGCGACCGCGTCGGCGAGCAGGCTGTCTTCGCCGGCGAGACGGTCGACCAGCCCGGCGGCTTGGGCCTGTTTGGCGGAGACCGGATCGCCCTTGGCGGCCAGTTCGAGCGCGAACTCGACGCCCGCGACGCGCGGCATGCGCTGGGTGCCGCCGGCGCCGGGCAGGATGCCGAGCTTGACCTCGGGCAGGCCGAACTTCGCCGAGGGGACGGCGATGCGATAGTGCGAGGCGAGCGCGACCTCGCAGCCGCCGCCCAGCGCGGTGCCGTGGATCGCGGCGATCACCGGCTTGTCGAGCGCTTCGATCTGGTCGACCAGCACGGGCAGCGAGGGCTCCGCCATCGCCTTGCCGAACTCGGTGATGTCGGCCCCGGCGAAGAAGGTCTTGCCGGCGCAGGTGATGATGACGGCCTTGACGCTGTCGTCGTTCTTCGCCGCTTCGATCCCGGCCTGCAGGCCCTGGCGGACCGCGGCGCCGAGCGCGTTCACCGGCGGATTGTCCGAGGTGAGGATCAGGACGTCGCCCTGGCGGCTGGTGGTGATGACGGACATTCTGGTCTCCTGTGGATCAGTTCAGCGCCGAATAGATCAAGGTCTTGAGCTCGCGGCGGATGGGATAGGTCGTGGAGGGCGAAAATTGCGTCATGAAGACCATGGTGATCCGCTCGACGGGATCGATGAAGAAAGCGGTCGAGAACATGCCGCCCCAATAATATTCGCCCGGCGAGCCCGGGATGAGCGACTTGGCTACGTCCATCGTGATGGCGAAGCCCAGGCCGAAGCCGGTGCCGGCATTGGTCGCCTCGCTGAACAGCGAGCGCGACATGTGATTGAGGTCCGAACCGCCGGGGAGATGGTTCATCGTCATCAGGTCGATCGTCTTCGGTGAGACGAGGCGGATGCCGTCCAGCGTGCCCTTGCCCAGGAAGAAGCTGTTGAGGCGGTGATAGTCGAGCGCCGAGGAGACGAGGCCGCCGCCGCCCGAGACGAGCTTCGGGAATTTCGCCCAGGCCGATGCGTCGCCGCGATCATAGAGGATGCGCGCGCCGCCGGGCCCGAGCGTCCAGCAATCGGCGAGGCGATCGAGCTTGTCGGTCGGCACCTGGAAGAAAGTGTCGTGCATGCCGAGCGGAGCGAAGATGCGCCCCGCGAAGAACTCGTCGAGCGGCTGCCCCGCAAGGCGCTGGACGACCGCGCCGAGCACGTCGGTGGAGACCGAATAGTTCCACTCGTCGCCGGGCGAGAATTCGAGCGGGAGCCTGCCCAGCGCGGCGACGAACTCGTCGAGCGTCAGGTTGCCGTGCCAGTTCTCCATCTTCGACTGGCGATAGGCAGCGTCGACATTGGTGCGGTTCTGGAAACCGTAGGTGAGACCCGAGGTGTGGCGGAGCAGGTCCACCATCCGCATCGGGACCGCGGTCGGCCTGATCTGAAAGGGGGCATCGCCCCCGCCACCGGCATAGACGCCGACGCCCTTCAGCTCGGGCAGGACGTGGTGGACCGGCGTGTCGAGCGCGACCTTGCCCTCCTCGACCAGCATCATGAAGGCGAGGCTGGTAACCGGCTTGGTCATCGAGGCGATGCGGAACAGGGTGGTCTCGTCGACCGGCGCACCGCCTTCGCGGGCGGGTCCCTGGTGCGAGAAATGGACGATGTTGCCGTTCCGTGCGAGCAGGAACTGGGCATGGGGCAGCTTGCCCGAGTCGAGATATCGTTCCTTCACGAACGCGTCGATTCGCGCGAGCCGGGCGGCGTCGAAACCTTCGCTCTCGGGGGTGGCCATTGTCATGCCGCGGGCATACCTCTTGTTCGAATCCAGAGACTCGCACCTTCTTGCGTGTGCACGACTCCTATTGCCTTGAGCGGCGTTCGAATCAACACTAACGTTCCCGACGGTACGGCAGGCTTGCCAAACCCAACATTCAGATTTGATGGAGAGGCTGCACTTGTCCCTCGAACCGATCGTCCCGCTCGACCCCGCCTGGCCCAAAATGTCGCTGGAGGCCGCCAGGGCCGCGCTGACCGCGCCAGGCGCGCGCTTCGAAATGGAGACGGCAACGATCCGCGGCGTGCCGACGCGGGTGTGGAAGAACGCGCCGCCCTCGCTGGCCATGCTGCAGCGGATGGTGCGGGCCTATGGCGAGCGGGTCTTCACCGTCTATGAGGACGAGCGCGTCACCTATGAGGCGAATTATCGCGCGGTCTGCCATCTCGCGGCGAAGCTGCAGGCGATGGGGGTGGCCAAGGGCGACCGGGTGGCGCTGGCGATGCGCAACCTGCCCGAATGGCCGGTGATCTTCTTCGCGGCGACCAGCATCGGCGCGATCCTGGTGCCGCTCAACGCGTGGTGGACCGGCGGCGAGCTCGAATATGGATTGAAGGACTCGGGCTCGAAGCTGTTGTTCGTCGATGCCGAGCGGCACGAGCGGCTCAAGCAATGCTATGCCGCGCTGCCGGATCTGGAGACGGTGGTGGTGAGCCGCGCCAAGGGCGCGCTGGACGCGCCGGCGGTGAGCCTGGAGGGGCTGATCGGGACGACGGCGGAATGGGCCTCGCTGGCGGACATCCCTTTTCCCGAGATGGCGATCGCGCCCGACGACGATGCGACGATCTTCTACACCAGCGGCACGACGGGCAGCCCCAAGGGCGCGCTCGGCACGCATCGCAACATCATGACCAACATCATGTCGGGCGGCTATTCGGCGGCGCGGACCCTGCTCCGCCGTGGCGAGATCCCGCCGGCGGTGCCCGATCACAAGGTGAGCCTTCTGGTGATCCCGCTGTTCCACGTCACCGCCTGCAGCGCCGGGCTGATGGGGATGATGGCGGCCGGATCGACGATCGTCTTCATGCGGCGCTGGGACCCGGTGCTGGCGATGGGCGTGATCGAGCGCGAGAAGGTCAACATGACCGGCGGCGTGCCGACAATCGCCTGGCAGCTGCTCGAGCATCCCGAGCGGGCGAACCACGACCTCTCCAGCCTGGAGACGATTGCCTATGGCGGCGCGCCGTCGGCGCCCGAGCTGGTGCGGCGGATCTACGAGGAATTCGGCGCGCTGCCGAGCAACGGCTGGGGCATGACCGAGACGATGGCGACGGTGACCAGCCATGGCGCGGAGGACTATCTGTCGCGGCCGACCAGCGCGGGGCCTCCGGTCGCGGTGGCGGACCTCAAGATCATGGACCTGGAGGGCGAGACCGAGCTGCCGCTGGGCGAGGTGGGCGAGCTGTGGGCGAGCGGGCCGATGATCGTGAAGGGCTATTGGGGCAAGGAGCAGGCGACCGCCGAGACTTTCCGCGACGGCTGGGTGCGCACCGGCGACCTAGCGCGGCTCGACGAGGACGGCTTCGTCTATATCGTCGACCGGGCCAAGGACATCATCATCCGCGGCGGCGAGAACATCTATTCGAGCGAGGTCGAGGACGTGCTCTACGCGCATCCCGCGGTGACCGACGCGGCGCTGATCGGCATTCCCCACAAGACGCTGGGCGAGGAGCCGGTCGCGGTGGTGCATCTCGCGCCGGGAAAGAGCGCGAGCGAGGTCGAGCTCCAGGCCTGGGTCCGCGAGCGGCTGGCGGGGTTCAAGGTGCCCGTGGCGGTGCGCTTCGTCGCCGACGTGCTGCCGCGGAACGCGAATGGGAAGATTCTGAAAAAGGACTTGAAGGGGTTGTTCGTGGGGGAAGGGGCGGCTTAGTCGGATCGATACTTGAGAAGTTCGCCCCGTCGCTCCGCCTTACCCGTCACCCCGGACTTGTTCCGGGGTCCACCTGGAGGCTAGCGCCGGACAGGAAGCTCTTGCGCCGCGGGCGGGGCTAGATAGGCCCCGGAACAAGTCCGGGGTGACGGGCGCGCAAAGGCTACTCAAATGCTGATTGGTCCTAGGCGCCGATCACGCTTTTGACGGCATCCTCCCATCCTGCCAGCCGCTTCTCGCGGGCATCCTCCGCCAGTTCCGGCTCGAACGTCCGTCCGGCACCGCGCATCCCCGCAGCCTCCTCCAGCCCCGCGAACATCCCGCAGCCGACGCCCGCCAGCATCGCCGCGCCCAGCGCGGTGGTCTCGGCGAAGTCGGGGCGGTCGACGGGTAGGGCGAGGATGTCGGCGAGGTCCTGGGCGATCCAGTCGTTGGTGACCATGCCGCCGTCGATCCGCAGCCGCGCCCAGTCGGCACCGTTGGCGGCGAAGGCGGTCTTCAGGTCGTGGCTCTGGTGCGCCATCGCCTCTAGCGCGGCGCGGACGATATGCGCCTTGGTGGCGGAGAAGCTGAGGCCCGACAGCGCGGCGCGGGCATCCGGCTCCCACCAGGGCGCGCCGAGGCCGCTGAGCGCGGGGACGAGGTAGACGCCGCCATTGTCGGGTACCGAGCGAGCCAGCGCCTCGGTCTCCTGTGCGTTCGCGATCAGCTGCACCGAATCGCGCAACCACTGGACCAGGCTGCCGGCGACGAACACCGATCCCTCGAGCGCATAGGTGCGGCGGCCGTTCAGCTGCCAGAGGACGGTGGAGAGCAGGCGGTTCTTCGAGCTGGGCGGCGTGGTGCCGGCGTTGGTGAGGACGAAGGCGCCGGTGCCGTAGGTCGCCTTGGTCTCGCCGCGCGCGAGGCAGGCCTGGCCGATCGTCGCCGACTGCTGGTCGCCCGCCAGCCCGCAGATCGGGATCTCGCCGCCGAACAACGTGGTGGTGCCGAACCGCCCGGCGCAGTCGACGATCTCCGGCAATGCTTCGCGCGGGGCCGAGAACATGTCGAGCAGCCCGTCGCTCCAGCCGCCGCTGCCCAGGCCCATGAGGAGCGTGCGCGAGGCGTTGGTCGCGTCGGTGATGTGCAATCCGCCCGTCAGCTTCCACACCAGCCAGCTTTCGATCGTGCCGATTGCGAGGCGGTCGCCGGCCCCCCGCAGTTGCGGCCAATTCTCCATCGCCCAGGCGATCTTGGTGCCCGAGAAATAGGGATCGAGCAGTAGCCCGGTACGGGCCTGGACGCCGGGCTCCTCGCCCGCGTCGCGCAATCTGCGGCACAGGGCGGCGCTGCGGCGATCCTGCCAGACGATCGCGGGGGCCAGCGGCTCGCCGGTCGACTTGTCCCAGAAGACGATCGTCTCGCGCTGGTTGGTGATGCCGATCGCGGCGACCTGATCCGGACCGCCGGCCTTGGCGACCATGGCGCGGGCACATTCGAGGCTGCGCTGCCAGATCTCGGTGGCGTCATGTTCGACGAGGCCCGGACCGGGATAATGCTGCGTCAGCTCGGCGGAATGCGAGCCCAGGCACCTGCCGTCCGCCGCGAGCAGCATCGCGCGCGTCGATGTGGTGCCTTCGTCGATGACGAGGATCTTGTCTCCCATGCGCCAAGGCTAGCGGGGATCGGGGGCGGGGGGAACCTGGTGCTCCCATTCCGTTATCCCCGCGAAAGCGGGGACCCATCTCGTGCGAGGGTGGCAAAATGCTTCTGGGCGTGGTCGGACAGTCCGGGAGATGAATCCCCGCTTTCGCGGAGATGACGATTTGGGGGAGGCGATGGCCGGGGGCGTTGCCCCGAGTCGCCGGGGCTCGTAGAGTAAGGCTCAGCGAAAGGGCGGCAGTGGACGATCTACCCGGTACGATGGACGGCGATGCTCTGGACGACGGGATTTCGTCTATAGACGAACGCGAAGCGATGGGCACGCCCGAGTTCCGGGAAAGCATCGGCAATGGGCTGAAGCGCGACCGGCTGATGGCGGCACTCACGCTGATCGCCGGGATCGGGTTGTTGCTCGCACTGCCGTTCGCGCTCCAGGCCGGATCGCCCTTCTTCCTGCCGCTGACCGCCGCCCTGGTGATCGCGATCGCGCTGGTGCCGCTGCTCGAATGGCTGGAGCGGCATCGCATTCCCGCACCGCTCGCCGCGCTCACCTGCGTGCTGCTGTTCCTGGTCGCGGCGAATGTCGCGCTCGCCTCGATCGTGGTGCCGGCCTGGCAATGGGTCCGGCGGCTTCCCGAGAGCATACCGCAGATCCAGCATAATCTGGAGCCGCTGATCCGCTTCTATGCGAACCTCGAGAAGTTCGTGAACAAGACGCTGACCAACTTCGCCTCGACGCCGGTGCGCCAGCCCACCACGGTGCAGGCGTCGCCGCCGCATTCGATCCTGGACCTGTTCACCACCTCGGCGCCGTCGGCACTGATCGAGATGTTCTTCGCGATCCTGGTGATCTATTTCTTCCTGTCCGGCTGGACCCGGCTGCGGCGTGGCGCGATCACCTCGCGCTCCAGCTTCGGCGGGGCGATGGCGACCGCGCGGGTGATCCAGGACGTGGTCGACGATACCTCGGCATATCTCGGCACGATCACGCTGATCAACATCACGCTGGGGCTGATCGTGGCGGGTGCGCTATGGATGCTGGGCATGCCGACGCCGCTGATGTGGGGCGGTATCGTCGCGCTGTTCAACTACATCCCCTATATCGGACCGGTGATCGCGGCAGTGCTGCTGGCGATCGGCGGCCTGATGACCTTCGGCGAGTTCGGCTGGGCGATGGTGCCGCCGGCGATCATGATCGGCGCCCACCTGATCGAGGCGAACTTCGTGACGCCGCTGATCGTGGGGCATCGGCTGACGATCAATCCGATCATGATTCTCATCTCGCTGAGCTTCTGGGGATGGGTGTGGGGCACCACCGGCGCGCTGCTCGCGGTGCCGCTGCTGATCATCATCCAGACCGTGCTGAACGCCGCGGGCAAGCCCGATATCGCCGGTTTCCTGTTCGAACACGGCACGCTGGTGGGCGATCCGGAGGAGGCGCGTCCGCATCGTCGCGCAAACCGCGATCAATCCGGTTGACACCCCGGAATCGCGCGGCTAGTGGCCGCCTCCTCGCTAGGAACGAGCGGGTGTAGCTCAGTTGGTTAGAGCGCCGGCCTGTCACGCCGGAGGTCGCGGGTTCGAGCCCCGTCACTCGCGCCATTCCCCACCATCACCGGACCGGGAAGGCGCCGCCATGGGCGGAGCCCCAATGGGACAGCTTTATTGCTGCCGATGATTTGCGTGCGCACGCGGGTGTAGCTCAGTTGGTTAGAGCGCCGGCCTGTCACGCCGGAGGTCGCGGGTTCGAGCCCCGTCACTCGCGCCACGCGCCCAGTATTGAACTTGGGCGCTGGCAGGCATAGCCTTATGCCAACAGCGAAAAATTCAACGTCGCGGTCGCATCGAACCTGGCTCCCGAGGGAGGAAAAGATGCGCCGTGCTTTCCTGATCTGCACCGTCGCCGCGCTGCTGCTGTCCGGCTGCAACGCATCGCCCGACATGGCGAGCAATACCATGGCGGAGGATGCCGCCGGCGGGACCGACAATATGATCGTGCCTGCGGACAATGCGCTGGCGAACGACGTCGGGCCGGCCAATGCGACGGGCCCCCAGGAGGACGCCTATTGCCCCGCCGTCGATTTCGCGACCAGCGCGGCGCAGTGCAGGAAATTCACGCAGGAGAAGAATACGATCGAGGCGGGGCTCGGCGTGTTCAATCCGCCCCGCGAGATGGTCGTCGGCGAATCGCGCGACCTGGTGCTCGGGGTCGGGCGGCGAGCGGATACCACCGAGATACGCGAATCGGTCGGCGGCAATGCGGCGCAGCAGGTCGAGGTGCGCACGCCGATCGGCCATCACATGACGGCAACATTGAGTGGAGGCGGATTCGACGTCGCCCCATCCGGTCCGCAATCGAAGACGCTCTCGGCCGATCGCCGCGAGGTCTGGCAATGGCGGATCACGGCGAAGGAAGCCGGGCCGCAGCAATTGCTGCTGGTGATCTCGGTCGATGCCGCGCCGCAGAACGGCGCGCCGGCCCGCTACGAACTGGCGCGCAAGCCGATCTCGATCCAGGTCAACGTCACCGATGCCGAGAAGCGCGAGCGGCGAACCAAGGCGCTGGAGGACAAGATCGGTCATGGCACACGCGTGCTGAGCGCGCTGGAGAAGTGGCTGATCGCGCTGGGTGCGGTGATCGTCGCGCTGGGCGGCGTGTGGATCGGCATCCGGACGTTCGGAAAGGGGAAAGGCAAGGACGACAAGGGCAGCTGACGCGGCGGAGGACGCGTGTCGCTCGACTCGTCGCAACCGGAGGATAATCGATCGCGCTCGTGCGTTTTCGGCGCTCGAGACAAGGAGACAATCGATGACCATCGATGCGCGCGAGACGGACCGCCTGATCGCCTCCGACAAGGTCGAGGGGACCGCGGTCTACAACAATCAGGACGAGCGGCTGGGAACCGTGGAGCGGTTCATGGTCGACAAGGTGACGGGCCAGGTCGAATATGCCGTGATGTCGTTCGGCGGCCTGTTCGGCATGGGCCACCGCCACTACCCGCTGCCGTGGCGGGCGCTTCGCTACGATACCGACAAGGGCGGCTATCTGGTCGACCTCACAAAGGAGCAGATCGAGGGCGCCCCGAGCTATGACAGCGAAGAGGATCGGCCGGTCTACGACCGCGAATATGGCACGCAGATCTACGGCTATTACGGTCTGGTCTACGCGTGACCGCTGCGCGGGGCCGGGGAATGCCCCGGGCCCCGCTCAGGCGCGCCAGCGACCGGTTTCCATCCAGCGCAGCAGTGGCTTGAGCGGCAGGATCCAGAGGATGCCGAGCACCAGGTAGAGCGGCAGCTGGACGAGGATCGGGAGAGCGCCAATCTCGGCGGAGAAGGTCGCGATCAGGACGACCCAGACGAGGACGAGGACGATGATCCCCAGCGCGCCCGTCGGCTTGCGCCAGCTCGGTTCTACGCTTCCTCGTGACACAGCATGATCTCCTCGGTGATGACGGCGTTGAGCGGGACGTCCCAGATGTCGGCGGGTATCGCAGGAACCTCCTGCACCGACCAGGCTATGCCGACTCTCCACGCCGCCTCATAGCGGGCGAACGCGCGATCGTAATGGCCGGCGCCCTGACCGAGGCGATTGAGCCGGCGGTCGAACCCGACGAGCGGCGTCAAGATCACGTCGGGCGCGACCTCGTCGCTGTCCTCACCGGGCTGGCGCAGTCCGAACGGACCATCGACCAGCGTGTCGCCGGGCTTCCAGGCGAGGAATCGGATCGGCGCCGCGCGATCGATGACATAGGGAAGGGCCAGTCGGCAGCCGCGCTCGGCCGCTGCCGCGGCGAGCTGGGCGGGATCGGCCTCGCTGCCGATCGGATGATAGGTGGCGACGATCATGCCGGGCCGAAGATGCGCGACGAACGCCTCGGGCGCGGTGATCGCGCTGCTCGATTCGACGGCGAACCGGTCACGGGCGGCGCGAAGGCGGGCCCGCAGGGCGGGTTTGTCCAGAATCATGCGATGCGGGCGGGGTGGCGGGACCGCCGTGGCCGTTTGCCAGAATATCCTCTGACGCGCGGTACGTCAGGTGGGAACCATATGCAGCAGACCAGGATCTGCACAGGGACAGCTCCCATTGGATGATGAATAGCCTCAGGGATAATGCCAAGGCTCGTACCGGGCAGTGCCCGCCAAGAATGTATTTAGGCGTTCGAGTCGTCTTCCTCAAGGGCTGCCGCAACGGCTTCGAGACGATCGGCGATGCGATCGAGCAGGACGGGCGATACGCCGGAGGGTGGATTGCGTTCCGCCTCATCGAGAAGGTCGGCGAGAATCAGCGCGAGATAGACCAGGGTCCGCTCCGAATTGAGGCCTCCCGAGGCACGCTGGGCGGTATCCGCGTGGCGCGCGATCAGCGCCTCGAGGTTGCGCAGGTGCGGCTCCTCGCCATCGCGCGCGGCGATCGAATAGCTGCGTCCGGCGATGGTGAGGGTAATATCGGCCATCACGCTTCCTCCGCCGCATCATCGGCTTCGCTGGCGATCAGCGCGTCGATCGCCGCGACGGCCTCCTCCATGCGCTCGCGGAGCACCGCGTGCCGGCGTGCGAGGCGTGCGCTCGTATAGGCACGCGCGGTGGCTGCTGCCTCGATCCGGGCAAGAGCCTGTTCGATGCGGTCTGCTATGCTGTCAGCCATGGTGCGGAAGGCGATACCATGCGGAGGCTGTGCGGCAAGCCCCGACGGGCAGCGCGTGGCGCGAGCCGGTTGACGTGCGGGCGCTTGCCCCCCAAAGGCGCCGCATCGAAAGCTAGACGAATTTGGGGAATCTCGGTGACAGCATCCTTCACGCAATGCGCCAATGCGATCCGCGCGCTGGCCATGGACGCGGTGGAGGCCGCCAATTCGGGGCATCCCGGCATGCCGATGGGCATGGCCGATGTCGCGACGGTATTGTTCCAGCGCTATCTGAAGTTCGATCCCGCCGATCCCAAATGGCCGGACCGCGACCGCTTCGTGCTGTCGGCGGGCCATGGCTCGATGTTGCTCTACGCGGCGTTGCACCTGACCGGCTATGCGCGGCCGACGCTGGAGGATATCCGGAATTTCCGCCAGATCGGCAGCCCCTGCGCGGGCCACCCCGAGAATTTCGAGCTCGCCGGAGTCGAGGCGACGACCGGTCCGCTGGGGCAGGGCCTGGCGATGGCGGTGGGCATGGCGATCGCCGAGCGGCACCTGAACGGCGTGTTCGGCGACGCGCTGGTCGACCACCGCACCTGGGTGATCGCTGGCGACGGCTGCCTGATGGAAGGCATCAACCACGAGGCGGTGGGCCTGGCCGGACATCTCAAGCTCGGCCGCCTGATCGTGCTGTGGGACGACAACAAGATCACGATCGACGGCGCGGTTTCGCTGTCGTCGAACGAGGATATCCCGGCGCGCTATCGGGCGTCGGGCTGGCATGTCGCCGAATGCGACGGGCACGACGAGGCCGATATCGCCCGCGCGTTCGACGAGGCGCTGGCGAGCGAGCTGCCGTCGCTGGTCCGCTGCAGCACGATCATCGGCAAGGGGGCGCCGACCAAGGCCGGCACCTCCAAGTCGCACGGCTCGCCGCTCGGCAAGGACGAGATCGAAGGCGCCCGCAAGGCGCTGGGCTGGGACTATCCGGCCTTCGAGATCCCCGACGATATCCGCTCGACCTGGCTCGACGCCGGTACGCGCGGTAGCACGCTCCACATCGAGTGGAAGGCGCGACTCGCGGCCGATCCCGACCGGATCGGCTATGAACGTCGCGGCGACGTGCTGCCGACGCTGCTCGAGGCGCATATCGCCGGCCTGATCACCAATCCGCAAAAGGTCGCGACCCGCAAGGCGAGCGAGATGGCGCTCGAGGCGATCAACGCGATCCTGCCCGAGACGATCGGCGGCTCGGCCGATCTTACCGGCTCGAACAACACGCTGACCAAGGGCCTCAAGACGCTGTCGGCTGCGGACTATGCCGGGCGCTACGTCAATTACGGCATCCGCGAGTTCGGCATGGCCGCGGCGATGAACGGTATGGCATTGCATGGCGGGGTGATCCCCTATGGCGGCACCTTCCTGGTCTTTTCCGACTATGCCCGCGGCGCGATCCGCCTGTCGGCGCTCCAGCATGCGCGCGTCGTCTATGTGATGACGCACGACTCGATCGGGCTGGGCGAGGACGGCCCGACCCACCAGCCGATCGAGCATCTGATGAGCCTGCGCCTCATCCCCAATCTCGACGTCTATCGCCCCTGCGACGCGGTGGAGACCGCCGAGGCCTGGGCGCTGGCGCTGAGCCGGACCGATGGGCCTTCGCTGCTGGCACTCAGCCGCCAGAACCTGCCGCAGCTGCGGACCAGCGCGCCGGAGAACCTCACCGGCCGCGGCGGCTATTGCCTGGTCGAGGCCGAGGCGCCGCGCCAGGTGGTGCTGATCGCCACCGGCTCCGAGGTCGAGATCGCGGTCGCGGTGCGCGATGCGCTCGAGGCGCAGGGCATCGGCACCGACGTCGTCTCGATGCCGTGCTGGGAGAAGTTCGAGGCGCAGGATGCGCAGTACAAGAAGGACGTGCTGCCGAAGCACGCGCTCAAGGTCTCGATCGAGGCCGGGGCGACGCTGGGCTGGGAGCGCTACACCGGCGACGGCCTGCGCTTCGGGGTGGATGTTTTCGGCGCCTCGGGTCCCTATCTAAAGCTCTACGAACATTTTGGGCTCACCGCGGGAGCCATCACGCCGCGGATCATCGAAAAGCTGAACGGAGAACAGGCATGACGAAGGTTGCGATCAACGGTTTCGGGCGTATCGGCCGGCTGGTGGCGCGCGCGATCCTCGAGCGTCCCGATAGCGGGCTCGAACTGGTCACGATCAACGATCTCGCCGATGCCAAGTCGAACGCCTGGCTGTTCTCGCGCGACAGCGTTCACGGCAAATATCCGGGCACCGTCGAGGCCGACGGCAACGACCTGGTGATCGACGGCAAGCGCATCCATGTCACCGCCGAGCGCGACCCGGCCAATCTGCCGCATGCCGCCAACGGCGTGGAGTTGGTGCTCGAGTGCACCGGCTTCTTCACCGATCGCGCATCGGCCCAGAAGCATATCGATGCCGGCGCCAAGAAGGTGCTGATCTCGGCCCCCGGCAAGAATGTCGACCTGACCGTCGTGTTCGGCGTCAACAACGACAAGCTGGAGGCGGGCCACACGATCGTCTCGAACGCGTCGTGCACCACCAACTGCCTGGCGCCGGTCGCCAAGGTGCTGAACGACAGCGTCGGCATCGAGCGCGGCCTGATGACCACGGTCCACGCCTATACCAACGACCAGAAGATCCTCGACCAGATCCACCCGGACCTGCGCCGCGCCCGCGCCGCCGCGATGTCGATCATCCCGACCACCACCGGCGCCGCGCGCGCAGTGGGCGAGGTGCTTCCCGAGCTGAAGGGCAAGCTGGACGGTTCGGCGATCCGCGTCCCCGTGCCGGACGGCTCGCTGGTCGACCTGACCTTCACCCCGAAGCGCGACACCAGCGTCGAGGAGATCAATTCGATCCTGAAGGCGGCGTCCGAAAGCGGTCCGCTGAAGGGCGTGCTCTATTATTCGGACGAGCCGCTGGTCTCGGTCGACATCGTGCATACCCCGGCTTCGTCGACGGTCGACAGCCTGGAGACCGCGGTGATCGACGGCAAGCTGGTCCGCGTCGTCAGCTGGTACGATAACGAGTGGGGCTTCTCGAACCGCATGGTGGATACCGCCTCCGCGATGGCGAAGCTTTCGTAACCGTCACCCCTGCGAAAGCGGGGACCCATCTCCCAACCCTACCGCGAGCGGGACCCGAAGGAGATGGGTCCCCGCTTTCGCGGGGATGACGAGGCAAGAAATGACCCGCCCCTTCAAGACGCTCGACGATATGGGTGAGATCGCCGGTAAGCGCGTGCTGGTCCGCGAGGATCTGAACGTGCCGATGGTCGATGGCCAGGTGACCGACGATACTCGGCTGCGCGCTGCGGTGCAGACCGTCGCCGAGCTGGCGGACAAGGGCGCCAAGGTCGTGGTCCTCGCGCATTTCGGGCGGCCCAAGGGGCAGCGCAATCCGGAGATGAGCCTGTCGCTCGTCACCCTGCCGTTCAGCCAGGTGCTTGGCCGCGAAGTGCGCTTCATCGACACCGACGGTGCTGCCGAGGCGATCGACGCGATGGGCGAGGGCGACATCGCGCTGCTCGAGAATACCCGCTTCGATGCCGGCGAAGAGAAGAATGCGCCGGAGACGGTCGAGCGGCTGGCGGCGCTGGGCGACCTCTACGTCAACGATGCCTTCTCCGCCGCGCACCGCGCCCATGCCTCGACCGAGGGGCTGGCGCACAAGCTGCCCGCCTTCGCCGGCCGCCAGATGGAAGCCGAGCTCGATGCGCTCGACAAGGCGCTGGGCAACCCCGAGCATCCGGTCGCGGCCGTGGTCGGGGGCGCCAAGGTGTCGACCAAGCTCGACGTGCTCAAGCATCTGGTCGCCCAGGTCGATCACCTGATCATCGGCGGCGGGATGGCAAACACCTTCCTGTCGGCGCGTGGCGTCGATGTGGGCAAGTCGCTGTGCGAGCACGACCTGACCGGCACCGCCGAGGAGATCCTGGACGCAGCCGACAAGGCGAACTGCACCGTCCATCTGCCCTACGACGTGGTCGTCGCGACGGAGTTCAAGCCGAACCCGGCGACGCGCACCGTCAACGTGCACGAGGTCGCGGCGGACGAGATGATCCTCGATGTCGGCCCCGCTGCTACCGAGGCGCTGGCGGACGTGCTCAAGACGTGCCGCACGCTCGTCTGGAACGGGCCGATGGGCGCGTTCGAGACGCCGCCGTTCGACGCCGCGACCGTGGCGCTCGCGAGGACGGCCGCGGCGCTCACCAAGGAAGGTTCGCTGGTCTCGGTTGCGGGCGGCGGAGACACCGTCGCCGCGCTCAACCAGGCCGGCGTGGCGGATGACTTCACCTTCGTCTCGACCGCGGGTGGCGCGTTCCTCGAATGGATGGAAGGCAAGGAACTGCCGGGGGTAGCCGCGCTTACCCGCTGAGGCGGCTGTCAGGGCGCGCGTTCGTCGAGCAGCGGCACCAGTTCCCGGTTCAGATCGTCGAGCGTGAAGGCAGCTGCCTTTGCGTACCGGACCTTGCCCGATCGATCGATGATATAATTGGTCGGCACGGCGTCGCCGATCGGCTGGAAGGCGCCGCCGATCTTGCGGGTCGGCTCGATCGTCATGACCGAGAACAGCTTCTTGAGCTTGAACAGCGGCAGCGAATCCTCGGTCGTCACGGCAAAGACGCGCAAGCCTCTTGGTTTCTGGAGCTGGTAGTAGCGATCGAGCAGCGGCAACTCCTTGCGACATGGCACGCACCAGGTGGCCCAGAAATTGAGCACCACGACCTGTCCGCGCATGTCTTCAAGCTTGAGCTTGGTGCCGTTGATCAAGGTTAGCTGCGTCGGGGGAGCGATATCGCCGACGGCAGGTATTTTGCTCGCCGGTACCGCGCCGCCAAGCGAAAGCGCGATTGCGACGCAGCCGAAGATTCTCCCCAAACCGATATATTGCCGATTCACCCCTAGTTCCCCCCGACCGCAAATCTTCCGCGTCGTGACGGCCGACGATTAGACGCGAAAAATGCCCAACCTATGACTGCCTGGCGACCTTGGCGAAAAGAATTTCGTTCCTTTGCTGAGGCGTTTCCCAAAACGGCACCGGTGGTGCAGAAACAATCCAGAAAATATGCAGATTAGGGAATTTTGGGGCTTGTGCCGCTGCCGAGCGGCATGGGATACCGCAAATACGAATTTCGGTCCCCGACGCGGGACTCGCAAAAGGATACTCCCAGGACGCTGGTCCGGAACTCCAGCGTCCTAAGAGCGGGAGGGTGGAGAAATCCACCCTCCTTTTTTTATGCGCAAGCCGCAGGCGACGAGTGGTGGGTGTTGCGAGGTGGAACCGGATTTCTTGGGTCTGGTCAGCGTTGTCAGCGGTTTCTCGCGCCAAGGCGCTGGGTTAGAGCGCCTGCCAACGACACGAATCAGGGAAAAACCATGCAGATCACGCCCGCGGTCAAAGCCATTCTCGACAATTACGAGTCCGACAATCCGGGCGTGAAGGCGAACCTTGCGCGCATCCTGATGCAGGGCCGACTCGGCGGCACGGGCAAGCTGATCATCCTGCCGGTCGATCAGGGCTTCGAGCATGGTCCCGCGCGCAGCTTCGCGGTGAACCCCGACGCCTATGATCCCCATTATCATTTCCAGCTCGCGATCGATGCGGGTCTCTCCGCCTATGCCGCGCCGCTCGGCATGATCGAGGCGGGCGCCGGCACCTTTGCCGGACAGATCCCCACGATCCTCAAGGTCAATTCGTCGAACAGCTGGGCGACCGCCGCCAACCAGGCCGTGACCGGCGGCGTCGACGATGCGCTGCGGCTCGGCTGCTCGGCGATCGGCTTCACCATCTATCCGGGCAGCGACGACGTGTTCGAGATGATGGAGGAGATCAAGGAGCTCTCCGCCGAGGCCAAGGCCGTCGGGATCGCCACGGTGATCTGGTCCTATCCGCGCGGCGGCAAGCTGCCCAAGTCGGGCGAGCTGGCGCTCGACGTCGGCGCCTATGCCGCGCACATGGCGGCGCTGCTCGGCGCGCACATCATCAAGGTGAAGCTGCCGACCGACCATATCGAGCAGAAGGAAGCCGTCCCGGCCTATGAGGGCAAGGACTGGTCGAAGCAGTCCGATCGCGTGCGCCATGTCGCGCAGTGCTGCTTCAACGGCCGGCGCATCGTCGTCTTCTCGGGCGGCGCGGCCAAGGGCGAGGACGCCGTCTATCAGGACGCGCGCGACATTCGCGACGGTGGTGGCAACGGCTCGATCATCGGCCGCAACACCTTCCAGCGCAAGCGCGAGGATGCGATGGCGATGCTCGACAAGCTGGTGCGAATCTACAAGAACGAGGAATGATTCCACGCCGTCCCGTCCTCGCAGGGCTCGCGCTCGCGCTGCTGGGCGGGCCCGCGCTGGCGAAGGGGATGGCGATGGAAGACGAAATCATACCCTATGGCATGATCGGCAAGATGACCGCACAGCCCGGCAAGCGCGCCGAGCTGATCGCGATACTGGGCGCGGGCACCGGCGAGATGCCCGGCTGCCTCGCCTATCTGATCGCCGAGGACGTGAAGGATCCCGACGCGATCTGGATCACCGAGATCTGGGACCGGCAGGCGAGCCACCAGGCGTCGCTCGCGCTACCCGTGGTCAAGGAAGCGATCGCCAAGGGCCGGCCGCTGATCGCCGGTTTCGAGCTGAGCGTCGAGACGCGGCCCGTATCGCCCGCGAGCTTCGTCAAGCCTTGACCCGCGCCTGGGACGAGGTCGACGCCTATATCGCGGCGCGCCTGCTGGGCGAGGATCCGGTGCTCGACGCCGCGCTCGCCGCCAATCAGGCGGGCGGGCTTCCGCCGATCGACGTGTCCGCGACGCAGGGCAAGATGCTCCATCTGCTCGCGCGCATGGCGAGAGCACGGCGCATCCTCGAAGTGGGAACGCTGGGCGGCTATTCGACGATCTGGCTGGCGCGCGCGCTTCCCGAAGGGGGACGGCTGGTGACGCTGGAGCTGGAGCCGCATCATGCGGAAGTCGCGCGCGCCAATATCGAACGCGCGGGGCTGGCGGAGCGGGTGACGATCCGGGTCGGGCCGGCGGTGGACACGCTCGATGCGATGGTCGCCGCGGGCGAGTTGCCGTTCGACCTGGTGTTCATCGACGCCGACAAGCCCTCGAACACCGCCTATCTCAGGGCCGCGCTGGCGCTGACCCGGCCCGGCAGCACGATCATCGTCGACAATGTCGTGCGCGAAGGCGGAGTGCTCGATGCGGACAGCGACGACCTTAGCATCGCCGGCACCCGTGCGCTGTTCGATGCGGTCGCCGCCGAACCGCGTCTGAGCGCGACCGCGGTGCAGACCGTCGGCACCAAGAAATGGGACGGCTTCCTGCTGGCAGTGGTGAACGGCTGACGCTTTCGCTAAAGGCTCTGCGATGACCGATTTCGATGACGACGCCCTGCCGCCGCTCGCGGCCGATTTCGCCGAGCAATTCACGCGCGATATCCGCCGGCCGCCGTGCCAGCTCTATCTGATCTCGCCGCTCGAGGTGGACGGCACGTTCCCGGATCGATTGAAGCGTGCGCTCGAGGCCGGGCCGGTGGCGGCGTTCCAGTTCCGCGTGAAGGGAATCGACCAGCATGAGGCTGCGCGACTGGCCGAGCCGCTGCAGCGGATCTGCGCCGACGCCGAAGTGGCGTTCATCGTCAACGACAGCATCGGCCTGGCGAAGCGGCTCGGCGCCGACGGCGTGCACCTGGGACAGGACGATGGCGATCCCCGCGAGGCGCGATCGGTGCTCGGGCCCAACGCCCAGATCGGCGTGACCTGCCACGACAGCCGGCACCTGGCGATGGAAGCGGGCGAGGCGGGGGCGGACTATGTCGCGTTCGGCGCCTTCTACCCGACCAGCACCAAGGAGACGCAGCACCGGCCCGAGCCGGTGATCCTGTCCTGGTGGTCGACCCTGTTCGAGATCCCCTGCGTGGCGATCGGCGGGATCACGCCCGCCAACGCCGCGCCGCTCGTCGCGGCCGGCGCGGATTTCCTGGCGGTGTCGAATGCGGTGTGGGGCGGGGACGAAGCCGCGGGGGTAAAGGCGTTCACGGACCTGTTGGCGCGCTAACTCGTTCTCCTGACGAACGAATGTTCGTCGGGAGAGTGAATCGGTGCGGAAACAGCTCATTATTGCCGCTTGCCTTGCCTGGGCCTCGGCCGGCCCCGTCCTGGCGCAAAGGAGCGGAACCAAAGCGCGCCCGCCGATCGACTACACCATCCTGCATGCGCAGGTGATCCTCGATCATCTCGGCTTCTCGCCGGGAATCCTTGACGGGCGGGACGGCCAGTCGCTCGTGGCGGCACTCAGGGGGTTCCAGACCTCGCGCGGGCTGGCAGTGACGGGCAAGCTAGATGCCGCAACGCTCGGCGCGCTCCATCCCTATCGCACGCTGCGCCCGGTGCGGCAGCTCCGGCTCGAGGCGGATACGCTGGCCGGACCCTATGTGAACCCGATCCCCAAGGACCCGGAGCTTCAGGCCAAGCTGCCATCGCTCGGCTATACCCGGCCGCTCGAGAAGCTGGCGGAGATGTTCCACACCACGCCCGAGGTGCTGGTCGAACTCAACCCGGGCGGCGGGAAGATCGCGGCGGGCGCGGAATTCGTCTTCCCCAACGCGCTGCCGACCTCGCGCGACTATCCCGCGGATATCAAGCCGGAATGGCGAAAGACGCTCAACGGGCTGAACGTCGAGGCGGTGCAGCCCGAGGCGGACCATATCGTCGTCGACAAGTCGGAAAAGGTGCTCAAGGTCTACGACAAGGAAGACCGGCTGGTCGCGCAGTTCAGCGCGACGATGGGCAGCAGCCACGATCCGTTGCCGATCGGCACCTGGAAGATCAACGGCGCCGATACCAACCCGAAGTTCCATTATAATCCGAAGCTCTTCTGGGACGCGAAAAAGGATTCGGATCCGGCGACGCTGCCGCCCGGGCCGAACGGGCCGGTCGGCGTGGTGTGGCTCGACCTGTCGAAGGAGCATTACGGCATCCACGGCACGCCCGAACCGCAGAATAT
>JBEVLV010000067.1:0-26464 GCA_040508955.1 Sphingomonas sp. | reverse complement strand
CCGGCCCCGAGCTGAGCGTCGCCGCCACCAAATCCTATATCGCCAGCTTGGCCGGCCTGCTCCATCTCGTCGCGCGCTGGGCCGACGATGCGGCGCTGCTGGAGGCCGTCGAGACTTCGCCCGCCTTGCTGCGCACTGCCTGGCAGTCCGACTGGTCGCCGATGGTCGATCGGCTCGAAAAGGCGCGCGGCCTCTATGTCATCGGCCGCGGGGTGGGCTTCGGCATCGCGCAGGAAGCCGCGCTCAAATTCAAGGAGACCTGCGGGCTCCATGCCGAGGCGTTCAGCGCCGCCGAGGTCCGCCACGGCCCGATGGCGCTGGTCGGTCCCGATTTCCCGCTGCTCGTCTTCCGCCAGGGCGACGAGACCGCCGACGGGGTCGACGAGCTGGTTGCCGACGTGCTCGCGCGCGGCGGCGAGGTGCTGGTCAGCGGCGGCGAAGTCGCCGGCGCGATCCAGCTCCCCCACCCTGCCGCGCATCCTGCGATCGAACCGATGCTGCAGATCCAGGCCTTTTACCGCGCGGCAAATGCGCTATCGCTCGCGCGCGGCTTCGATCCCGATCGTCCGCCCAGCCTTGCGAAAGTGACCGAGACCGTCTGATGGCCAGTGCTTTCGTCAATGGCCGCATCCTGCTCGCGGAGGGATTCCGCGACGATGTGGCGGTGCTGGTCGAGGATGGCCGCATCGCTGCGATCGTCCCTGCGGGCGAAGTGCCCGCCGATGCCGTCCGCCACGATCTGGCGGGCCGCATGCTGGTCCCCGGCTTTATCGATACCCAGGTCAATGGCGGCGGCGGCGTGCTGTTCAACGATTCGCCGACGGTCGAGGGCATTGCCGCGATCGGCGCCGCGCACCGTCGCTTCGGCACCACCGGCTTCCTGCCAACGCTGATCAGCGACGATCTTTCCGTGATCCGCCGCGCCGTCGCGGCGGTGGACGAGGCGATTGCCGCCGGCGTCCCCGGTGTGCTTGGTATCCATATCGAAGGGCCGTTCCTCAACCTGGATCGCCGCGGCATCCATCTGCCCGAGAAGATCCGCACGATCGACGAGGAGAGCATCGCGGTTCTCACCTCGCTCCGGCGCGGCCGCACCCTAGTCACGCTCGCGCCCGAGCAGACCTCGCCCGACGTCATCAAGCGCTTGGTCGACGCCGGCGTGATCGTCGCGGCCGGCCATAGCAACGCCACCTATGATCAGGCGATCGCCGCAATGGAGGCCGGCCTCACCGGCATCACCCATTTGTTCAACGCCATGTCGCCGCTCACCTCGCGCGCGCCCGGCCTGGTCGGCGCCGCGCTCGAGCAGGACAAGCTCGTCGCGGGCATCATCGTCGACGGCCATCACGTCAGCCCGGTCACGCTCAAGCTGGCGCTGCGCTGCAAACCGACCGAATCGCTGATGTTGGTGACCGATGCGATGCCCTCGGTCGGCAGCGCGGAAACCGAATTCACCCTCCAGGGTCGCCGCATCCTCGTCCAGGGGGGTACCTGCACCGATGCCGATGGCACGCTGGCCGGCTCGAACCTCGACATGGTATCGGCGGTGCGCAACACCGTCGCGATGCTGAACGCCCCGCTGGAGGCCGCCGTCGCAATGGCGAGCCACTCGCCCGCCGCCTTTTTGCGCCTCGACACGGTGCGCGGCCGCATCGACCTCGGCCAGAGCGCCGATCTCGTAGCGCTCGACGACGATCTCCACGTCACCGATTCCTGGATCGCCGGTATCAAGGCAGATGCGGAACCCATGCGCTCCTTCACGGCTTCCGCCTGAATGGACCTCGACGCGCTCCTCACCCACTATTTCGGCACCGACGATCTCGACGCGATTGATCCCGCCGCGCGTGCCGACGGCGATCATCGCCTGGCGATCGATTTCGGCACGGAGCGCGAGCCCAGCCGTCGCTTCGCCTTATGGTCGCTGATGGAGGCATTGGGCACTGCCCCGCCACCCGCGGAAGCCTTCGAAAAGGACCCTGCGCTGCGCAAAGCGGCCGAAGAGTATCTAACGCTGGCGTGGAAGCTCGATAAGAGCTAAGGGGCACTGCTTATTGCGGCAACGTCCGCACCCCCCATTTAAGCGAAACATGCCCTTTTCCCAGCTCCCCCCGCTTCTTTCCGAGGCGCTCGCCGCGCGCGGCTATACCGCGCCCACCCCGGTTCAGGCCGCCGTGCTCGAACCCGATGCGCTCGGCCGCGACCTCATCGTCTCCGCCCAGACCGGCTCGGGCAAGACCGTCGCCTTCGGCATGGCCATGGCCGGCGAGCTGCTCGACGCGGACGGCCGCGTCGTGCCCGCCAAGGCGCCGCTCGCCCTTGTCATCGCCCCCACCCGCGAGCTCGCGCTCCAGGTAAGCCGCGAGCTGATCTGGCTCTACGGCCCCACCGGCGCACGCATCGCGACCTGCGTCGGCGGCATGGACGCCTCGAAGGAGCGCCGCAATCTCAGCCATGGCGCGCATATCGTTGTCGGCACGCCCGGCCGCCTGCGCGACCATCTCGAACGCGGCGCGCTCGACTTGTCCGAGCTCAAGGCCGCCGTGCTCGACGAGGCCGACGAGATGCTCGACATGGGCTTCCGCGAGGATCTCGAGGAAATCCTCGACGCGACTCCGAACGAGCGCCGCACCCTGCTCTTCTCCGCGACGATGCCCAAGCCGATCGTCGCGCTCGCCAAGCGCTACCAGCGCGACGCTCTGCGCATCACCACGGTGGGTGAGGACCGCGGCCATGGCGACATCAGCTATGTGTGCGTCACCGTATCGCCGAGCGATATCGAACATGCGGTGATCAACCTGCTCCGCCTGTACGAGGCGGAGACGGCGATGCTGTTCTGCGCGACGCGCGACAATGTCCGCCACCTCCATGCCAGCCTGGTCGAGCGCGGTTTCGCCGCGGTCGCGCTTTCGGGCGAGCACAGCCAGAACGAGCGCAACGCAGCCCTGCAGGCCCTTCGCGACCGTCGCGCCCGCGTCTGCGTCGCGACCGACGTCGCCGCGCGCGGCATCGACCTGCCCACGCTCAGCCTGGTCATCCATGTCGAGATGCCGCGTGACGCCGAGACGCTCCAGCACCGTTCGGGCCGCACCGGCCGTGCGGGCAAGAAGGGCACTGCGGTCCTGATCGTCCCTTATCCGCGCCGCCGCCGGGTCGAATCGATGCTGCGCGGCGCTCGGATCAACGCCGAATGGACCGAGGCGCCGACGCCCGAGCAGATCCGCGCCAACGATCGTGAGCGCCTGATCGCCGCGCTGCTCGAGCCCATGGAGTTCGACGAGGAGGATCGGGCGCTCGCCGAGCGGCTGATCGCCGAGAAAAGCCCCGAGGACATCGCCGCTGCGCTCGTCCGCGCGCATCGCAACGCGATGCCGCAGCCCGAGGAACTCGCCGACAATTCGCCCGACGCGCGCCGCGCCGCCCAGCAGGAGCGCCATCGCCCCGGCTTCGAGGATATCGCCTGGTTCCGCCTCGACATCGGCCGCCGCCAGAACGCCGATGCGCGCTGGATCCTGCCGCTGATCTGCCGTCGCGGCCAGATCACCAAGAACGAGGTCGGCGCGATCCGCATCGCCCAGAACGAGACCCAGTTCCAGGTGCCCCGCGCCCTCGCCGCCAAGTTCCAGGCCGCACTGGAGAAGACCGCCGAAGGCGATGACGATGTTCGCATCGAGCCTTCGCAGGGCCCTGTGCATGATGACGGTCCGCCGCGCGGCCCCCGTCCCCAGCGCAACGGCCCCAATGCCGGCCGGCCGACGCTCCGCCACCAGCCCAAGCCGTTTCGCAAGGGTCCGCCAAAGGGTCCGCGCCCGCGGTGAGCGCCGGCCCGCGCATCCTGGTCGATGCCGACGCCTGCCCGGTGAAGGAAGAGATCTACAAGGTCGCCTGGCGCCACGAAGTCCCCGTCGTGGTCGTCAGCAACAGCCATTTCCGCATCCCGCAGCATCCGCTGCTGAGCCGGGTGGTCGTGAGCGACGGCTTCGACGCCGCCGACGACTGGATCGCCGAAAACAGCGATGCGAAGACGGTGGCGATCACCGCCGACATCCTGCTCGCCGATCGCTGTCTCAAGGCGGGTGCGACCGTGCTCTCGCCAACGGGCAAGCCCTTCACCACCAGCTCGATCGGCAGCGCCATCGCCACCCGCGCGATCATGGCGGACCTGCGCGCCGGCGGCGACCAGCTCGGCGGCCCCGCGCCCTTCTCCAAGACCGATCGTTCGCGCTTCCTTCAGGCACTGGACACCGCCCTGGTGGGATTGAAACGCAGCTGACGCGCTCGTTACGCTCGCGACCCTGCAAACACTACGTAACTCCATTTAAACAAAGCGTTAGCTGTCTTGAGACTAGCTTTGGAGGGTGACCCAGATCCCACGCCGCTCGCCGACCAGGCCCGTGGCACGAAGGTCTTCTTCGTGGAGGACGAAGGTCGCATTGCCCGAGCCGGTCTTCCGCAGCCTCATCGACACCTTGTTCAGCATGCGCCTGCCGATCGTGGCGATGGGCGCGGTATGCGCCGTCGTCGCGACCTTGCTGGCCGCGAAGTGGCGCGACCCGGTATTCGCCGCAGTCGCGGTGCTGGTATCGCTGGTGACGCTGGGGCGGCTGCTGGTGATCAATGCATATCAGAGACATTCCCACGGCCCGCGCACCGGTCAGGATTTGCAGGGCTGGGAACGGCGCTACGCGATCGGCAACTATATCTTCGCCTGCCTGATCGCGATCCTCAACGTGCGTGCACTGACGTATCACGATCCGCTGATGCACATGATCACCGTCAGCATCGTCTTTGGCTTTGGCGCCGGCATAGTCGCCCGCATCTCCGCCCGGCCGGTGATCTGCGTGATCAGCCTCCTCCTGGCCACCGTACCGACCGTCGCCGCACTGGCCTGGCACGCTTCGATGCCCAACGCGGCACCGCTCCATGCACAGCTCTTCGCCACCGAAGCCGTGCTGGTCGGCATGATCGCGATATTGAGCCTGAACACCGTCCATTATCTCCACAATTCGACGGTGCTGCATCTCGTCACCCAGCATGACCTCGCGCTCCTCGCCAAAAGCGACGCGCTGACGGGGCTGCCCAACCGCCTGATGCTGCGCGAGCGTTTCCAGGAATCGGCGGCGACCGTCGAGAGCGGCAACGTAGCCTTGCACTATCTGGATCTCGACGGCTTCAAGGCCATCAACGACCTTCACGGTCACCCCGCCGGCGATGCGCTGCTGCGGGAAGCGGCCCAGCGGATGGCGAAGACCCTGCGCGCCTGCGACATGGTAGCGCGCCTCGGTGGCGACGAATTCATCATCCTGCAGACCGATCTCGACCATCCCGACGAAGCGGAGATGCTCGCACGCAGGCTCATCCGTGATCTGAGCGCACCCTATCTGATCGACGGAGAGCCGCTGCAGATCTCGGCAAGCGTCGGCATCGCGCTGGCGGCCGATTTCGGGATGGATCTAGAGCGGCTCCTGGCGTGCGCCGATTGCGCGCTCTACCGATCCAAGAGCCGCGGCAAGCGACAGTTCAACTTCGCGACGTCGGCCGATATCGGAAAGCTCGCGAGCGCCGCGGCCTAGACGCAAGTCGCGGTCAGGCTGCGATCGATTCCAGCGCCTCGTTCGCTTCCATCCACGTCGCTTCGGCCGCCTGGATCTTGGCCTCCAGCTCGGCGCGATGCTTCATCAGGTCGCTCATCGAAAGCCTGGCCAGGCTCGCATCGGCGGTCGAGGGATCGAACATCGCCCGGTCCACCGCGCTACGCTGTTCGGTGAGCTTGGCGAGCGCCGCCTCGGCCTCCTTGGCGCGCTTGCGGAGCGCGGTGCCCTGCTCGCGCGCCTGTGCGGCGGCACGGCGAGCGTCCTTCTTGCTTATCTTGCCTTCGCCGCCGGACTTGGCCGCGTCGCTCGCATCCTTGCTCAGCACGAAGGCAATGTAGTCGTCGAGGCTGCCGTCGAAATCGCTCGCGGTGCCGCTGTCGACCAGCACCAGCCGGTCCGCGGTCATCTCGAGCATGTGCCGGTCGTGGCTGACGATCACCACCGCGCCGGTATAGGCGTTGAGCGCCTGTATCAGCGCCTCGCGCGCGTCGACGTCCAAGTGGTTGGTCGGCTCGTCGAGGATCAGCATATGCGGCGCGTCCCGCGTGATCAGCGCCAGCGCCAGCCGCGCGCGTTCGCCGCCCGACAGCTTGCCGACCTCGGTGGTCGCCTTCTGCCCCGAAAAACCGAACCGCCCGAGCTGCGCGCGCACCGCCGACTGGCTCGCGCCCTTCATCAGGATGGTCATGTGCTGGAGCGGCGTTTCCGTCCGGTCGAGCTCCTCGACCTGATACTGGGTGAAATAGCCGACGCGCATCTTGCCGCTGGCGGTCATCTGGCCTTCCATCGGCGCGAGCTGCGCGGCGAGCAGGCGCGCCAGCGTGGTCTTGCCGTTGCCGTTGCGGCCCAGCAGCGCAACACGGTCGTCGGGGTCGAGGCGGAAGTTCAGCCGCTTCAGGATCGGCGTCTCGCCATAGCCGACCGTCGCCATGTCGAGCGTGATCAGCGGCGGGCGGAGCTCGTCGGGATTGGGGAAGTCGAAGCTCAGGCTCGGATCGTCGAGCAGCTCCGCGATCGGCTGCATCTTGGCCAGCGCCTTGGCGCGCGACTGCGCCTGCTTCGCGGTCGATGCACGTGCCGAATTGCGCGCGACATAGTCCTGCAGCTTCTCGCGCTCGGCCTGTTGCTTGGCGCGTGCCGAGGCGATCTGCGCCTGCCGCTCGGCGCGCTGGCGCTCGAACGAGTCATAGCCGCCCGAATAGAGCGTCAGCTTGCCGCGCTCCAGATGCAGGATGTGATCGACGACGTTGTTGAGGAAATCGCGCTCGTGGCTGACGAGCAGGATCGTCGCCGGATAGCCCTTCAGGAAATCCTCCAGCCACAGCACCGCTTCGAGGTCGAGGTGGTTCGAAGGCTCGTCGAGCACCAGCACGTCCGGCGCGGAGAACAGCAGCGAAGCCAGCGCCACGCGCATCTTCCAGCCACCCGAGAAGCTGTCGAGCGAGCGGTGCTGCGCCTCTTCGTCAAAGCCCAGGCCGACCAGGATTCGCGCCGCACGCGCCGGCGCCGAATGCGCATCGATCGCGTTGAGTCGCTCGTGCACCTCGCCCAGCCGGTCGGGATCGTGGCTGTGCTCGGCCTCTTCCAGCAGCGCCGCACGCTCGACATCGGCGGCCAGCACCGTCTCGAACGGCGTCGCGGTGCCGCTTGGCGCTTCCTGCGCGATATAGCCGATCTTGCTGCCGCGCGGCATCGAGACCTCGCCGCCATCGGCGTCGAGCAGCTTGGTGATCACGCGCACCAAAGTGGTCTTGCCCGCGCCGTTGCGGCCGATCAGGCCGACACGGCTGCGTGGCGGCAATTTGGCCGTGGCGTCGTCGATGATGGTCCGTCCGCCGATGCGGACCGTGATGTCGGCTAGATTGAGCATGGCGGCCCGCTAGCACCAGAATTGCCAGAGCCCAACTCCGCATTGCTGCGGTGCGAAGAGATTTGGGACACTGGCGCCGGTCCAAGCCTTCGCATATCCTCGCCAAAGTGGGTGCGCGGAAGGAACTCCACGCCTCGCGTCGCGATTGAACGCATAGCGCCCGACGGCGCGATCGGGAGGCACCGCAATGGACAGACCAGGCGAATTCGATCTTTCCCGCCGGGGCGTGCTGATCAGCGGGGCAGCTTCGGTAGCCGTCACCGTCGCACCGCGCGCCGCCGGCGCCGAAACGGCGCTACCTCTTCAGGGAGCCGCTCCGCCCATGCACAAGGTCGCGTTCAAGGTGAACGGGAAGCCCCGCGAGCTGGAGCTCGATACGCGCACGACGCTGCTCGACGCCTTGCGGGAGCATCTCCACCTCACCGGCACCAAGAAAGGCTGCGACCACGGCCAGTGCGGCGCCTGCACGGTGATCGTCGACGGTCGCCGGATCAATTCCTGCCTTACCCTCGCGGTGATGCACGAGGGGGACGAAATCACCACGATCGAGGGCCTGGGCACGCCCGAGCATCTCCATCCGATGCAGGCCGCGTTCGTGAAGCATGACGGCTATCAATGCGGCTATTGCACGCCCGGCCAGATCTGCTCGGCGGTGTCGGTGCTGAACGAGATCAAGGCCGGCATCCCCAGCCATGTCAGCGTCGATCTCGACGCCAGGCCGCAGATCACCGCCACCGAGATCCGCGAGCGGATGAGCGGCAATATCTGCCGCTGCGGCGCCTATTCGAACATCGTCGAGGCGATGCAGGAAGTCGCGGGAGCAAAGGCATGAAGAGCTTCAGCTACGAACGCGCCCGCACCCCGGCCGAGGCCGCGGCGATCGTCGCGCGCACCCAGGGCGCCCGCTTCATCGCCGGCGGCACCAACCTGCTCGACCTGATGAAGCTGCAGATCGAGACGCCAACGCACCTGGTCGACGTCAACGGTCTCCAGCTGGATAGGATCGAGGCTACGCCGGAAGGCGGCCTCCGCATCGGCGCGCTGGTCCGCAACACCGATCTCGCCGCCGACAGGCGCGTGCGCAAGGATTACGCCGTGCTCTCCCGCGCGCTGCTCGCCGGCGCTTCGGGCCAGCTGCGCAACAAGGCGACGACCGCGGGCAATCTGCTCCAGCGCACCCGCTGCCCCTATTTCTACGACACCAACCAGCCGTGCAACAAGCGCAAGCCCGGCAGCGGCTGCGCGGCGATCGGCGGGATCAGCCGCAGCCTGGGCGTGATCGGCATCAGCGACGCCTGCATCGCCACGCACCCCAGCGACATGGCAGTGGCGATGCGGCTGCTCGACGCCAGCGTCGAGACGGTCCGGCCCGACGGCACGGCCCGCGCCATCCCGATCGCCGAGTTCCATACGCTCCCCGGCGACACGCCCCATGTCGAGAACAGCCTGGTCCCCGGCGAGCTGATCACCGCGGTGACCCTGCCCAAGCCGATCGGCGGCCAGCATTTCTACCACAAGGTGCGCGACCGGGCGTCCTACGCCTTTGCGCTCGTCTCGGTCGCGGCGGTCGTCCGGAAGGACGGCAGCGGCCGCGTCGCGCTGGGCGGCGTCGCCCACAAGCCGTGGCGGATCGAGGCGGCGGAAACACAACTGCCCAAGGGCGCGAAAGCCGCAGCCGACATATTGCTCGCCGGCGCGCAGCCGACGCACGAGAACGCATTCAAGCTGACCCTGGCCGAGCGCACGCTGGCCTCGGTGCTTGCCGAAGCGAGGGCCTGAGCCATGAAGTTCGATACCCCCGCCACCACCAACCCGATCGACCAGCTCAAGGTGATCGGCAAGGCGCACGACCGGATCGATGGCCCGCGCAAGACCAGCGGCACCGCGACCTATGCCTATGAGCATCACGCCGAGGCGCCGAACGCCGCCTATGGCTTCATCCTCGGCTCGGCGATCGCCAAGGGCCGGATCGCCTCGCTCAACACGGCCGACGCCAAGGCCTCGCCCGGCGTGCTAGCCGTGGTCACCGCCGACAATGCCGGCAAGCTCGGCAAGGGCAATTTCAACACCGCCAAGCTGCTCGGCGGCCCCGAGATCGAGCATTATCACCAGGCCGTCGCGCTCGTCGTCGCCGAGACCTTCGAGCAGGCGCGCGCTGCCGCATCGCTGATCCGCGTCGACTATGCGCGTGACAAGGGCGCCTATGACCTCGCCGCCGCGCGCGGCACCGCGACCGAGCCCGGCGGGGGCGACAAGGACAGCAGGGTCGGCGATTTCGCCGGCGCCTTCGCCGCCGCGCCGGTCCAGTTCGACGCGACCTATTCCACGCCCGATCATGCCCATGCGATGATGGAGCCGCACGCCTCGATTGCGGCCTGGGAAGGCGACAAGCTCACCTTGTGGACCGCCAACCAGATGATCGCCTGGTCGGTCGCCGACATGGCCAAGACGCTGGGCATGCCCAAGGAGAATATCCGGCTGGTCTCGCCGTTCATCGGCGGTGGATTCGGCGGCAAACTGTTCATCCGTGCCGACGCGGTGCTCGCCGCGCTCGGCGCGAAGGCGGTGGGAAGACCGGTGAAGATCGCCCTCCCCCGCCCGCTGATGTTCAACAACACGCCGCACCGTCCCGCGACGATCCAGCGCATCCGCATCGGCACGACCGCGGACGGCCGGATCACCGCGATCGGCCACGAGAGCTGGTCGGGCGACCTGCCCGGGGGCGGCCCCGAGACCGCGACCGGCCAGACCAAGCTGCTCTATGCCGGCGCCAACCGGCTGACCGCGATGCGCCTCGCGGTGCTCGACCTGCCCGAGGGCAATGCGATGCGCGCGCCCGGCGAGGCGCCGGGGCTGATGGCGCTCGAGATCGCGATGGACGAGGCGGCCGAGAAGCTCGGGCTCGATCCGATCGCCTTCCGCGTGCTCAACGACACCCAGGTCGATCCCACCAAGCCCGATCGCCCCTTCTCGCAGCGCCAGCTCAACGAATGCCTGAAGATCGGCGCGGACAAGTTCGGCTGGGCGAAGCGCGGCGCGCCCGCCTCGCGGCGCGACGGCCGCTGGCTGGTCGGCATGGGCGTCGCCGCCGCCTTCCGCAACAATCTCAACATGAGATCCGCCGCGCGCGTCCGGCTCGACGGCGACGGCATGGTCACCGTCGAAACCGACATGACCGATATCGGCACCGGCACCTACACGATCGTCGCCCAGACCGCGGCGGAGATGATGGGCGTGCCGCTCGACAAGGTCGTGGTGAACCTCGGCGATTCGAACTTTCCGGTCTCGGCCGGCTCGGGCGGCCAATGGGGCGCCAACAGCGCCACCGCCGGCGTCTACGCCGCCTGCGTCAAGCTGCGCGAGGCGGTGGCGGCCAAGCTCGGCTTCAATACGACGGATACGGTGTTCGCGAACGGCAAGGTCCGCTCGGGCAATCGCAGCGTGCCGCTCGCCAAGGCCGCGGGCCCTGGCGGCCTCGTCGCCGAGGACGTGATGGAATATGGCGACCTGGCGAAGAAGTTTCAGCAATCGACCTTCGGCGCGCATTTCGTCGAGGTCGGCGTCGATTCCGCCACTGCCGAGATCCGCATCCGCCGCATGCTCGCGGTGTGCGCGGCGGGGCGCATCCTCAATCCGAAATCGGCGCGCAGCCAGGTGATCGGCGCGATGACGATGGGTGCCGGCGCGGCGCTGATGGAGGAACTGACGGTCGACAAGCGCTTCGGCTTCTTCGTCAACCACGACCTCGCCGGCTATGAGGTGCCGGTCCATGCCGATATCCCGCATCAGGAAGTGATCTTCCTGGAGGAGGCGGATCCCACCACCTCGCCGATGAAGGCCAAGGGCGTCGGCGAACTCGGTATCTGCGGCGTCGGCGCGGCGGTGGCCAACGCGGTCTACAACGCCACCGGCGTGCGCGTGCGCGACTATCCCGTCACGCTCGACAAGCTGATCGATCGCCTGCCGCCGATCGCGTGACGGTCGCAACGATCAAGGGCGGCTTTCGTCGCGCGAAATCACGACCGCATCGCCGACCGGATTTCCAATGCGCGGCAGTCGCCCGGGGCAAGCGAATCGGATACCGGCCTGGGTCATGCGGATCGGGCTTCCGCCAGGGCGCACGGACGCGCACCGGGAACCACCCGGCCCGCACAGGCGAATAGCGACGCCTATGCGCCGCATTTTCCTGTAAACTCAAAGGGAAGTGGCGGAGAGGGAGGGATTCGAACCCTCGGTGAGCTTGCACCCACGCCGCATTTCGAGTGCGGTACATTCGACCACTCTGCCACCTCTCCGCGAGGTCATTGATGCCGTCCGATGGGGTTACCAAAGGGCGGTACCGGTCGATAGAGCGGGGGCCATTAGCGCAATGATTCGCGGCCTGCAACCCAGTGCTTGTGCGTCGCGGCAGAACCACTAAATTAGTGGCATGACGCAATCACCCGGCTCCTTCACTCCGCTCGAAGCCGGGGTCCCCATGCCCCCGGTCTCCTCTGCACGCTTCGCCATCGGCGATGTCGTGTGCCATCGGTTGTTCGAATTTCGCGGCGTGATCTTCGATGTCGATCCGGTCTTCGCCAACAGCGAAGAGTGGTACGAATCGATTCCCGAGGATGTGCGGCCCCGCAAGGACCAGCCTTTTTACCACATTCTCGCCGAGAACGCCGAATCGAGCTACATCGCCTATGTCAGCCAGCAGAATCTGGTGGTCGACGAGAGCGACGAGCCAGTCGATCATCCCGGTATCAGTGGGCTTTTCGACGGCTATGATGGCGGCCGTTACAAGCTGAAGCCGCAGCACCGCCACTGAAAACCCGGCCGACGCGTCAACTTCGTCAACCGACGAGCTTCTTCGCGCTTCGAATTAGTGCGCGCCCGGGCGCAAAAAGCCCTGGCCTTGGGTTGACTTCTCGGCGGCTCTCCCTTAGCTGCGCCCTTCCTCCTGCCGGGGTAACCCCTGGCGGGCACATGCATTTGAATTAGAGAAGAAGCCATGTTCGCTATCGTGCGCACGGGCGGCAAGCAGTATCGCGTTGCCGCAGGAGACAAGATCGTCGTCGAGAAGCTCGACGGCGAGGCCGGATCGTCGGTCACGCTGGGCGACGTGTTGCTCGCCGGCGAAGGCTCGGAGCTGAAGCCCACCGACGGCCTGACCGTCTCGGCCGAAATCATCGCGCAGGCGAAGGGCGAGAAGGTCATCGTCTTCAAGAAGCGCCGTCGGCATAACTATCGCCGCAAGAACGGCCATCGCCAGAACCACACGATCCTGAAGATCACCGCGATCGGTGCCCAGGAAGAGAAGAAGAAGGCCGCGCCCAAGGCGAAGAAGGCTGATGCTGCTCCCGCGACCGCGGAAGCTCCGGCCGCCGAAGCCTAAGCGCAAGATACGAGGAGTATAGCAAATGGCACATAAGAAAGCAGGCGGCTCTTCGCGCAACGGTCGCGATTCGGCAGGCCGCCGCCTCGGCGTCAAGAAGTTCGGCAGCGAAGCAGTCGTCGCCGGCAACATCATCGTGCGCCAGCGCGGCACCAAGATTTATCCGGGCGTGAACGTGGGCATGGGCAAGGACCATACCCTGTTCGCGCTCGTCGACGGCCGCGTGTCGTTCAAGCAGGGCAAGCTCGGCCGCAAGTTCTGCTCGGTAGACATGATTGCCGAGGCCGCAGAGTAACATCGGGTAACCAGTCGGGTTGCCCACCAGGGTGACCCGATCTGAACGACAGATCGCAAAAGGGAGACGGGTCACCCCGGCTCCCTTTTTTCGTGCTCCCTGACATCGTAGCGAAACCAGCGCGTCACAGTGATGGGCTTAGGAGGCGCTGCAGGACCAAGGAGAGTGGTCATGTTCGTGCGTACGCAGAGACTGACATTGCGCCCCGGCTGGGCGGAGGATGCGCCGGCGCTGGCGCAGGCTATCGGCTATGAGCAGGTCGTCCGAAACCTGAGCCGTGCGCCATGGCCCTATCCCATCGAGGCGGCGGAGACCTTCGTCGCCGATCCGCCCGATCCCGGCGAGCCGAGATTCGTGATCTTCGAGCATCAGGACGGCCTTACCCGGCTGATCGGCGTGATGAGCGTGAGCCCGTTGCGCGGCGAGCCGCATGAACTCGGCTATTGGATCACGCCCGACGCCTGGGGCCGGGGCTATGCGACCGAGGCTGGGCGCGCCGTGCTCCAGGCTGCGCGCGCGGCGGGCATCCGGCATGTGACGGCGGGACACTATATCGACAATCCCGCCTCGGGCCGCGTGCTACGCAAGCTCGGCTTCCACCCCACCGGCCGGATAGTCTCGCTCTATTCGCGCGGCCGTGGTGCCGAAGCCCCCTGCGCCCGTTTCGAGATCGACCTCGCCGAGAGCGATTGCGGCGGCGTAGATCCGGACCACCTCATGGCGGCATGACCCTGGGCCGGAAGGCGGTCGGACGCACGGTATCTGACGGGTTCCGTGCGTCCCGCCCCCCGGGCCCGGGCCTCAGGCCGCCGCCATCCGATAGACGCTCTCCGCCCTGCCGATCAGCGCGCGATCGTCATGGTTCCAGGGATGGAAGCCCGGCAGGTAATAGGCGGCCCAGGCCGGCGCGATCCGGCGGAGCAGCCCCGGATTGCCCAGCAGGTACCAGGTGACGCCCCACCCCGCCCGCCAGCCGGTGATCCCGTCCTGGCGCAGCAATTCGAGCGTGCCCTGGATGCGCTTGCGCCAGAAATTGAGCGTGACGAGCGTCATCATCACCGATTTGAGCCGCCAGCGCTTCCAGCGGCTCCAGCCCTGGGTGGCATGCAGCCAGGTGTCATAGGCGACACCCTTGTGCTCGAGTTCCTCGATCGCGTGCCAGCGCCACATCGCCGCCTGTTCGGGCTCGGCACCGGCGAAATAACGCTCGTCCCTGAGGATCAGCGAGGCGAGAATCGCGGTGTAATGTTCCAGCGCCATCGTCGCCGCCAGGTTCACGATCGGCGGACGCGCGCGGACAATGGCGAGAATCTCGTCGACCACATGCTCCAGCGGCCCGAGATCATAGCCGGCGTCCACGACCCTCTTGTTGAAGGCGACATGCTCCCGGCTGTGCATCACCTCCTGCTGCGTGAAGGCCCGGATCTCCGCCTCCAGCCGCGGCGGCGCACCGTCGCGAAACGCCTTCACGCTCTCGATGAAGAACGCCTCGCCCTTGGGGAAGGTGATCGACAGCGCATTGTGGAAGGCAGTCGCGACCGGATCGCCCCCGAACCACCAGCGGGACTGGGCCGTATCGCGCCCGAAACGGCGATCCCGCGGGGTGATCGTCAGATCAGCGGGAGTCTTTGCTTTCGCCATGAAGATTCCTCCACTAAGCCGATATCTCAGGGGCATAGAGTTTACTTACACTGATGTCAATAACACCACGCCGACGCCTGTCTCCCGAAGAATCGCGCGATGCCGCCCTGGAAGCGGCGCGCGCATTGTTGCTCGAAGCAGGTCCCCAGGCGGTGACGTTGAAGGCCGTGGCGGCGCGGATCGGGCGAACGCACGCCAATCTGCTTCATCATTTCGGCTCAGCGGCGGGCCTGCAAAAGGCGCTGGTCGCCAGCCTGGCGGAGAAGGTTACCGCCAAGATCGGCGTTGCCGTGCTGCGCGCGCGCGAAACCGACCATGATCCCCGCGAAGTGGTCGACCTGACGTTCGACGCCTTCGATCGCGGGGGCGCCGGTGCGCTGGCGAGCTGGATGATCCTGACCGGCAACCGCGACGTCCTCGATCCCATCCTCGAGGCGATCCAGAAGCTGGTCGACATGATCGGCCGCGATCATCCGCATGAGGGCATGTCGCTGCAGGAGGAAACGCTGCATCTCGTGCTGATGGCGCTGGGTGACGCATTGCTCGGCGCGCCGATGGCCAAGGCGCTCGGCCTGCCCCGCGAAAAAGCCCGTGAACTGGCTACCAACGCCATGCTCGCAAGCCATCTGCACCCGAAGGACTAGCAGGCTCCCGGCTATTCCGCCGCCGCCCGGGGGCGGCGCGCTTCCTGGTCCACCGCTTCGTCGATCGCGCGCCCGAGCGCTGCCATGGTGAACGGCTTGCGCAGGACGGAGCGTCCGCGCAGCAGGTCCGCATCGGTCTCGCCCGTGAAGCCGGTGACGAACAGCACGGCGACACCGTCCAGCCGTCCTTCCATCGCCGCAATCATCTCGGGACCGGTCTGGCCTGGCATCAGCACGTCGGTCAGGATCAGATCGACCGGCCCCAGCCCGGCGAGCACCGCAGGGGCGGCAAACGGATCGCTGCATCCCGTCGTCCGGTGCCCCAGTTCCTT
This sequence comes from Sphingomonas sp., assembly GCA_040508955.1. Taxonomy (GTDB): domain Bacteria; phylum Pseudomonadota; class Alphaproteobacteria; order Sphingomonadales; family Sphingomonadaceae; genus Sphingomonas. The sequence continues at coordinate 10,714 of JBEVLV010000067.1, read as the reverse complement.
GAGAGCACCCAGCGTCGCAGAAAGCACCCGCGGATCGTCCTCGACCACCAGGATATCGAGCCCCTCGGTATGGGGGGCCGGTGCTTCCGCCGCGACATCGGCGCTCGCGCTCTCCACCTCGCCCAGGTAGCGCGGCAGATAAAGCGTCACCGTGCTCCCCTGTCCGGGCGCCGTCTCGATCCCGATCTCGCCGCCCGACTGCCGGACGAAGCCGAAGATCTGGCTGAGCCCCAGCCCCGTCCCCTTGCCCACCGGCTTGGTCGTGAAGAAGGGTTCGAATACGCGATCGACCACTTCGGGCGTCATCCCGCAGCCGGTGTCGCGCACCGCGATCGTTACATAGTCACCGGCTAGGCTTTCGCCGACCTCGTGCTCGGCCAGCGTCCTGCCGCCGGTGGAGATCGTCAGCTTGCCCCGCCCGTCCATCGCATCCCGGGCGTTCACCGCGAGGTTGAGCAGCGCATTCTCGAGCTGGTGGCGATCGACCCAGATGCGCCAGCCGCTGCCGGTATCGACGGTCTTGACCGAAATCGCCCCACCCAGCGTGCGATCGAGCAGGTCGGACATCCCGGTTACCAGCGTCCCCGCCTCCACACCTTCGGGCAGAAGCGGTTCGGCGCGGGAAAAGGCGAGCAGCCGCCGCGTGAGCGCCGCGGCGCGATTGGCGCCATCCATCGCGCTTTCGATATGGCGCTGGGCATCGGGTCCGCGGCTGTGGAGATGCCGCTTGGCAAGCTCCAACCCGCCCAGAACCACTGCCAGCATATTGTTGAAATCATGCGCGATGCCGCCGGTGAGCTGCCCCACGGCCTCCATCTTCTGAATCTGGCGGAGCTGTGCCTCGGCCTGTTCCCGCTCGCGCGCCTCGGCGCGGAGCTGCGCGGTCGCCTCCGCCACCGCCTCGCGCAATTCGGCCGAGCGCTCGCGCTCCAGTCGCGCTTCGGCATCGGCCATGGCGCGATCGCCCTGCGCGGCAATCGCCAGCCAGCCGAGCAGAACCGCGCCCAGCACGATCAGCACGCCGAACGCGGTCAGCACCCGCGTGGCGAAGCTCGAATTCTCGATCAGGTCGGCGGCGGCCTTGGTCCGGTCGCGCAGGATGCCGCGCTCGAGTTCGACGACGCGCTGGAGCATCGTCTCGACATGCTGGCGGGCGTCGCTCGTGCGCACCCGGTAATAGCTGCCCCAGGCGTCGCTGTGTCGCTTATAGGCCGAATAGAGTGCGGTCTCGCTCAATTCCTTGCCGCGCGCGTCGAACGCCCGTTGCAGGTCGGCGATCTGCGCCTGCTGCCGCGGATTGTCGGACGTCAGCTGTCTGAGCTTCACGAGCTGGTCGCGCGCGCGCGCCCATTGATCCGCATATTGCCGCCCCAGCTCGGGATCGGCGCTGACGACATAGCGTCCGAGTGCGGCTTCGGCATTGGAGATCGCGCCGGAGAGCTGGTTCGCGCGAATCACCACTTCGAACGTGTGCTGCTGGAGCGCGATCGCCTCGTCGCGCTCGCGATCGGTGGTCTGCTGGATCACGATCAGCGCCGCGAGCACGCCGACGCCGAGCAGCGACAGCATCGCGAGCAACAGCATGCGCCAGTTCGCGGCGCGGACCACGCTTTCTTCTGTGATTACGACAGGCTCGCTCATGGCCTTACGAGTCTAGGCCAGCCTGCGACTCGTGGAAAGCCTGTCGCGTTCAGACAAGCACGCCGACTGCGCGTCCTGCGGCCTGGAACATGCCGAGCACCCGCTCAATCTGTTCCGTCGTGTGCTCCGCGCACAAGGAACAGCGCAGCAGGTAGGTGCCTGCCGGCGTCGCCGGCGGCCGCGCCATGTTGACGTAGAGGCCGTTGTCGAGCAGCGCCTGCCACATCGCTACGGCCTGGGTCTGGTCTTCCAGGATCACCGCGATGATCGCGCTGTCCGGCGTCTCGGTGCCGAGCTTGAAACCCATCTGCTTGAGGCCGCCGTGCAGCGTGCGGGCATTCTCCCACAGATGCTGGCGCTTGTTGTGGGCATGGCGGAGCTTGCGGATCGACGTCGCCGCGGTCGCTACCACCGAAGGCGGCAGCGAGGCGGTGAAGATGTACGGGCGGCAGGCCAGCCGGATCGCCTCGAACTTCGGATGGTTCGACACGCAGAAGCCGCCGACGGTGCCGACCGACTTGGAGAAGGTGCCGACGATGAAATCGACATCGCCCTCGCACCCCTGCGCTTCGTAGACGCCGCGGCCATTGGGACCGTAGAAGCCCATCGAATGCGCCTCGTCCGACAGGACCATCGCGCCGTGCTTCTTGGCGACGGCGACCATCTCCTTGAGCGGCGCGATATCGCCGAGCATCGAATAGACGCCCTCGAGCACCACCAGCTTGCCGGCATCCTTGGGCAGGCGGGCGAGGCGCTTGTCGAGATCCTCGATATCATTGTGGCGGAAGCGGACGATCTCGGCGTAGCTCTGCTTGCAGCCGTCATAGATCGAGGCGTGGCTGTCGGCGTCGAGGATGACGTATTCGCCCTTCCCCGCCAGCGTCGAGATCATGCCGAGATTGGCCATGTAACCGGTCGAGAAGACGATGGCGCCGGTGGTGCCGTAGAATTCGCGCAGCGCCTCCTCGACTTCCATATGGTCGCGGAAGGTGCCGTTGAGCATGCGGCTGCCGTTGGTACCCGAACCGAACTGGTCGAGCGCATCCTTGCCGGCCTGGATCACGTCCGGATCGAACGTCATGCCCATGTAATTATAAGTGCCGAGCAGGATCGTGTCCTTGCCGGCGATCACCGCCTCGGTCGGCGACTTCACCTTCTCCATCACGATGGCGAAGGGATCGGTGACGCCGGTATCGATCAGCGCCTGGCGCTCGGCGATCAATCCGTCGAACTTGGACATCAGATCGCGCTCGGGGGCGATCGCGGCGGGCACTTCGGGCAAGGCGTCGGAAGTATTCAGGCTCTCGGTCACTTGGAAGTCAGCCCTTCAGCTTCTGGACCGCGTCCACGAGCTGGCCGACATTCTCGATCTCGGCCTGCATGTTCATCGTGATGATGATGTCGAACTCGTCCTCGATCGCGGCGACGAAATCCATCACCGTCAGGCTATCCCATTCGAGATCGCCGGCAAAGCTGGTGCCGTCGGTCAGGGCTACGCCCTTCTTGTTGAACGGCTCGATCAGCCCAGTGACGGTTTCGAAGATTTCAGCGCGGTCTGTCATAGGGCGTGGTCCTTAAAGCGATCGGTCACACGTGCCAAGCGAATGCGGCGGAAAGGCGCCGCTGAGGGGGCAATGCGCAAAGGGAGGCTCCTCTAGAGCAGGCCCTGCTGCCGATACCAGGCGGCGGTCGCAGCGAGGCCGGCCAGGGTCTCCACCTGCGGCTTCCACAGGTTCGACGGCGGGCGCCGCGCCGCATCGATCACCCAGTCCTGGTGGCAGAAATAGGCGACGCGATCGGGGGTGAGCTTGGCGCCGTCGCCCCGCACGAGCCGATCGAGATGCGCGCCGGCCATCAGCAGCGGCCGCGGCAAGGCAAAGGCGGCAACGCGCTTGCCTACCGCCGCGCCGATCGCCTGGGCGAATTCCTTGTGGCTCCAGCCGCCCGACACGCCATCGTCGACATCGAATGCCGCGCCGTGGAAATCGCTGACCGCCAGCGCCAGCAGCAGCCGGCCGAGATCGCCGACCTCGATCACCGAGACGCGTCCGCCCGGCGGCAGCAGCGCCAGACCCTTCTTCGCCAGCTTGAACAGCTCGAGCATCTCGAGGTCGCCCGGGCCGTAGATCGCCGGCGGCCGGACGATATTGGTCTCGAGCAGCGATTCCTCGACCAGCCGGTCGCCCTCGGCCTTGGACCAGCCATAGGCCGACATCTCCGGCTCGCGCGCGGCGAGCGACGAGACATGGACGAAACGCTTCACCCCCGCCCCTTCCGCAGCGGCGAGCATGTTGCGGGTGCCGTCGATATTGCCGCGCGCGAAGCCCGCGCGATCGGGCGCGTTGACCACCCCTGCGACATGGATGACCGCATCGGCCCCCTCCGCCAGGCTGGCCAGCGCCGCCTGGTTCTCCAGGTCGCCGCGGACCCAGGCGATATGCGCGCGCTCGGCCTGATCGCGACGGGTAAGCGCGCGGACCTGATGCCCGGCCTCCAGCGCGAGCGCGATCAGCCGCGATCCGACGAACCCGGTGCCCCCGGTGATGGCGATGATGCTCATAGCAGCGCCATATGGCTGCGATGGACCAAGGTCGAGCGCGGCGCGTAGCCGAGGATATCGGCATGCGCGTCGTTGCGCGTGCCGGCGATGCGCGACGCATCGTCGCTGGGATATTCGGTGAGGCCTCGTGCAAGCTGCCTGCCATCGGGGCCGGCGACGACGACCAGGTCGCCGCGCGCGAAATTGCCCTCGACTCGCGTGGCGCCGGCGGCGAGCAGGCTCTTGCCCTGTGCGAGCGCATGGGCGGCGCCGGCATCGACATGGATCGTGCCGCGCGCGGTGAGTCCCCCGGCCAGCCACGCCTTCCGGGCCGGCGCGGATTTCTCCGCGACGAACAGGGTATGGCGCGCCTCGGCCGAGAGCGGGCGCTCGATCCGGCCCGAGGCGATGGCGAGATGCGCGCCGGCGGCGTTGGCGATCCGCGCGGCGGCGATCTTCGAGACCATCCCGCCCGAACCCATGCCCGAGGCCGAGCCGCGATCGGCCATGCCCTCGATCGCGCCGTCGATCCGCTCGACGCGCACGATGTGCGCGGCGCCCGGCAGCGCCGGATTGCGATCGTAGAGCCCATCGACGTCGCTCAGCAGCACGACGCCCTGCGCACCGGCCGCCTGCGCGACGCGGGCGGCAAGGCGGTCATTGTCGCCGAAGCGGATCTCCTCGGTCGCCACCGAATCATTCTCGTTGAGCACCGGCACCACGCCCAGGCCGAGCAGGCGATCGAGCGTCGCCGCGGCGTTGAGATAGCGGCGCCGGTCCTCGAGATCGTCGAGCGTCACCAGCATCTGCGCCGCGGTGAGTCCCTCGGCGCCCAGCGTCTCGGCCCAGACCTGCGACAGCGCGATCTGGCCGGTCGCGGCAGCGGCCTGCGCATCCTCGAGGCTGGCGCGGCCGCCCTTGGGCAGCTTCAGCCGGCGAGCCCCCAGCGCGATCGCGCCCGAAGAGACCACCGCGACCTGCTGCCCCGCACGCACGCGCTCGGCGATATCGGCGGCGATACCCTCGAGCCAAGCGCGCCGGACGCTGCCATCCGGATCGACGAGCAGCGCCGAGCCGATCTTGACGATCAGGCGCGAGCAGGAAGCGGGCGGGAAGAGGTGCATGGGCGTCGCTTAGCGAAGCGCGCGATAATCGCAACGCGCTTCCCCTCCTCCGACCTCCCTAGAGACACGGATTCCAGACTATACCGGCGACCACTGGATCTCGTCCTCGCCCTCGTCGTCCGCGCTCACCTTGCCCGCGCCGTCGCCGATCGCCTCAAGCAATTTGTCGAGCACCCAGTCGACGCCGGTGCCGCTGGCGCCCGAGATCGGGATCACCTCGGCGCCGCTCGCCTCCTCAAGCTCGCCGACCAGCGCCTCGATCAGCTCGTCGTCGAGCGTGTCGATCTTGTTGAGCGCGACGACCACCTGCTTGTCGGTAAGGCCGGCGCCGTAATTCTCCAGCTCGTCGCGGACGATGCGATAGCTCTCGGCGACATCCTCGTCATTGGCGTCGACCAGGTGGAGCAGCACGCGGCAGCGCTCGATATGGCCGAGGAAGCGGTCGCCGATCCCCGCGCCTTCCGCCGCGCCCTCGATCAGGCCGGGAATGTCGGCGACGACGAACTCGCGCTGCTTGTGGCGGACGACGCCGAGCTGAGGCCGCGTGGTGGTGAAGGCATAGGCGCCCACCTTGGCCTGGGCGTTGGTGACCTGGTTGATGAAGGTCGACTTGCCTGCATTGGGCAGGCCGACAAGGCCCGCATCGGCGAGCAGCTTGAGCCGCAGCCAGACCCAGGCCTCTTCATAGGGCCAGCCGGTGCCGTGCTGGCGCGGCGCGCGGTTGGTCGAGGTCTTGTAGCTGGCATTGCCGCGGCCGCCGTCGCCGCCGCGCAGGAAGACGACCTGCTCGCCTTCCTTGGTAAGGTCGAGCAGCAGCGAGCGCTCGTCGTCGTCGGCCAGGATCTGCGTGCCGATCGGCACCTTGATGACCAGGTCGTCGCCGCCGGCGCCGGTGCGGTTGCTGCCCGAGCCGCCATGCCCGCGCGGCGCCCGGAAATGCTGCGTGTAGCGGAAGTCGATCAGCGTGTTGAGGCCGGCCACGGCTTCGAAGATGATGTCGCCGCCCTTGCCGCCGTTGCCGCCGTCGGGCCCGCCATATTCGATGAATTTTTCGCGCCGGAAGCTGACGGCACCGGGGCCGCCGGCGCCCGAGCGGACGAAAATCTTTGCTTGATCCAGGAAATGCATCGCCGCGCCATACGCGCTGCGCGCAATTTCGTCACCCCAGGCCTGGCGCTTTGCGACGGAGCCGTGCGGGATCGCCACTTTCTAGGTGGCGCGCGAGGGAACCCAGCGTATAGGCTTGCGCTTTATGACGGCGCGTTCTGGCGCTGGCGAACAGAGTAGGCACCCGTCGGGACGCATGAATTCGATCGATCGCTATATGGCGCGGCTGATCGCGGTTCCGCTGATCTCGACGCTGTTGATCTCGGCGATGCTGCTGGTGCTCGACCGCATGCTGCGCCTGTTCGACTTCGTCGCCACCGAGGGCGGACCCGTGAGCGTGGTCTGGCGCATGCTCGCCAACCTGCTGCCCGAATATCTGGGCCTCGGCATTCCGATCGGCCTGATGCTCGGCGTGCTGCTCGCCTTTCGCCGCCTGGCGACCTCGTCGGAGCTCGACGTGCTGCGCGCGGTGGGGATCAGCTATACGCGGCTCCTCAAGGTGCCGTACATGTACGCCATCGCATTGGCGCTGCTCAATTTCTCGATCGTCGGCTTCCTGCAGCCATGGTCGCGCTACAATTACGAGCAACTGCGTTTCGAGCTGCGCTCCGGCGCGCTGGGCGCATCGATCAAGGTGGGCGAGTTCACCAATTTCGGGGCAAAGATGACGCTCCGGATCGAATCGAGCCAGAATGAAGGACGCGACCTGCGCGGCATCTTCGTCCAGATGACCACCAAGGACGGCAGCCCGCTGGCGGTCACCGCGGAAAAGGGTCAGTTCCTGCGATCGGACGATCCCGACACGATCATCTTCAAGCTGACCAACGGCACGCTGGTCCACCGCGACAAGAATTCGCCGGTGCCCCGCGTGCTGACCTTCAACACGCACAACCTGCCGATTCCGCTCCCCAAATATGAGCAGTTCCGCAAGCGCGGCGACAAGAATCTCGAATTGACCCTGCCCGAGCTCGCCAAGATCGGCGGCAATCGCGGATCCGACCCGACATTGCGCGAGACGAGCCGCTCGGCCTTCCATTTCCGCCTGGCGGAAGTGCTGTCGATGTTCCTGCTGCCGATGCTCGCCGCCGCGCTGGGCATCCCGCCCAAGCGATCGACCTCGGCTCTGGGCGTGTTCCTGTCGATCGTGATGATCGTGACGTATCACAAGGTCAACGAATACGCGCAGTCGATCGGCAGCCTGGGCCGGATCGATCCGATCCTCGCGCTATGGGGGCCGTTCGCGTTGTTCGCGGGGCTCAGCATCTGGATGTACTACACCGTCGCCTATGTCCCCGGCGGTCAGCCGATCGGCGCGCTCGAGAAGGCGTTCGAGAAGATCGGCAAATTCTTCAAGCGTTTCATGCCCGGCCGGCGCCGCAAGAAGGAAGTAACCGCGTGAACTGGGTCAACTTCTTCCCGTCGCGCACGATGTCCATCTATATGGGGCAGATGTTCCTGGTGCGGACCTTCGCCATCCTGGCGGCGCTGGTCCTCATCCTCCAGTCGCTCGATCTGCTGGGCGAATCGGGTCGCATCCTGGCCTATGCCGGCAATGGCGATGCCGAGATCTGGCGGTATATCGGCCTGCGCGTTCCGCAGATCGTTCAGACCTTCCTGCCCTATTCGGTGCTGCTCGGATCGATCATCACGCTCTCGCAACTCAACCAGAACAGCGAAGTGATCGCGATGAAGGCCTCGGGCCTGTCCGCGCATCAGGTACTGGCGCCGCTGCTGGTGGCCGGAATGATCGTTTCCGTCATCTCGTTCGGTTTCAACGAGCGCATCGTGACGCGCGCGTCGGCGACGCTGGAGCAGTGGAAGAAGGTGGAATATGGGCCGCTGCCGATCGATCGCGGCGATCGCGCAAATGTGTGGGTGCGGGCCGACGACCATCTGATCGAGGTCAAGCAGGTCAAGGGCAAGGGCGATGCGGTCCAGCTCTACGGCATCACCGTCTACGAGCGGAACGGCGGGGCGCTGCGCTCGATCCTGACCGCGGCGCACGGATCGCGCGATGGCGCGGGCTGGAAGGTCGAGGGCGCACAGCGCTTCGACGTCGTCGCCGGCCAGATCGTCAAGATCGGCAACACCCGCATCGGCGAGGGCGTGCGTCCCGACCAGTTCACTCTCAGCCATATCGACGCCGACGGCCTTGCCTTCCCCGAGCTGAAGGAAGCGGTCGACGACCTCAAGCTCGCCGGTCGGCCGACCAAGGCGCTCGAAGGCTCGCTGTGGCACAAGTTCTCGGGTCCGCTCTCGTCGATCCTGATGCCGCTGCTGGGCGCGGTCGCGGCATTCGGCATCGCCCGCTCGGGCAAGCTCTTCGTCCGCGCCGTGATCGGCATGGCGTTGGGCTTCCTCTATTTCGTCGCCGACAATTTCGCGCTGGCGATGGGTAATCTGGGCGCTTACCCGCCCTTCCTCGCCGCCTGGGCCCCGTTCCTGCTGTTCCTGATGATCGGCGAGGCCGTATTGCTCAGGACCGAGGAATAGCCTGCAGTGCGCCGATCGCGCAATCGGAGGGCGAAGTTCCGCCACTTCTGGAATAGGGTGATATGATATCTGCACCCCGTCCATCAGCTGACGCCGAGAAGCAGTCCAGGCCGCGTTGTCTCATCAACGACATATAAGACGTTAAGATTGTTTTCTATCTTACTTCGATATACTGGTTGCGACCGAGAGTAAGGGGAAAGCATTATGGGCCTGATTAAATGGTCGATCGTGCCCGGGGTCGCGATGATGCTTGCGAGTTGCAGCGGCGGTGAACCTGGGGCCGTTGTCACGCCCACGCCGACGCCTTCTCCAAGTTCGAGCCCGCCGACCTTCACCTCGAGTGGCTCGATCACCGTACCCGAGACGGCGACCGGCGTGATCTACACTGCCACCGCGACCGATCCCGACAGTACCACGCTGACATTCTCCATCCGTAGCGGGGGCGATGGCGCGTTGTTCTTTATGAATCCGGACGGCAAGTTGTCCTTCGGCAACCCACCCAATTTTGACGCACCGACGGACGCCAATCACGACAATATCTATGAAGTGCCGCTGCAGGTCAGCGATGGCATCAATAGCGTGAATGCAACTGTTCTCATAACCGTTTCGATGGTGCCCGATCGGTACCAGGTGCGCAAAATTGGGGAACTGTACGATAAACCTGTCTATGTCGCGCCAGCCTCCATCGGCTTGTTCGTCGTCGAAAAAGGCGGAATGATAAAGATCGCCTATGGCGGGCTGACCAACGGCGTCCAGAGAGACCCTTTTCTCGACATCAGGGACGAAGTTTCGACAGATGGCGAGCGAGGACTGCTCGGCATGGCTCCGGCACCCGATTTCTCTACCAGCTTCATCTCTTACGTCTCCCTTACCAACCTGGATGGCGACATCGAGATACGGCGGTACAAAGGAAGGATTTTCGCCCAAGAATCCTCGATGGAAATACTAATCACCATCCCGCACCGAGATTTTGCCGATCACAACGGCGGTTGGATCGGGTTCGGTCCAGACGGATACCTCTATGTCGCAGTCGGGGATGGCGGAGGTTCGGGCGATCCTGCCAACAATGCCCAGAATACCAATGTCCTGCTAGGCAAGGTCCTTCGACTTGACGTCAGTCGCGACGACTATCCCGCGGATCCGACGCGAAACTATGCAATCCCGGCCGACAATCCCTTTGTGAGCGGTGGCGGCGCGCCCGAGGTCTGGGCTTATGGCCTTCGGCACCCCTATCGAATGAGCTTCGACGGTCCCAATCTGTTGATCGGCGACATCGGAGAGAATGGGGTCGAGGAGATTGATCTGCTCCGTCCGAGCGATGCCGGCGCCAATCTCGGATGGCCGATCCTGGAAGGCACTCACCCATTCAAAGGTTCGCCGGTCCCCGGCCTCACCATGCCGGTTGCTGAATATCTTCATGGGTCCAGCACCACACAAGGCAGCTCGATTGTCGGTGGCTATGTTTATCGCGGTAGGCTCTCACAATTTCGTGGTCTCTACATCTTTGCCGACTTCGCGAGCGATAATATCTGGTCGATACCGGTCGATCGACTTATCCCCGGAGAGACGCGGACAGCAGCGGACTTCACGCTCCGCAATACAGACTTTGCCCCCATCACTGGCGTGCCCTTCTCTGGTATTACCAGCTTCGCCGTCAATTCCGCACAAGACCTCTATTACACGACCATCGGAGGTTCCATGTACCGGATCGAGCCGCCCCCGCCATAAGTTGGCGTTCCAACGCTGCCCGGAAGATCGGCCCTAGGTCGTGATTTGGCGAGCATGCCTATCTACCAAGGAAAAGGGCGCG
>JBEVLV010000066.1:0-25814 GCA_040508955.1 Sphingomonas sp. | reverse complement strand
CGCGCGTGGCATCGATGGCTTCGCTCATGCGGCCGGCATCGTCGCTGATCAGCGTGGGCAGGAAACCGGTGGTGCCGAACTTGCGATGCGCCGCACCGATACGGCGCAGGGATTCGGCATCGCGCGAATTGTTGAAGAGCACCCCGCCGCCGCCGTTGACCTGGCAATCGATGAAACCCGGCAACAGGATCGCGCCCTGCAGGTCGTACGCTTCGTCGGCGCGCTGCAGGGCTTCGTGTTCGGGAACGACCGCGGCGATGCGGCCGGCTTCGACCAGAACGGCGATGCCCTCTTCGATTCCGCGATCGCCGAGGACGCGTCCATTGACCAGGGCAAGGCGGTCGCTCATACCGTTTCGGTGACCTTGTTCAAGTGCGGCGGCACGTCGGGATTGTGCCCGCGGCGCAGCGCCAGCGCATTGATGGCGCGATAGAAGCTCTGGATGGTCAGCAGCGGCGCGCAGGCCGGGTGCGAGGCTTTCACCAGCGGCTGCTCGCCGTGCGCCGACGACACCCAGACCTCGGCCCCGCGCGCGCGGAATTCCGTGGCCAGTGCCAGCATCCCGGCCTCGGTTTCGTCCGGTTGCGCGAAGCAGAGCACGGGGAATCCGGGCCCCACCAGCGCCATGGGCCCATGCTTAACTTCGGCCGAACTGTAGGCTTCGGCATGCAGTCCGCAGGTTTCCTTGAACTTGAGCGCGGCTTCCTGGGCGATGCCGAAACCGAGGCCGCGGCCGATCACGTAGAGGCCACGCGCCTTGTGCAGCCGCTCGACCAGGGGCGACCAGTCGCATTCCCAGGCCGCGTGGAGCAGCGCCGGAGAGGCGAGGACCGCTTCGAGCAATACGGCGTCATCGGCCCAGCGGGCGACGAGGTGGAGCAGGCCGGCAAGGCTGGCAATGTAGGATTTGGTCGCCGCGACGCTCAGCTCGGGGCCTGCATGCAGGGGCAATGTCACGTCGGATTCGGTCGCGAGCGGCGAATCCTCGACATTGACCAGCGCCAGGGTGCGCGCGCCGCCCTCCCTGGCCGAGCGCATCGCCGCCAGGATGTCGGGGCTCTTGCCCGATTGCGAGATGCCGATCGCCAGCATGCCGGAGAAATCGGTAGCGGTGCCATAGACCGACGCAATCGACGGCGCCGCGGAGGTGGTGAGCACGCCGAGGCGGGTCTCGATCAGATACTTGGCGAAAGTCGCGGCGTGATCCGAGCTGCCGCGCGCGCAGGTGAGCACGCCGCGCGGATGCTGCGTGCGAAGCTCGGCGGCAAGGGCCGTCACGGCACCGGCATTGGCGGCGAGCTGGCGCTCGACGGCGTTGGCGGCGTCGGCCGCTTCCTGGAACATGCGCGTGGCTTGAGGGGCGGCGGCCATCGATTCAGCCTCGCATATCCAGTTCGGCGACGAAGTCGTAGGCGTCACCGCGATACCAGCTCTGCGTCGCCTCGATCACGCGCCCATCGGCGAGGAAGCCGCGCCGCTCGATATACAGCCCCGGAGCGCCTGCCTCGATTCCGAGCAGCTTGGCCTGCTCGGCATTGAACAGCACCGCGCGGAGGCGCTGGAGTGCGCGCACCGGGCGGTTCCCCGCGACTTCGAGCGCGGCATAGAGCGACGAGCCGACGGTCTCGATATCCTCGAAGCCGAAGCCCGGAATCGTGGCATATTCGAGCGCCATCGCGACATCGTCGGCGTAGCGGACGCGATTGAAGCGATAGACCGCGGTGCCGGGGCTGAGGCCGAGGGTCAGCGCCTCGTCCGGCGTCACCGCGCCGACGGTGCGGCTCAGCCACTCGCTGCGCACGGTGCGCCCGCGCGCGGCCATGTCCTCGGAAAAGGAGGAGAGCTTGGCGAACTGCTTCTCGACGCGACTGGCGACGAAGGTCCCCGCGCCGTGGCGGCGGACCAGCAGGCCCTCGTCGACCAGAGCATCGAGCGCCTTGCGCAAGGTGATCCGCGAGACGGAAAGATCGGCGGCGAGATCGCGCTCGGGCGGCAGCGCCTCGTTGGGCTTCAGCACCTGATCGCGCAGCGCCTCGCGCAACGCATCCTCCAGCCGCCGATACAGCGGGCCGCCACCAGACCCGTCCAGGGGTTTAATTCTCTCGGCCAGCAGCATCTCGGCTCCACCATTGGGCTTGTCGGCGCCCGACGCAACACTAATACCAATGGAATACCAGTTGTCAGCTAAAAAATTTCAACAGAGTGTCACAATGTTGAAAGAATCCCTCTTGACGCCCGAATTGGTCTGGCAGATGGTTCATGTATTGGTACGCAACTGGTACAGAGCTTGTGCGTACCACAGGGATCATCTGAAGGGGATGGATCATGGGGATTCGGGCTTTACTCATCGGCACCGCCAGCGGCGTGGCGCTGTTCGCCAGCGCGGCGCAGGCACAAACCCAGGAGGCTGACGCCCCCCAGTCGGCCGAGGCGCAGGACGGCGGCGAGATCGTCGTCACCGGCTTCCGCGCCTCGCTCGCCCAGTCGATCGAGACCAAGCGCAACGCCGACGCGATCGTCGACTCGATCTCGGCCGAGGATGTCGGCAAGTTTCCCAACACCAACGTCGCCGAAGCGCTGACTTTGGTCCCGGGCGTCACCGTCGACCGCCAGTTCGGCCAGGGCGAGAAGGTCTCGATCCTCGGCACCGATCCGGCGCTCAACCGCACGCTGCTCAACGGCCAGACGGTCGCGTCGGCCGACTGGTTCATCCTCGACTCCCCGGGTCGCACCTTCAACTACGCGCTGCTGGCGCCGCAGCTTGTCGGCCGGGTCGACGTCTACAAGTCGCCCGAGGCGCGGATCGACGAAGGCTCGATCGGCGGCACGGTGAACGTCAACACGCGCCACCCGCTGGACCTGAAGCCGCTGACGGTCGCCGGCTCGCTCGGCTATCTCTACAATGACCGTTCGGAAAAGGGCGACGTCCAGGGCTCGGCGCTGGTCAGTTGGCGCAACGAGAACGGCACGTTCGGCGTGCTCGCGTCGTTCCAGCGCGCCAAGGATCGCCTGCGCCGCGACGGCGTCGAGAGCTACGGCACGATCAACGCCAATTTCTGGAGCGGCGTGAACGATGGCGGCGCGGGCAATTCGAGCCTGCTGCCCTTCACCGACTCCCTCGGCAACGTGACCGCGCCGGCCAATTGCACCGGCACCTGCGCGACGACGCTCACGGCCAATCCGAACGCCAAGTTCCCGAACGCGTTCGGCACTTCATATTTCGAGCAAGGCCGCGAGCGCCTGACCTATTCGGCCGAAGCGCAGTGGAAGCCGCTGCCCGAGCTGACGATCGGCGTCGACTGGCTGCGTATCGACGCGACCTATGACAATCTCAACCAGTCGATGTACGCCTTTCCGGGCAACACTTGGAACAGCGCCCGCGCGCTCACCGGCCTGACGGTCGAGGACGGCATCGTGAAGAGCGCGACGTTCAAGAACGCGCTCTCGGTGCTCGACGCGCAATACCGTGTCGCGGAGATGCATTCGCAGACCTTCCACGGCAAGGCGACCTGGGAAGGGGTCAACTGGAACCTGAACGTCGAGGGCGGCGTGTCCGATGCGGACGGCGGCACCAAGAAGCAGGTGTTCCTCGAATTCCTGAACTGGGCCAACTATACCGTCGACATCAGCGGCGCACCCGACAAGCCCGGTTCGATCAGCTATGCGACGAATGTCCTCGGCAATCCGGCGGCCTTTGCCACTGATCCCGGCTGGAGCGGCAACATCGTCAGCAAGCCGACGACCGACAAGGAACGCTATGGCCAGGCCGACCTGACCTTCAAGTTCGACGGTTCGCTGAAGAGCCTTCAGGTCGGCTACAAGTTTCGCCGCCACGAGACCGGCCAGCGCTATGCCGGCGTGACCGTCGCCGGCGTCAATGCCGCAGCCTCACTGTTCAACCCCAGCACGGTGAAGGACAATTACCTGAGCGGCTTCGACGGCATCAACGACCAGATGGCCGGCCGCTTCAAGATCGATGGCGACTCGATGGTCGATTATGTCGAGAGCGGCAAATGGCTGCCTGCCGGTGCCGCGATGCCCGTTCCCTCGCCATTCGCCGCGGCCGAGTTCGCGTCGGGCAACTGGGACGTGAGCGAGGACATCCACGCGGTCTATGCACAGGTCAATTTCGAGCAGGGCGCGTTGCGCGGCAATATCGGCGCACGCTACGTCAATACCGCGACCGACAGCCAGGGCCTCGTCTGCAACAGCGGCGGAAATTGCAACACGCAGGCCGAATGGCAGCTGCAGAGCGTCAAGAAGAAATATGAAAACGTGCTGCCGAGTATCAACGTCGCGATCGATCTGAAGAAGGACCTGATCTTCCGCGCCGCGGCGTCGCAGGTCATCGCGCGTCCAAACTATGCCGACATCACCAGCTCCTTCTGGCTGTCGGACCAGATCCTCACCGGTGCGGGCGGCAATCCGAACCTCGATCCGTATGAATCGACCAATTACAATGCGTCGCTCGAATGGTATTTCACCCCGCGGGCGATCGTATCGGCCGAGGTCTTCTACAAGGACATCGGCAACTATATCCTGCAGAAGACCGCTCCCGAGCAGCATTTCAACCAGTCGCTCGGCCGGACGGCGACCTACCAGATCAGCCGTCCGTACAATGCTGGTTCGGCGCAGGTGAAGGGCTTCGCGGTCGCCTATCAGCAGAACCTGCCGCTGGGCCTCGGCATCCTTGCCAACTACACCTATGCGGATGGCAGCGGCCAGAACGGCGCCGACCTGCCGTTCAATTCGAAGCACCAGGCGAGCCTGAGCCCGTTCTGGGAGATGGGTCCGTTCGCGCTGCGCGGCACCTATACGTGGCGGTCGAAATATTTTACCGGCATCGATCGCGGCGACCAGATGTATGTCCGCGGCACCGCCAATGTGGACGTCTCGGCGACGTACAACATCACCAAGCAGATCGGCCTGACGATCTCGGGGATGAACCTGACCGACAGCCAGTACTACGCCTATGCCAATACGCAGCAATTGCCGCGCGGCGTGTACAAGAACGGCCGCAAGGCGCTCGCGACCATCAACGTCAACTTCTGAGCCTCACCCAGAAGCGCATGACTGGGCGGCGGATCCCGGAAGCTCGGCTTCCTCCGCCGCCCATTTCTTTTGTGCGGGCTGCGTTTGCGCATAAGCTCGCACGGAATCGACCGCCGGGGGATGTGATCGCGTGAAGCCCTATCGACGTCTGCTCACCGCGCTGCTGGCGGCGCTGCCCTCGGCCCCGGCTGCCGCGCAGTTGCCGCGACTACTGCCGGTTCCGGTCGAACTGAAGGAAACGGAGGGCGCTTTCCGGATCGGCCCGGGCACGGCGATCGTGGCGGCGAGCGACGATAGCGGCGCGCGCAACGCGGCGGAGCGCCTGGCGGCGCTGGTGAAGGGTTCGCGCGGGTTTGCGCCGGCGATCGCAGCGAACGCGAAGGGCGTGGCGATCCGCTTCGTCCGTGCTCCGACCGGGGAGGCGGAGTCCTATCGCCTCCATGTCGACGGCACCGGTGCGACGATCACCGCGGGCGACGATGCCGGCCTGCTCTATGGCGCGGTGACGCTGTGGCAGGCGATGACGCAGGCTGCGGGGCAGGGGGCGGTGACGGTGCCCGGTTTCGCGGTGCGCGACGCGCCGCGCTTCCATTGGCGGGGGCTGATGCTCGACAGTGCCCGGCATTTCCAGTCGACGGACTATGTGCGGAAGCTGATCGACTGGATGGCGGTCAACAAGCTCAACACGCTGCACTGGCACCTGGTCGATGATCAGGGCTGGCGGATCGAGATCAGGAAATACCCCAAGCTGACCCAGGTCTCGGGCTGGCGCGCGCCCGCCACCGCGCCGGGCGCGCCGCCGCTGCCCAAGGTCGGCGGCTTCTACACCCAGGACGAGATCCGCGCGATCATCGCCTATGCCGCCAAGCGCAACATTACGATCGTCCCCGAGATCGAGATGCCAGGCCATGCCCTGGCGGCGATCCGCGCCTATCCGTGGCTCGGCACCGGGACGCCGATCCCGCCGGGCACCGAGAGCGATTGGGGCGTGTTTCCCTGGCTCTACAATGTCGATGACCGCACCTTCGGCTTTCTCGAGGATGTGCTCGGCGAGGTTATCGCGCTGTTCCCGTCGAAATATATCCATGTCGGCGGCGACGAGGCGGTGAAGGACCAGTGGAAGGCCTCGCCCACGATCCAGGCGCAGATGAAGTCGCTGGGGATCAAGGACGAGACCGCGCTGCAGAGCTGGTTCGTCCATAGGATCGAGAAGTTCGTCAGCGGCAAGGGCCGGCGGCTGATCGGCTGGGACGAGATTCTCGAAGGCGGCATGCCGGAGGGCGCTGCGATCACCTCGTGGCGCGGGATCGACGGGGCGATCGCGGCCGCCAAGGCCGGGCATGATGCGGTGCTGAGCCCGGCGCCGACGCTCTATTTCGACAATCGCCAGGGCTTTGGCCCGTCCGAGCCGCCGGGGCGGGGCAATCTGATCGACTTGAAGACGGTCTATGGCTTCGATCCCGCGCCGGATGCGATCCCGGCGGCGGCGCAGCATCATATCCTCGGGCTCCAGGCCAATCTGTGGGCGGAGCATGTCCGCACCGAAGCACGTTCGGCCTGGATGTTCTTTCCGCGCGCGAGCGCGGTGGCGGAGATCGGCTGGTCGCGCGAGCAGGGGCGCAGCTTCCCCGATTTCGTGACGCGGGTGGTCCCGCAAATGGCGCGAATGCGTGCGCTGGGGCTGGCAGCGGCGAGCAGCGCATTCGAGGTGCACCCGGCGCTCGACTACAAGGCTGGTGCGCGCGACGTCCGCGTTTCGCTATCGAACCAGGCCGGTCTCGAGATGCGCTATTCGACCGACGGCAGCGCGGTGAAAGCCGACTCGCCGGTCTATTCCGCGCCGCTCGCGTTGAAATTCCCGGCGGTGCTGAAGGCATCCGCGTTCCTGGACGGGCACGTCGTACCCGGCTCCGCGATCGTCCGACAGATCGATGCGCGCGCCGTGCTGCGGCGCAGCGACGAGGAGCTCAAGACCTGCTCGAACAAGGTCGTGCTCGCGCTCGATGACGATTATCCCGCGACGGGCAAGCGCGCGATATTCCTGACCGACATCTTCAATCCGTGCTGGCTTTACGACGCCGCGCCGGTGGGCGGTGCGAGGCAGATCGCCATCGAGGTCGGGCAGTTTCCGTTCAACTTCCAGATCGGTGACGATATCAACCACATCAAGTTCAGCCCGCCTGCGACGCCGGCGGGCGAATTCGAGGTCCGCGCGGGCTCGTGCAAGGGACCGCGCATCGCGGTGCTGCCGCTTGCGCCGGCGGTCGCCAATCCCGGACTCACGCGACTGGTCGCGCCGATCGAGGCTCGGCGGGGCAATGAGGACCTGTGCATCAGCTATACGGCAAAGGGCGTCGAGCCGATGTGGGCGGTGGAATCGGTCGAGCTGATCCCATGAGCGGAATGCAGAACGACGGCGTGACGCTGGTGGCGCCTTTCGCGGGCTGGCTCGCGCCACTCGAGGAAGTACCCGACGCGGTCTTTGCCGATCGGATGATGGGCGACGGCTTCGCCATCGATCCGGTCGAGGGCGTGCTGCGCGCGCCGGCAGCGGGAGAGGTGCTCTCGGTGCCCGCCAGCGCGCATGCGGTGACGCTGCGGCTCGACAATGGCGCGGAGCTGCTGCTGCATATCGGATTGGAGACGGTCGCGCTGAACGGGCGCGGCTTCGCGGCGAAGGTCAAGGCGGGCGAACGGGTGGTTGCCGGAGAGGTGCTGATCGCGTTCGATCTCGACGCGGTGGGCGCGGCGGCCAAGGCGCTGATCACGCCGGTCGTGGTAGCCAATGACGGCTATGCGCTGACGATCGATCGCGTCGGTCGGCTGGTCGGGGCGGGCGACGCGGTCGCGCGGCTCGTGCGCGACGGCGGGTGCGCTACCGATGCCGGTGCGGCGCAGATCGAGACGCACAAGCGGGAAGTGCGCGTTGCCGCGGCGCATGGCATCCATGCGCGTCCAGCGGCGCGAATCGCGGCGGTGCTGCGACCGTTCCGGTCCGACGTGGAGCTGGTGCGCGGAGACAAAGCGGCCAATGCGCGGAGCACCGTTGCGTTGCTCGGGCTGGGCGTGACGAGCGGCGATATGGTGACCGTCCGCGGGACGGGGGCCGACGCGCGCGCGGCGGTGGACGCGGTCGCCGAGTTGATCCTGGCCGGGCTCGGCGAAGAAGCGCATGCGGCGCCCAAGGCAGTGGTGCAGGTGGAGACCGGACGCCCGGTTTGCGCATCGCCCGGACTGGCGATCGGCTACGCCTTGCAATTCCGAGTCAACGACCAGGAGGTGCCGGAGCATGGCGCAGACGCGGCCGAGGAACAGGCGGCGCTTGACCACGCGTTGGCCACGGTTTCCGCCGGTCTGCACGGCAAGACTGGTAGCGCGGCGGAGATCGCCGAGGCGCATCGCGCGCTGTTGGACGATCCCGAGCTGGTCCGCGCGGCCGGGCGGAGCATCGCGGAAGGGCGCAGCGCCGCCTTCGCGTGGCGCGCCGCCAGCCGCGCGGCGGCCGATGCGATCCGCGCGACCGGCGACGCCCTGCTGGTGGAGCGCATCGCCGACCTGACCGATCTCGAGCGCCAGGTGATTTCAGCGCTGCTCGGCGTGGAGGCCGCGCGCATGCCGGCGCTTCCCAAGGGCGCGATCCTGATCGCCGAAGACCTGTTGCCGTCCCAGTTCCTGGCGCTCGACGCCGGCAGCCTGGCGGGCATCGTGACCGCCGTGGGCGGACCAACCTCGCACGTTGCGATTCTCGCGGCCTCCGCGGGGATTCCGATGCTGGTCGCGGCGGGAGCGGACCCGCTGGGGATCGCGGACGGCACGCCGCTGATCCTCGATGCCGATGCGGCGACGATCACGGTCGATCCCGATGCGGAAACGCTGGCGTCTGCGAGCGAACGTCTGGCGGAAACGCGTGAGCGGCGTGCAAGCGATCTGGCTGCAGCGCACGAACCGGCAGCCATGGCGGATGGCACGCGGATCGAGATATTCGCCAATCTCGGCTCCGTCGCCGATGCCGCCGCGGCGGTGAATGCGGGTGCGGAAGGTTGCGGCCTGCTGCGCACCGAGTTCCTGTTCCTCGATCGCGACACCGCGCCGGGCGAGGACGAGCAGCGCGAGACCTATTCGCGGATCGCTGCAACTTTGGGCGACCGCCCCCTGATCGTACGCACGCTCGATATCGGCGGCGACAAGCCCGTGCCCTATCTGCCGCTGCCGGCCGAGGAGAATCCGGCGCTGGGCCTGCGCGGGATCCGGCTGGGGCTGGCGCGGCCCGATCTGCTTCGGCTCCAGCTGCGCGCGATCCTGCGCGGAGTGCCGTCGAGCCAGTGCCGGATCATGCTGCCGATGATTGCCGATCTGGGTGATTATCGGCCGGTCCGCGCGCTGCTCGACGAGGTGAAGACCGAGCTGGGCATCGCCGATGCGATCCCGCTCGGCGTGATGATCGAGACGCCGGCCGCAGCGATGCTGGCGGGGCAGATCGCGCGCGAGGCGGATTTCCTATCGATCGGCACCAACGACCTCACCCAATATACGCTGGCGGCGGACCGCGGGAATGCCGGCGTGTCGCAGCGGATCGATGCGTTGCATCCCGCGGTGCTGCGCCTGATCCGCGAAGTCGGGCGGGGCGCGGCGGACGCGGGACGCTGGGCGGGCGTATGCGGCGGGCTCGCGTCCGATCCGCTTGCCGCGCCGGTCCTGATCGGACTGGGCATCACCGAGCTTTCGGCGACCCCGGCCGCGGTGCCGGGACTGAAGTCCGTGGTGCGGACGCTCGACATGGCGGCGTGTCGGGCGCTCGCGGAGCGGGCATGCGAAGCGGCGTCCGCAGCCGAAGTGCGCGAACTTGCCCGGGAGGCGATCCGATGAACCTGCAGCCCTCCCATGTGCTGGCGCGCCTCCAGCCGCTCGGCCGTGCCCTGATGCTGCCGATCGCGGTGTTGCCTATCGCGGCGCTGCTGCTGCGCCTTGGCCAGGCCGACATGCTGGACATCCCGTTCATCGCGGCGTCGGGCGATGCGATCTTCTCCAATCTCGGCCTGTTGTTCGCGGCCGGCGTCGCGGTCGGTCTGGCGCGCGAGAACCATGGCGCGGCGTCGCTCGCGGGGGTGGTGGCGTTCCTCGTCGCCACCGAAGGCGCCAAGGTATTGCTGCAGCTACCGCCCGACATCGCCGCGAAGTTGCCGATCGAGCAGGCGGCGTGGCGCGCCAAGGAGATGTCGCACCTCAGCGTGCCGATCGGCATCCTTGCCGGCATCGTCTCGGGCCTGCTCTACAATCGCTTCGCCAACATCAAGCTGCCCGATTATCTCGCTTTCTTCGCCGGGCGACGCTTCGTGCCGATCGCGGCGGGGCTCGCCGGCCTGATCGGCGCGCTGATCTTCGGCTATGGCGCGCATTGGTTCGAGGCGGGGATCGGCACGCTCAGCGAGTGGGTGGTGCGCGCCGGACCGCTCGGGCTGTTCTTCTACGGCTTGCTCAACCGCCTGCTGCTGATCACCGGGCTGCACCACATCATCAACAACGTTGCCTGGTTCCTGCTCGGCGACTTCCACGGCGCGACGGGCGACATCAAGCGCTTCTTCGCGGGCGATCCGACCGCAGGCAGCTTCATGGCGGGCTTCTTCCCGGTGATGATGTTCGGCCTGCCGGCGGCGTGCCTGGCGATGTACCGCAACGCGCTCCCTGCACGGCGCAAGGCGGTGGGCGGCCTGCTGCTCAGCCTGGCGCTGACCTCGCTGCTGACCGGCGTGACCGAGCCGATCGAGTTCACCTTCATCTTCCTCGCGCCCTTGCTCTACCTTGTCCACGCGGTGCTGACCGGCGTGGCGATGGTGGTGATGGACCTGCTCGGCGTGAAGCTGGGCTTCGGCTTCTCTGCGGGGCTGATCGACTATGTGCTGAACTTCGGGCTGGCGACGCGGCCGTTGCTGCTGATTCCGGTGGGGATCGTCTATTTCGCGATCTACTATTTCGCGTTCAGCTGGTGCATCCGCCGCTTCGACCTGAAGACGCCCGGGCGCGAGACCGACGAGCCGGTTGCGGGGGTGACGATTGACGGGACGGGTGGACGCGGCGCCGATATCGTTCGGGCATTGGGCGGGCGCGAGAATATCCGCAGCGTCGACGCATGCACCACGCGGCTTCGATTGGTCCTCGCCGATTCCGCTCGGGTCGATGAGGCGGCGCTGAAAGGGCTGGGTGCGCGCGGCGTCCTCAAGCTCGCCGATGGCGGTGTGCAGGTGGTGATGGGGCCGATTGCCGACCAGGTGGCGGGCGAAGTGCGTGCGGCGATGGCCTCGGGCGAGGTTGGCGCACATGCCGGGATCGACGTCGCCGAGGTCAAGCATGCGCTGGGCGAGGGAAATCTGCGCTCGGCCGAGGTACGGGCCACCCGCGTGCTGGCCAGGGTCGGCGATTCCGGATTGGTGGACGAAGCGGCGCTTCGTCGCGCCGGGGTGCGCGCCGTGGCGGTGACGGGCAGCACGATCCATCTGGTTGCCGGCCCCGACGCGCCAGCGCTGGCCGTGGCGCTTGCGGGCTGAATCCATAGCCTTTGGGAATTCCGAACCCAGACCGTGCTATTAGTCGTTGACGTCCCCGGTCCTTAAGCAGCCGGGGAAGGAGTTGGCTGGCAATGACGGGTATTGGGCGGGCGACGGATCATGTCGCCGATTATCGGCGCGATGGCTATGCGATCGTGCGCGGGCTGTTCTCACCCTCCGAGCTCGAGACGATCGGCACCGCGATCGACCAGATCCATGCCGAGGGCGTCGCGCACGGCCGCAGCTTCCGCCACGGCAACCTCTTCTACAACGTCGCGCCGGCCGAGGGCACGCAGCCGCCGCTGGTGCGGATGGCGCAGTGGATGTCGTATCACCAGCCGGTGCTGAACGGCGTGCGGACCGATCCGCGCATCGCCGAGGTCCTCGCCCCGCTGATTGGCGGCGACCTGAAGCAGATCATCAACCAGCTCCACTGGAAGGCGCCGGGATCGCGGGGCGATTTCGCCTGGCACCAGGATTCGCGCTTCCGCAAACCGGATTGGGCCTATCGCAACCTCGGTACCTCCTATGTGCAGACCGGTCTGGCGATCGATCCGCACAATCCCGAGACCGGCGGCATGCGATTCATTCCCGGCAGCCATCTGAAGGGCACGCTCGGGCTCGACACCTCGACCGAGGTGCTGGGCAGCGAGATGCAGGATGCCGTGCTGGAGGCCGCGGGCCTTTCGGCCGACGACACGATCGACCTGGTGCTGGAGCCGGGCGACTTTGCGCTGTGGAGCCCCTATCTGGTCCACGGATCGGGCACCAACCGCTCGACCCACCAACGCCGTTTCTACATCAACGGCTATGTCCGCGCCGAGGATTGCGATCGCGGCGAATGGGCGTTCCGGGATGGGCAGCCGGTGCCGTTCGGCCCCGAACAGGCGCTCGTCCATTACGAGGCGCTGCGCGAGCGGGGCGAACCGCATTACGTCTGACTTGGCGCGTCCGCTGTAACCGCTTACTGCTCGCGGCGATCAGGAGCGGATGACATGACGACAGGCGAGAACGCCCCCCTCAAGACCATCACGATCGTCGGTGGCGGTACGGCCGGCTGGATGACCGCGGCCTTGCTCTCGCGCCTGTTCGTGCGCGGATATCAGATCCGCCTGATCGAATCCGACGAGATCGGCACGATCGGCGTGGGCGAGGCGACGATCCCCGCGATCCGCGACTATCACAAGCTCGCCGGGCTCGATCAGGTCGAGATGATCCGCGCGACCCAGGCGACGTTCAAGCTGGGCATCGAGTTCGTCGATTGGCGCGAGCCCGGGCACAGCTATATCCACGGCTTCGGCAAGATCGGACAGGACATCTGGTGGCTGCATACGCACCAGCTGTGGCTGAAGGCGGCCGAGCGCGGCGATGTCCAGCATTTCGACAATTACGCGCTCAACTGCCTGGCGGCGCGCCGGAACAAGTTCTGCCTGCCCGATCCGCGCAACCCCGGGTCGCCGCTGGCCGGGCTGGACTATGCCTATCATTTCGACGCGTCGCTGTTCGCGAAGTTCCTGCGCGCCCAGTCCGAGGGCAGGGGTGTCCAGCGGATCGAGGGCAGGATCGTATCGGTCGAGCTGCGGCCGGAGGACGGGTTCGTCGACCATGTCGTGCTGGCGGACGGGCGGACGGTGGACGGCGACCTGTTCGTCGATTGCTCGGGGATGCGCGGGCTGCTGATCGGCCAGGCGCTGGGCGTCGGATATGAGGATTGGAGCCAGTGGCTGCTGTGCGACCGCGCCCAGGCGGTGCCGTGCGAAAGCGTCTCGCCGCTGACGCCCTATACGCGATCGACCGCGCGCGAGGCCGGCTGGCAATGGCGCATTCCGCTGCAGCACCGGATCGGCAACGGCCATGTCTATTCGAGCCAGCATCTGTCCGACGACGCGGCAGCGGCGGTGCTGCTCGCCAATCTCGACGGCAAGCCGCTCGCCGATCCGCGGCCGGTGCGCTTCCAGCCGGGCAAGCGCGACCGGGCGTGGGAGAAGAACGTCGTCGCGATCGGCCTGTCGAGCGGGTTCCTCGAGCCGCTGGAATCGACCAGCATCCATCTGATCCAGACCGGCATATTGCGCTTGGTCGCGCTGTTCCCGGGGCAGGGCTTCAACGCTGCCGACATCGCGGAATATAATCGCCAGGCCGATTTCGAATATCGCGACGTGCGCGACTTCATCATCGCGCACTACAAGGTCACCAATCGCGAGGACACGCCGTTCTGGGCGTATCTGAAGCATATGGACGTGCCGGACAGCCTGACCGAGCGCTTCGAGTTGTTCCGCGCTTCCGCCCGCTTCTTCCAGCACGGCAAGGCCGAGCTGTTCCGCGAGGAAAGCTGGGTGCAGGTGCTGTTGGGGCAGGGGATGCAGGCGAAGTACGATCCGATGGTCGAGATGCTGCCGGACGACGAGCTCGCAGCGGTCCTGCGCGAGATCGAGGAAGTGAATGCGGACGTTGCCGATGCGATGCCGGATCACGCCGATTTCATCGCTCGCCACTGCAAGGCGCCGCCTTTGCCGAGTGTTGCCGTTTAGGCACGGTTTTGGACTGTTACGTTTCTGAGAACGTTCTCAACGTGTCGGCGGGATTGACAGGCTAGGGCAAAGGGGTTTTTGACATCGTTGTCGGATAACAGAATCGTTTCAGCGATCATGTAACCGGTTACAACGAGGGTTAGGGGAGGAGTAGAGTGATCAATTCCAATATCTTGCGAGCGAATCTCGTTCGCGGCATTTCGGTTGCGTCGCTGGTTGCGGCGCTCGCGTTCAGCGCACCGGCACAGGCTCAGACCGCTTCATCGCTGCGGGGGCATGTCGAGGGCGCGGCAGCAGGCACCAAGGTCACCGCAACCGATAAGAACACCGGCCAGGTCGTCACCGGCACGGTCAACGCGCAGGGCGAATATTTCATTCCCGGCCTGCGTCCCGGCACTTATTCGGTCGAATCGGACGGCGTGGAAGCGCAGACCGTCGTCGTCCCGGTTGGCCAGACCGTGGTCTATGACATCGCTCCGCCGGCGACGTCAGGGACTGAGATCGTCGTCACCGGCACGCGCGGCCGCAACGAGGTCCGTACCGCGACGATCACGACCAATGTCAGCCAGCAGCAGATCGAGAATCTGCCGCAGAACGACCGCAACTTCCTGAACTTCGCCGCGCTCGCGCCGGGCGTGACGGTGACCCCGACCGCGGGCGCGCGCCAGGTGCGAGCGGGTGCGGTCAGCGCCGACAACACCAACGTGTTCATCGACGGCCTGAGCCTCAAGAACCCGGTCAACCATGGTGGCGTCGCCGGCCAGAACTTCTCGAAGGGCAATCCCTTCCCGCAGCTCGCGGTGCAGGAGTTCAAGATCGACACGCAGAACTTCAAGGCCGAATATGAGCAGGCCGGTTCGGCGATCATCACCGCGGTGACGAAGACCGGCGGCACCGAGTTCCATGGCGACCTGTTCGGCGAATGGCAGCCCAAATCGTTCATCGGCCAGCCCTATTTCGACCGGCCCGGCAAGAACCCGGACAATCTGAAGGGCAACGTCAAGCCCGATTACAATCGCTGGCAATATGGCGGCGATCTGGGCGGCCCGATCATCAAGGACCTGCTGCATTTCTATGTCGCGTTCGAGGGGACCGACCAGAAGCTGCCGTCGGCCAGCTACAATTTCAGCAGTGCCGTCCCCGGCAGCGTCACCTCGGTGTTCGCAGGCTCTTCGCCGCAGACCTTCAACCAGAAGCTCTATTTCGGCAAATTGTCGCTGTTCGCCAGCGCGCGCGACACGATCAACGTCAGCGGCTTCATCCGCAACGAGAAGAACCTGTCTGACTTTGGCGGCAACGCGGCGCCGAGCCATGGCCATATCCTCAACAACTCGGTGAAGCTGTACCAGGCCGATTGGAACCATCGCGGCGACAACTGGCTGAACGAATTCCTGCTCGCCTATAACAAGGTCGACAACGGCACGCCGCGCGTCAGCACCGGACCGGAGTTCATCCTGTCGAACGGCACCGATCAAGGCACGATCGCGGCGCTGGGCAACAACAGCTTCGAACAGAACGACCATAACGAGACCTGGACGATCAAGAACAACGTCACCTTCTTCGGCGGCGACCATGTGTTCAAGGCGGGCGCCAAGGTCACGTTCAACAAATATGAGCGCGAGGAAGATTCGAAGAGCAACGGCACCTACTTCTTCAACGTCAATCCGAACGCGAACGTCGACCCCGCCAATCCGGCGGCGCCGCTGCCGGGTACCTTTGGCGGCTATGGCGCCTACACCACCACCGATGCCAGCACGCCCTATGCCGCACAGGTCTCGACCGTGCCGGTGCGGCCGGCTTCGGCCAACAACACCCAGATCGGCCTGTTCGTGCAGGACGACTGGACGCCCGACGAGCATTGGACCTTCAATCTCGGCCTGCGCTGGGACTACGAGACCAATGCCACCAACGAGAAGTTCGTGACGCCGCAGAAGGTGGTAGACGCCCTCCGCGCCTATCCGGGCTGGAAGGCGGCGGGCATCAATCCGGACGACTATATATCGACCGGCAAGAACCGGCATCCGGAGTGGAAGGCATTCCAGCCGCGCCTGGGCGTGAGCTATGACGTGAACGGCGACCGCGACCTGATCCTCTTCGCCGGCGCGGGCCGCTATTACGATCGGCCGTTGTTCATCACCGCGGGTATCGAGACGATCAAGAACTACTACCAGTCGGTTTCGACGATCACGTTCTGCCGTCCGGGCACGGCATTGCCGGTCGGGTGCAAGCCGTTCACCAACGACCTGCGCAACGTCGATGCGTTGCGTGCGGCGGCGATTGCCCAGGGCACGGGCGGCGATGTGTGGCTGCTCAACAACGACACCAAGCTGCCCTTCTCGGATCAGTTCAACGTCGGCATCCGCAAGCGCTTCGGCCAGATCCAGACTTCGCTGACCTACTCGCACGTCCGCAGCCACAACATCTTCCAGTTCGTGCGCGGCAATCGCCTGCCCGATGGCACCTATACGTCGCAGGGCAACCAGTGGATCGAGGACGGCTTCCCGCCACAGGGCCAGCTTGCGGGGTTCAACGGCAAGCTGAACATCGGCGCGAACGATGGCGATGCGGTCTACAACGCGATCTACCTGACCGCCGAGAAGCCGTTTACCGGCAATGCGAAATGGGGTTTCTCCTCGACGCTGACCCTGTCTTCGGCGCGCTCGAACGTGGCGCAGGAGTTGGGCTCGGACGAGTTCTACAACGGTCCGAGCCAGAACGCCTATGGCTGGAACTATGTGGCGGGTTCGGAGAAGTTCCGTTTCGTCGGCACCGCGATCGCGCGGGGTCCGTTCGATACGGTGCTCTCCGGCACGCTGACGCTCAGCTCAGGCCCGGCGTTCGGCCAGGTGATCTTCAAGTCGAACCCGCCCGAGAATGCATGCTGCTACGGCAATTTCGGCGGTGTGTTCTTCCCGCATGAGACGTTCGGCTATTCGAACCTCGACCTGCGCATCGCGAAGAAGTTCCGGATGCCGTTCGCCGACAGCCATGAGCTGGAAGTCAGCTTCGCGGCGTTCAACGTGTTCGACACGGTCAACCGCAACTATTCGGCATGGGGCGCCGGCAGCGGCGAGAACCCGACCTTCCAGGAGAACGGCACGGTCGGCAACGCCCGCAGCTTCCAGGTGGGCGCGAAGTACAAGTTCTGAGCGCTGCGCTTGGTGTAGAATGTGAGGGGAGGGGAGTCGCATGGCTTTCCTCCCCTTTCTTTCATGAGGTGTTGGGATGACGCCTGAACTGCGCAGGATCGGCAAGCGGCAGAGCCCGGTAGTGGTGGTCGACGGGTTCAGCGGCGCCCCCGCCGAGATCGTCGAGATGGCAGCAGGGCTCGCGCCGTTTCCGGCCACGCGCGGCACCTATTATCCCGGACTGCGGCGGCTGATCACGCCCGAGGACGCCGCCGCCTATGCCTATGTCGAAAACATGCTCGAGGCGGCCGCGCCGTTCATTGGCGGGGCGTTCGATTTCGACGGATTCGACCTGATCGAGGCGAGCTTTTCGATAGTAACGACTCCGCCGGAGCGGCTGCGTCCCGCGCAGCGTGCGCCGCATTTCGATTCCACCGACCCACGTCATCTCGCTTTGCTCCACTATCTGGGCGACACGCCGGGCACCGCCTTCTACCGGCAGCGCTCGACGGGGATCGAGCAGGTCGACGACGCCAATCTTCCTCGCTTCATCGAGGCGGCACGCTACGAAAGCGCGGAGATGCGCGGCTATATCCGCGAGACCGGCCCGGCGTTCGAGCAGATCGGCCAGGTCGAGGGCGTAGCCGACCGACTGGCGATCTACCGGGGAAGCCTGCTCCATTCGGGGATCATCCCCGAGGACATGGATTTCAGCCCGGACCCGCGGCGCGGAAGGCTGACCGCCAACATCTTCATCTGGGGACATTGAATGAAACGCGCCACCCTGCTGCTCGGCCTGCTCACGGCGACTGCCGCCCATGCCCAGGCGCCAAAGCGGACGACCATCAATCCGGTCGATATCGATTACCGCTACAATTTCGAGCAGATGAACGAGGGCATCTCGTACCGGACCGGCGCCGATCCGGCCGTCGTCCAGTTCAAGGGCGCCTATTACATGTTCCAGACGCTGGCGGACGGATATTGGCGCTCGACCGACCTGATCGACTGGACCTTCATCACCCCGAGCCGCTGGCCGTTCCAGTCGATCGTCGCACCGGCGGTGTGGGCCGATGGCGACGAGCGCATCCTGATCCAGCCTTCGATGACGCGACCCGAATCGATCCTGTCGAGCAGCGCGCCGGAGACCGGCAAGCTCGACTTCTGGGTGCGGCGGATGCCCGACCTGCCGGGCGCCGTCCCCTCGGGATTCGAGGACCAGATCAAGCCAGGCCAAATTCCGCCCGGGCCCTGGGATCCCGCCTTGTTCAAGGACGATGACGGCAAATGGTATCTCTACTGGAACTCGTCGAACGTCTTCCCGCTCTACGGCATGGAGATCGAATTCAAGGACGGGCGCCTGATCTACAAGGGCAAGGCCCAGTCGATGCTGGCGCTGCATCCCGACCAGCATGGCTGGGAGCGGTTCGGCCAGGATCATTCGGGCGGGCTGCCCAACGGCACCCCGATCAAGCCCTTCATGGAGGGTGCCTGGATGACCAAGGTCAACGGGCGCTACTATCTCCAGTACGGCGCGCCGGGGACCGAATATAACGCCTATTCCAACGGCACCTATGTCTCCGACAAGCCGCTCGGGCCGTTCGTCTACGCGCCCTACAACCCGGTTGCCTACAAGCCCGGCGGGTTCGTCCAGGGAGCGGGGCATGGCTCGACCTTCCAAGACGTCCACGGCAACTGGTGGAACACGGGCACGCCGTGGATCGGGTATAACTGGACGTTCGAGCGACGGATTGGAATGTGGCCGGCGCATTTCGCGGCGGACGGCCAGATGTCCGTTTCGACCCGCTTCGGCGATTTCCCGCAATTCGTGCCCACCGGCAAGGTCGACGATCCCGACAGCCTGTTCACTGGCTGGATGCTGCTTTCGTACAAGAAGGCGGCCACCGCTTCCTCGACGATGGGAGAGTTCGCTGCGGATCGTGTGACCGACGAGAATCCGCGGACCTTCTGGGTGGCGGGCGCCAACAAGCCCGGCGAGACGCTGACAGTCGACCTGGGGGCGGAGAAGACGCTGCGGGCGGTGCAGGTCAATTTCGCCGACTATAAATCGGGCCGGTTCGCCGATGCCGACGACATCTATACCGAGTTCGCGCTGCAATCCTCGGCCGACGGCAGGAACTGGGCGCCGCTCGCGAAGACCGAGGCGCCGCGCCGCGACCGGCCCAACGCCTATTTCGAGCTACCGGCGCCGGTGAAGGCGCGCTATGTGCGCTATGTCCACGGCCATGTCGGCGCCGCGAACCTGGCGATCAGCGACATCCGTGTGTTCGGCAGCGCGGGCGGCAAGGCGCCGGCGATGCCGGCCGGCGTAACCGCCAGGCGCGATGCCGACCAGCGCAACGCCCATATCGCCTGGAAGCCGGTGAAGGGCGCGGTCGGGTACAATGTGATGTGGGGCATAAGGCCGGACCGGCTGACGCTCACCTATCAGCGCTGGGCGGACCAGGGGACGGCGCTCGACCTGCGCGCGCTCGATGTGGGGCAGGGCTATTTCGTCGCGGTCGAGGCATTCGACGAGAGCGGGGTCTCGAAGCGCAGCAAGGCGATTGCCATCCGGTGATTCGCCGGTGGGAGCGGTAGTCGGCTACCCTAAAGTCGCAAATGTCGCAGGTTCCTCGTGCGCATGTGCGCGCGCGAGGAGCGATGCAGTATATTCGCGATGAGAAAGAACTGCCGATGCGAGCAGGTGAAATCCTACATTGCAAGAGAGCCTTCGGACCGGCCCAGCAGCACTCTTGACAGAATCGGCGGGCGAGCGTGTATTTCGACTATGGGGATCGCGATCTCCCCACGAGGCGGCATGCCGAAGGTTCGCGTCCAGCTCATTTCGAAGGACGCGCCATGCCTGCATTGAACAGCATCAGCCCCGACAAGCTCGCTCGCCTGATCGGAACGCCCGGGGCTCCGGCGCTCATCGATATCCGCGCGGACACTGCGCGTCTGATTCCCGGATCGGTGGTTCGTTCGCCGCTGGTGGCGGAGTGGGGAAGGGATTTTGCCGGGCGCGACGTGGTGATCGTCGATGCGGACGGGGGTGCGGTGAGCCAGGGTGTGGCGAGCTGGCTGCGCAGCGAAGGTGTGGCAGCCGAAGCGATCGAGGGCGGGCATGCGGCCTGGACTGCCGCGAACCTGCCGACGGTCGTGGCCGATCGGTTTCCACCGCGCGATTCCTTCGGACGGACCAACTGGGTGACGCGCGCGCGGCCCAAGGTCGATCGCATCGCATGTCCGTGGTTGATCCGACGGTTCGTAGACCCTGAGGCGCGGTTTCTGTTCGTGCCACCGGCAGAAGTGATGGGCGTGGCCGAGCGTTTCGGTGCGGCTCCTTTCGACATTGCGGCCGATGGCGTGTTCTGGAGCCATCGCGACGATCGGTGCACGTTCGACCTGATGGTCGAGGAGTTCGGGCTGGGCGGCATCGCGCCGCTGGCGCATCTTGCGACGATCGTGCGGGGTGCCGACACCGCGCGACCGGACATCGTGCCCGAGGCGGCGGGGTTGCTGGCGATGTCGCTGGGACTGTCGCGGATGTTCGCGGACGATCTCGCCCAACTCGATGCTGGAATGCTCGTCTACGACGCGCTCTACCGCTGGTGCCGCGATGCGCGCGGCGAGACGCATGACTGGACGGCGCACAAGCCACGCGGAGAGCGGGCATGAGCGCTGCCGTGCTCGAGCCCGTCTGGGCGCGGCCGGAGCCGGTCTCGCTGGGCGAGGCCTTCTGGGTGTGGCTGCGGATCGCCGCGCTGTCGTTCGGAGGGCCGGCGGGGCAGATCGCGATGATGCACCGCATCCTGGTCGAGGAGAAGCGCTGGATCGGCGAGCACCGGTTCCTCCATGCGCTCAACTATTGCATGCTGCTGCCCGGGCCCGAGGCGCAGCAGCTCGCCACCTATATCGGCTGGCTGCTCCATCGGACGCGCGGGGGCATCGTGGCGGGCGTGCTGTTCGTGCTGCCGGGCGCGCTGTCGATCATGGCGCTGAGCTGGATCTATGCGCTGTACGGCAAGCTTGGCATCGTCTCGGCCTTGTTCTTCGGACTCAAGGCGGCGGTGCTCGCCATCGTACTCCAGGCGGTGCTGCGGATCGGCAAGCGCGCGCTCCGGAACGGCACGATGCGGTGGATCGCGGCGGCGGCATTCGTCGCGATCTTCTTTGCCGGCGTACCGTTTCCGCTGATTATCCTCGCCGCGGGGCTGATCGGCTTTCTCGGCGGACGGCGCGGCCTCGCCGCCTTCAAGGCGGGCGGCGGCCACGGTCCCAGCACTGGCACGATCGTGGACGATGCCGACACATTGCTCGGCGTCGAGCTGCCCGAACATGCCAATCCGACATGGCGCGAGTCGCTGCGCGTCGCCCTGGTCTGGCTCTTGCTATGGCTGGCGCCGGTGGCGGCGCTGCTGGCCCTGCTCGGCCCTGCCAACGTGTTCAGCCAGATCGCGACCTTCTTCTCGACCATGGCGATGGTGACGTTCGGCGGCGCCTATGCCGTGCTCGCCTATGTCGCGCAGGAGGCGGTGCGATCCTATCACTGGCTTGCGCCCGGGGAGATGCTGGACGGGCTCGGGATGGCCGAGACGACGCCAGGCCCGCTGATCATGGTGCTGCAGTTCGTCGGTTTCCTGGGCGCCTATCGCGACCCCGGAATGCTGCCGCCGCTGCTCGCCGGGACGCTGGGCGGGCTGCTCGCCACCTGGGTGACCTTCGTGCCGTGCTTCCTGTGGATATTCCTGGGTGCACCCTTCATCGAGCGACTGCGCGGCAATGCGGCGCTCGCAGGGGCGCTTTCCGCGATCACGGCCGCCGTGGTGGGCGTGGTGCTCAACCTGGCGATCTGGTTCGCGCTCCACACGCTGTTCCGCGCGGTGATGCCCTGGTCGTTCGGGCCGCTGCGCTTCGACGTGCCGGTGCCTTGGTCGGTCGATCTATGGGCGCTGGTCCTTTCGGCAGGCGCGATTGTGGCGATGCTGCGCTTCAATACGGGCGTGATCGTCACGCTGGCATCGACCTCGGCGGTTGGAATGGGGCTCTTTGCCGCGGGACTTCTTTGAAGAGGTTCAGCCTCCCAGCCATCCTCCGACGAACCCGGCCGTCTTCAGCCCTTTCCGGATCGCGGGCGCGTTCCGCATGTATTTCCACACGAAATCGCTGCGATAGTTCGCCGCCATCGCCAGTATCGGGCCCTGGTCGATGCCGAGATAATCGTCGTCCACCCAGCCGCGCTCCGGATCGACCTTGCCCTTCTCGGGGCGGACATCGGTGTATCTGAAGCTGGGATTGAACGAGTCGAGAAAGCCGTACTTCCCGTAGAGCCGGTCGCCATAGTCGCGCTTGATCGCCTCGGCGCAGGGGATGACGATCTCGGGCGCGAAGGGCAGGCAGCCGAGCGCGGCGGTGGGCGCCAGCGTGCCGTCGTCGCGCTCGTCGGGCTGGCCGAGCGGTCCGCGTGCGGCATAGCCGAAGAACTCGCGGGTCTCGCCCTTGAACGGCAGCCTGAAATTGCCGGGGCCGTCGCACGCGGTGATGCCCCAGATATCCTTCGAATAGCCGTCCCAGCGCATCGGATTGGCGATGCAATAGGCGCGGTTGGCATAGGCGGCGCGGCGCGTATTCTCGAAATAGTCGAGCCCGGCCTCGCGCATCGCCTTGTCGCGGATGCCGCGGAAATCGATCCAGGTGTGGCTGTACTGGTGGCCGAACAGCGGCGCGAAGGCGAGGTGGCGGGTCGGGCCCTCGCCGCGCCAGAAGCGCGGATAGGGCGCCATCCACGCCTCCCAGCTGTCCGCGGGCAGCGCATGCTCGGGCGCGCCCAGCCCGAGGATGAACACGAACATCCCCTCGTTATAGCCGTCCCAGTTGCGCGCGATCAGGCCGCGCTCGGGATGCCAGCCCATCGACACCGCCTTGCGGCCGTCCGAACGGAAGAAATTCCAATCGGCGCGCGCGTAGATGGCCTGGGCGAGGCGGCGGATCTCCCTCTCCGCGGGATCGGCGCGATCGTAATATTGGCCGGCGAACAGCACGCCCATGAACAGGATCGTGCTGTCGACGCTGGACAGCTCGACGTCGCGGAAGCGCTCGCCGCTGATCATGTCGATGAAGTGGTAGAAGAAGCCCTTGTGGCCGATCTTGCCGGTCGGCTCGGGCCCCTGGGGCGATTCCCAGAAGAAGCGCAGGGTGGTGAGCGTCAGGTCGCGCGCCTCGGCACGGGTGATCCAGCCGCGTTCGACGCCGATCGGATAGGCGGTGAGCGCGAAGCCGACCGAGGCGATCGAGCAGAAGGACGGGCTGGGGTAGCGATCGGGGACGAGGCCGTTGTCGCGCCGGGCGGTCTCCCAGAACCAGCGGAAGGTGCGCTTCTCGATATCCTCGTAGAAGGCAGGGAGCGTGGGGCCGGCCGCCGGGGCGGCGAGCGCGCTCGCGGGGAGCGCTGCGGCGCCGGCAAGCAGCGCCGGGCCCTGCGAAAGAAGCGCGCGACGATCGATCATGACGGGGATCCTTTACACCAAAAAATCAGGGGCGGCACGCGCGGCGCCGCCCCCGAGTTGGGGTGTATTCCGGGAGGTGGCGAAGCGGTGGCCGGTTGTGAAACCGGTTACATTCGCGGCGAAAAATAGCTCAGCGCGCATCCGAAGCTCCGTTCAGGCGCGGCGCGGTGGTCGCGCGGGTGACGAGCTCGGGGATGTGCATCTCGCTGGGGGGGCCGGTGTCGCGGCCGTCGAGCAGGTCGATCAGGCGCGAGACGGCACGCGCGCCGATCTCGGCGATGCGGACGCGGACGGTGGTGAGCGCCATGTAGCGGGCAAGGGGGACGTCGTCGAAGCCGGCGACGGCGATGTCGCCGGGTACCTGTTTGCCGGCCGAGCGCAGCGCGTGGAGGCAGCCCAGCGCCATCATGTCGTTGGCGGCGAAGACGGCGTCGCAGGGTCCGGAGCCGGCCAGGATCGTGCGGGCGGCGGCGACGCCCGCCTCTTCGTTGAAGTCGCCGGCGATGATGCGCTGGGGCATGCCGGGGGCGTGGCGGTCCATCGCGCGGCGATAGCCCTCGGCACGCTCCTGGGCGTCGACATTGCCCTCGGGCCCGGCGATGTGGACGATGCGCCTGTAGCCGCTCTCCACCAGGTGGCGGACGATCGCGTCGGCGCCGGCCATATTGTCGAAGCGGAGCGACGGGTGCGCGCCGAAATCGCCCGGGGCGTTGATGAGGACCGCGGGCAGGGTCTGCGGCAGCGCGCGCTCGAGCGATTCGGGCGAGATGTGCGGCGCCATCACCAGCAGCCCGTCGACTCGGCCGCGCATCGCGCGCAGGGCGAGGGCGGCCTGCTCGCTGTCGTCGTGCATGTTGGACAGCAGCAACACATAGCCGCGGCGGCTCGCCTCGCGGTCCATGCCGCGGACGCACTCCGAGAAGAATTCGCCGTGGAGATCGGGAAGGACGACGCCGATGGCGTGCGAACGCGAGAGCGAGAGGCTGCGCGCGCCGGCATGCGGGACATAGCCGAGCTCGGCCGCGGCGGCGATCACGCGCTCGCGGGTTTCGGCGCGGACATTGTCCAATCCGTTGAGCGCGCGCGAGACCGATGCGATCGAAACCGCGGCTCGGCGTGCGACATCCCGGATCGTGGCCTCGGCCATTTCAGCTCCTTCGACTCCTTTTCGCGGCCCAACGCATGTTTCCTACGTTTCAGACCAAGCGGACGATTGCAATCCTCGTCCGGCACGGAGTATGTAAC
Organism: Sphingomonas sp.; assembly: GCA_040508955.1. Classification (GTDB taxonomy): domain Bacteria; phylum Pseudomonadota; class Alphaproteobacteria; order Sphingomonadales; family Sphingomonadaceae; genus Sphingomonas. Next base: position 810 of record JBEVLV010000066.1, on the reverse strand, counting down.
CGGTTACGGTTAGCGGTCACAAGCAAAAAGATTTCGCGTGCCTAACGAATGACGCCAACGCGCTTCAGGGTGGGAAGCGCGCCGCCAGGAGAGGAATTGCAATGTTCGACACCAGGATTTCGCGACGCGCAGCGCTGATGGGAGCCGGCGCGGTTGCGGCTTGGGTGCACAACCCCGCCCGCGCCATGCTGTGGCAGGCCGCCCAGCTGCCGGTGCCTGCGTTCATCGACGCGCTGATCGCCCGGATGACGCTCGCCGAGAAGGCCGGGCAGCTCACGCTGATGCCGAGCGCCTGGGGCGGCGGCGTGGCGACCGCGCTCAACCCGCCCTCGAACGGGCCGAGCTTCGACGGGCAGCTCGAGGAAGTGCGCCAGGGCAAGCTGACCGGCGTGTTCAACGGCAATGGCGCCGAGATGGCGCGGCGCATGCAGACCGTGGCGATGACCAAGTCACGCCTGAAGATTCCGCTGCTCTTCGCCGCCGACGTGATCCATGGCCACCGTACGATCTTCCCGGTGCCGGTGGGCGAGGCCGCGTCGTTTGAGCCCGATCTGGCCGAGCGCACCGCGCGCATGGCCTCCTATGAAGGCGCCGCCGCCGGCATCGACTGGACCTTCGCGCCGATGGTCGACATCGCGCGCGACCAACGCTGGGGCCGGACGATGGAGGGAGCAGGCGAGGACGTTCTGCTGGGTGAGCTGATCGCCGCAGCGCGCGTGCGCGGCTTCCAGGGCAAGGACCTGAAGGACAATGACGCGATGCTGGCCTGTGCCAAGCATTTCGCGGCCTATGGCGCAGCGGAGGCCGGGC
>JBEVLV010000065.1:0-14312 GCA_040508955.1 Sphingomonas sp. | reverse complement strand
CCATGCCGATCGGATGGAGCAGCCGTCCGAGCAGATAGAGCGCTGCCGCCGCCCATAACCAGAGCTGCGAACCCGCGCCGAATTCGATCAACGCGATCAGGATCAGCACGATCGGCGTATATTCGGCGAAATTGAGCTGGGCGCGCATCCGGGCGATCAGCCTGGGGTTGCCGCCGTCCCCGACGGAGACCTTCTCAACCATGCGCGTCCGGCTGACCCGCACCCCCAGCCAGAGGTTGATGACAGCGGCGGCGCCGGTAGTGGTGAGCGCAACAGGTAGCAGCATTTGGACATCCTCTTGTGAGGTGCCACCCTACACGGCCTTGCATGCCGGGCAAGAATCGCTATACGCGCGGGCTCGCTTCGTGACCTGCCTGCTGGTCCCGGCGAGCGGCCGGCCCAGCCGTCGCTTGCCCGGTGTACTCCGTGGGCGTATCGCGACTTTGATTCTGTAGACTTTTAAAGGTGCCTAAATGGCCGTTCCCAAGAGAAAGACCTCGCCGTCGCGGCGTGGCATGCGCCGGGCGCACGATGCACTGACTGTCGAGGCATTCCAGGAATGCCCGAATTGCGGCGAGCTGAAGCGTCCGCACAATCTGTGCAACGCCTGCGGCCACTACAACGGTCGCGAGATCACCTCCGTCGAGGGCTGAGAGACGGAGTTTAACGGGGGCGTGCCGGCATGACTTTTCCCTCGCGAATCGCCGTCGATGCGATGGGCGGTGACGAGGGGATCGCCGTCATGCTCGCCGGTGCCGCGCGTGCGCGTCGTCGATTCGAGGGGATGGAGTTCATCCTGGTGGGCGACGAGGCGCAGATCCGCGAAGGTCTGAAGACCCATCCCCACCTGACAGCGGCGTCGGAGATCGTCCACGCCGAACAGGTCGTCGCGTCCGACGAAAAGCCGAGCCAGGCGATTCGCCGCGCCAAGACCACGTCGATGGGTATTGCCATCGATCTGGTGAAGAAGGGACGCGCCGGTGCCGCCGTCTCCTCGGGCAATACCGGCGCGCTGATGGCGATGGCGAAGCTCTCGCTGCGCACGATGCCGGGAATCGACCGCCCCGCGCTGGCCGCGCTGATGCCGAGCCTCGGCGAAAACGACACGGTGATGCTCGATCTCGGTGCCAATACCGAAGTCGACGCGCGCAACCTCGTCCAGTTCGCGGTGATGGGTGCCGCCTATGCGCGCACCGCGCTCGATCTGGAGCGCCCGCGCGTCGCGCTGCTCAATATCGGCACCGAGGAGATGAAGGGCACCGACATCATCCGCGACGCCGCCGGCCAGCTCCGCGCCGCGACGCACCTCCCGCTCGACTTCACCGGCTTCATCGAGGGCAACAAGCTGTCGCGCGGCGAAGTCGACGTGATCGTGTGCGACGGCTTCTCGGGCAATATCGCGCTGAAGACGGTGGAGGGCACCGCCCGATTCGTCGCGGACCTGCTCAAGCGCGCGTTCAGCAGCTCGACCCGCTCGAAGATCGGCTTCCTGATCTCCAAGCCGGCGACCGAGCTGCTGCGCCACCATCTCGACCCCAACAACCATAATGGCGCGGTATTCCTGGGGCTGAACGGCATCGTCGTGAAGAGCCACGGCAGCGCCAACGAACTGGGCGTGGACACCGCGATCGGCTTCGCCGCCAAGATGCTCCGCGATGACCTGACCCGGCGGATTGCCGAAGATCTCGGAAACTTCGAGGCCAAGGCCGCGTAATGACAAGTATGGAAGGCGTAAAATGACTGTGCGTTCGGTGATTCTCGGCACCGGATCGGCACTGCCGCCGCGGCGCGTGTCGAATGCGGAGCTGGCCGAGCAGGTCGACACGACCGACGAGTGGATCGTCGAGCGCACCGGGATCCGCTTCCGCCACATCGCCGGCCCCGACGAGACGACCAGCACGCTGGCGACCGAGGCCTGCAAGGCGGCGCTGGCCGCAGCGGGCGTCGAGGCATCGAGCATCGACCTTATCGTGCTCGCGACCGCGACTCCTGACCAGACCTTTCCCGCCACCGCGACTCGCGTGCAGACCGCGCTCGGGATCAACGATTGCGTCGCGTTCGACGTCGCCGCGGTTTGCTCGGGCTTCCTCTATGCGGTGCAGGTCGCCGACTCGATGATCCGCGCCGGCGGGGCGAAGCGCGCGCTGGTGATCGGAGCGGAAACATTCAGCCGCATCCTCGACTGGGAGGATCGCGCCACCTGCGTGCTGTTCGGCGACGGCGCGGGCGCGATCGTGCTGGAGGCACAGGATGTTGCCGAGGACGGGCGCGGCATCCTGGCAACACGACTCCATGCCGATGGCCGCTACAACGACCTGCTCTATGTCGACGGCGGACCTTCCACGACGGGCACCGTCGGCAAGCTGCGCATGAAGGGCCGCGAAGTGTTCCGTCATGCGGTGGTCAATCTGGCCGCGGTGATGGAGGAAACACTCGGCGTGGCGGGGCTCAGCGCCGCCGATGTCGACTGGGTCGTGCCGCACCAGGCCAATGCCCGGATTCTCGACGCGACCGCCCGGAAGCTCAACCTCGCGCCCGAAAAGGTGATCGTCACGGTCGATCGGCACGCCAACACGTCTGCCGCTTCCGTGCCGCTCGCGCTCGATGCCGCGGTGAAGGACGGACGCATCAAACAGGGCGATCTGATCGTCCTCGAAGCCATGGGCGGCGGCTTCACCTGGGGGGCCACAGTCGTCCGATTTTAAATGTTTCCACGACGTGTCCGATTGTTGCTAGACATGTACCCCAGCGATTTGCTACGTAATCATAATCTGGCTAGAGCTTGATCAACATGGATCAATTGGGGACTTGCCAAGATGACTGCTGTGGGCACGCTGACCAGGGCCGATCTCGCTGAATCGCTTCACCGCGAAGTCGGACTCTCGCGCGCTGACGCCTCGCGTCTGGTCGAACAGATTCTGGTTCACATGTGCGAGGCACTCGCCAAGGGGGAGAACGTCAAGATCTCCGGCTTTGGAAGCTTTATCCTGCGCGACAAGGGCGAGCGCGTGGGCCGCAATCCCAAGACCGGCGTCGAAGTGCCGATCGCACCGCGCCGCGTCCTCACCTTCCGAGCCAGCCAGATGATGCGTGACCGCATCGTGGCTGGAAGCTGAGTCGCCTATGCCAGCGACTGAGAAGGCCGCTGGCGCCTTACGCACCATTGGGGAGCTGGCCGACGATATTGGCCGGCCCCAGCATATCCTGCGCTATTGGGAGACCAGGTTCCCCCAGCTCCGGCCGCTGACCCGCGCGGGCAACCGCCGCTACTACCGGCCCGACGATGTCGCGCTCGTCCATCGCATCCATCACCTCCTGAGCGAGGAAGGCTATACGATCCGCGGCGTGCAGAAGCTGCTGGCGGAGGAAAAGGCGGCACGGCCCAAGGGCGGGACGAAGGCAGCCTTGCACAAGATCCGCGATTCGCTGACGAAGGCGCTCGAGGACGACAAGGCCTGAACGGGGCGCTAGCCCGCGTCGGGCCCCAGGCTGGGATCCAGATCGCGCGGGCGCACGAATCGCGCCAAAACGCCCTCGCCGGGCGCCACATCCTCCCAACGCCGGACGCCGAAGCGCAGCTCCGCAAGGCTTGCGGTGGGAAACTTGATCTCGACCTGGTTACGCAGCGGATCACCTTCGCCGCTCAGCAGCAGCACCAGTTCCTCCAGGCCGGGATTGTGGCCTGACAACAGCGCGCGCTCGGCGCCGTCGGGCAATGCGTGGATCAGATCGAGCAGGGTCGCCGCCGAGGCGAGATAGGCACGTGGATCGAAGGTGGGGGCGAGATCGCCGCCATAGCCCAGCTCGACATGGTGCAGAGTCTCGACCACCCGCACCGCCGGCGAGGCGACGACATGATCGAAGAGCAGCCCCAGGCTCCTCATGTGGCGGCCCATCATCGCTGCGGCACGCCGGCCCTTGGGATTGAGCGGCCGATCGAAATCGCGGGCGACGGGATCGTCCCAGCCGGATTTGGCGTGGCGCAGCAGAGTCAGCGTCTTCATGCGTCCCCAGGGGCTCGGGCGGTTTCGGGCGCCTCATGCCGCAAGCCGCCGCCCAAGGAAAGCCGAACCCGCTCGACCGCGGCATCCAATGTCGTACGGACGATCGGCGTGCCCGCGGGGAAGGCGCCGAGCAGCCGCGACGGCATCGCCGAGGAGAGCAGGACGAAGGTGCCGCGATCGTCGGCACGGCGGATCAGCCGGCCGAACGCCTGGGCCATGCGCGCGCGGACGATTCGATCGTCATAGGCGGTGCCGCCTCCCGCCAGTCGCCGCGCCGCATGAAGCACGGTCGGCTTGGGCCAGGGCACACCCTCCATCACCACCAGCCTGAGCGAATCGCCAGGCACGTCGACGCCGTCCCTGAGAGCATCGGTCCCGATCAGCGAGGCGCGGGGATCGTCGCGGAAGATGTCGACCAGGGTGCCGGTGTCGATCGGGTCGACATGCTGGGCGAGCAGGGGCAGCCCCTCGCGCGCCAGCCGATCGGCGATCCGGGCATGGACCGCGCGCAGCCGGCGGATCGCGGTGAACAGCCCCAAGGTGCCGCCACCCGAGGCGACGATCAGTTGGGCATAGGCGTTGGCAAGCGCGGGCAGATCGCCACGCTTGACGTCGGTGACGATCAGCACCTCGGCCTGGGTGCCGTAGTCGAACGGACTTGGCGCCTCGAACCGCTGCGCGGCGCGGAGCAGATGCTGAGCACCCGAGCGGGCCTCGGCCACCTCCCAGTCGCCGCCGGCACGCAAGGTCGCCGAGGTGACGAGCGCGCCATGCGCCGGCTCCAGCACCGTCCTGGCGAAGGGCCGCGAAGGATCGAGCCAATGGCGATGCAGGCCGACATCATATTCGCGGCCCTCGACCCGGTCGAGCGCGAGCCAGTCGACATATTCGGGATCGGCCGGGCCGCCGATCCGCGCGATCAGCGCGAGCCAGGCGCCGACCGTATCGGTGCGCCAGCCGAGCGAGGCGATCGCCCCTTCGATCCGCGCGCGGGCGGGGCCGTCCATCCAGTCGGGCGCCTCGGCGAGCACGGCTTCGAGGCGGCGGCCGAGGGTGACGAGCGGACGGACCAGCGCATCGAGCGCGGCGCCAGCGGGCCCTGCCGCCTCGACCAAGGCAGCGTCCGGCTCGGCGAGCTCGGTCTCGAGACCATAGCCCGCGTCCGCGGCGCCATTGGCGTCACGGGCGTAGACGAGCCCACGCACCGCGGCGAGGAGCGATTCGATCGGGCCGAACGGCTCGCCTTCGGACAGGCGCTGGAGCCAGCCGTCGCTGGGCAAGGCGCGGGCGGCATCGACCGCCTCGCCGATCGCGCGCGCGCCCTCGTCGTCATAACTGGCGACGTCGGACAAGCGCGCGGCGAGCCCGCGGCGGCGTCCGCGCGCGCCCGACTCGGGGCCGGTGACCCAGCGGCGGATCTCGATCGCCTCCTGGCCGGTGAGCGCCGCCGAGAACATCGCGTCCGCGGCATCGAACAGATGATGCCCCTCGTCGAACACATAGCGAGTCGGGCGATTCGCCGACTCGCGGCCGCGCGCGGCGTTGACCATCACCAGCGCATGGTTGGCGATGACGATATCGGCCTCGGCGCTGGCGCGGGCGGCACGTTCGATGAAGCATTTCCGGTAGTGCGGGCAGCCGGCATAGATGCACTCGCCGCGACGATCGGTGAGCGCGGTCGACCCGTTGCGGCGGAACAGGGTGGGCAGCCAGCCGGGCAGGTCGCCACCGATCATGTCGCCATCGGCGGTATAGGCCGCCCATCGCGCGACGAGTTGGGCGAGGATCGCGGCACGGCCGGCGAACCCGCCCTGCAGCGCATCCTCGAGGTTGAGCAGGCAGACGTAATTCTCGCGCCCCTTGCGGGTGACGATCTTGCGCTTGCGCACCGCCGGATCGGGAAAGAGCCGTTCGCTCTCGTGCGTCATCTGGCGCTGGAGCGCCTTGGTGAAGGTCGAGACCCACACGGCGCCCTCGGCCTCTTCGGCCCAGAGCGAGGCCGGTGCGAGATAGCCGAGCGTCTTGCCGATGCCGGTGCCCGCCTCGGCCAGCACGAGATTGGGCGAATCGCGAACCTCACGCGGGGCAAAGGCCTGGGCCGCAGCGGCGGCATAGTCGCGCTGGCCCTGGCGGCGCTCGGCCGTGCTGCCGGTGAGGCGGGCGAGGCGCTCGGCGACATCGGCATCGTGGAGCGTCACGGTGCGCGGCGCGGCGCGCGGCGCATGCTCCTCCCATTCGGGGAGCTTCGAGAACAGCCAGCGCTCGGCCTGGGCCGGCCTGGCGACCCGTTGCGACAGCGCCGGCGCCCAGGGCCAGCGCAGGCGGAACAGCGACTGGAGCCCGTTCCACGCCCCCTCGCGCTCGGGCCAATCGTCCTGCGGCACCGCAAGCAGGATTTCCGCCGCGCGGCGCAGGAAGGGGGCGATCTCCGAATCGTTCGTGGGCAGGTCGAGCCCGGTGACGCGAGCCAGACCCTTGGGCGTCGGCACCATGAAGCGCGCGGGGTGGAGGAAGGCGAACAGCTCGAGCAGGTCGAGCCCAGAAATCTCGGGATGGCCGAGCCGCTGGCCGATCAATGGCGCATTGAGCAGGATCGTCGGCGTGTCGGCAGCGACGCGGATCGCCTCGCCCCGGCTGATCGCCCGGCAATCGCCCTCGACCGTCGCGATCCAGATACCGCTATGGCTGGCATGCAGCGCGGGATAGGGCAGGGCGCTCATCGTCGACACAAGGCCATTCCGTACACTTTTCGTTCCGCTTGAACAGTGCGGTTGACGACGGAACGCGGCGATTCGCGCGACATAATCCGCTCACCCGAGCCGATGCACGGCCGGACACAATCGAATTGTTGGAACGTTTGCGCTCGGCTTGGGTTGTCTCCATTCGTTAACCATTGGAAGAATGCGATGTCGCCAACTGTAACGAAACTAGCCCCCGCCATTGTGATTCTGGTTGGAGCGCTGGGCTTGGGTGGCTGCGCCACCAAAGGGTTTGTCCGGGAGCAGATCGCTGTCGTGAATCAGCGCGTCGATGCGCTCGACGCGAAATTGCAGGCGACCGACGGCGTCGCAAGATCGGCAGACGGCACGGCGAAGTCCGCGCTGGCCGAAGCACAGGCCGCGTCCGGGCAGGCGCAGAATAACGGCCAGCGCCTGGACCAGCTCAATGCCCGGGTCGATGGCATCGAGCAGCGGATGCAGGCGCAGGAGAAGAAGCGGAAGCGACCGCGCAATTGATGCGCAGGTCAGCCATGCTGACCGGGTCGTGATTTCTCGCGGCGGCCGGCCTTCCGATCGCCGATGGTTTCATGTCGAGCGCATCGGACGATGATCAAGATTTTCCCGGCGCTTGCCGGACTGGTGTTTGCGATCCCCGGCCTCGCATGGGCGGGAGAAAGCGTTCGGCCTTCAGGTCCAGTCTCGTCGCAACCGCGATCTCCGGAAACTGCAGATACTCTAAGCCGGTCGGAGGCGACCGCACGCGTCGCCGATTGGGTCGCGGCATCCGGGGATAATGCGTCCCTGCCATACATCATCATCGACAAGACGGCTGCTTCCCTCTTCTTGTTCGATGCACATGGGAAGTCGCTCGGCGCGGTTCCCGTATTGATCGGTGTCGCCGTCGGGGATGACGCCACGCCTGGCATCGGCAGCAAGAACCTCGCCGAGATCGGCCCTGCAGAGAAGACGACGCCGGCCGGTCGTTTCCTCGCGAAATTTGGATTGGCCGCTGGACGGCAAAGGATACTCTGGGTCGATTACGCCACCTCCGTGGCGCTTCACCCGATCCCGCCAGGGGCCAGCAAGAAGGAACGGCGGCGCCAGCGGATGCTCTCGCCGACCCCGGACGACAACCGCATAACCTTTGGGTGCATCAACGTGCCCAGCGCCTTCTACAGCAGGAGCGTGAGCCCGCTGTTCGGCAAGAAGGGGGGATATGTCTATATATTGCCCGATACCAAGCCGCTCGAGACGGTCTTTCCCCGCCTGCGGGTGCAGGCGCTGATGAAGGGTGACGTACCCCAATAGGGACCCGGCATCGCTGGCGGAGTGCCTTCCGGAATCGGGAAAGGGCCGCATCCGTTCCCGCATGCGGCCCACGGCCTCAGCAAGCGCAGTCGGTGCACCTGCAATTGACGCACTGGCAGCGATTTGCGGCCTGCGCTTCGGCCTGGACGGCATCGGTCATCACTCTGCTCCTTCGCCCGGAAATGGGCGAATCACGTTATGCACTCCGTACCCAGGTACGGAGTCAAGCACGCTCGCGGGCCGGCCACCCGCAAATACTGGCGGCGCGCCCTCCACTCGGTTAGACGCGCTCCGACATGACGATCGATCCCGAACTCCGCGCAACCGCGCTCGAATCCAAGGCCTGGCCCTATGAAGAGGCCCGCAAGCTGCTGAAGCGCTATCCGAACGGCGCGCCCGCGAAGGGCCATGTGCTGTTCGAGACCGGATACGGCCCGTCGGGCCTGCCGCATATCGGCACGTTCAACGAGGTGCTGCGCACGACGATGGTGCGGCGCGCGTTCGAGACGCTATCGGACATTCCGACGCGGCTGATCGCGTTCAGCGACGACATGGACGGGCTCCGGAAGGTTCCCGAGAACGTGCCCAACAAGGCGATGCTGACCGAGCATCTCGGCAAGCCGCTGAGCCGCATCCCCGATCCGTTCGGCACACATGAGAGCTTCGCCGCGCACAACAACGCGCTGCTGCGCCAGTTCCTCGACCAGTTCGGCTTCGAGTATGAGTTCGCCTCGTCGACCAATTATTATGCCGACGGGCGCTTCGACACGACGCTGAAGGCGGTGCTGCGCAACTATCAGGCGATCCTTGACGTCATGCTGCCAACCCTGGGAGCCGAGCGGCGCGCGACCTATTCGCCGGTGCTGCCGGTGAGCCCCACTTCGGGCGTGGTGCTGCAGGTGCCGGTCGAGGTGATCGACGCCGAGGCCGGCCTGATCGCGTTCGACGATGACGGCAGGCGCATCGAGCAGACGATCCTGGGCGGCCATGCCAAGCTGCAATGGAAGGTCGACTGGGCGATGCGCTGGGTGGCGCTCGACGTCGATTACGAGATGGCGGGCAAGGTCCTGATCGATTCGGTCGTGCAGAGCTCCAAGATCGCGCGCGTACTCGGCGGGCGCCCGCCCGAGGGCTTCAACTATGAGATGTTCCTCGACGAGAAGGGCGAGAAGATCTCCAAGTCCAAGGGCAACGGCCTGAGCCTCGAGCAGTGGCTGACCTATGGGCCCGAGGAGAGCATCGCCTTCTACGCCTATCGCGAGCCGAAAAAGGCCAAGCAGCTGCATCTGGGCGTGATCCCGCGCGCGGTGGACGAATATTGGCAGTTCCGCGCCAACTATGCCGACCAGCCGATCGCGCAGAAGCTCGGCAACCCGGTGCACCATATCCATAACGGGCCGCCGCCCGAGGAAGCGCTGCCGGTCACGTTCGGGCTGCTGCTCAACCTGGTGGGCGTGATGGGCGAGGCGACCAAGGCGCAGGTCTGGGGCTATCTCGCCAATTACCTGCCCAACGCGACGCCCGAGAAGCATCCGGCGCTCGACCGGTTGATCGGCTATGCGCTCGCCTATGCCCGCGATTTCGTGACACCGACGCTGAAGAAGCGCGCGCCGGTAGGCGTGGAGATCGACGCGCTGCGCGATCTGGACGCGCAGCTCGCGGCGCTGCCGGGCGATGCGAGTGCCGAGGACATCCAGAACATCGTCTATGAGATCGGCAAGACGCGTTTCGGCAAGGAAGCGCTGCGCGACTGGTTCAAGGCGCTGTACGAGACCTTGCTCGGATCCGAGCAGGGGCCGCGGATGGGCAGCTTCATCGCGCTCTACGGCATCGAGAACTCGCGGAAGCTGATCGCCGAGGCATTGGCCCGGGCATGAGCGGGCACGGCGCCGAGGCGGGAGACAAGCCCGACTCTGCGCTGCGCGATTTCCTGAAGAGCGAGGCCGCGGGCGGCGTGGTGCTGATCGCCGCGGCGGTGCTGGCGATGCTCGCGGCGAACCTGCCAGGCGTGTCGGCCGCCTATTTCCACGCGCTGCATCTCCAGACCGGGCCGGACCTGGGTCACGGCCCGATGACGGTGCATCTGTGGATCAACGACGGGCTGATGGCGCTGTTCTTCCTGCTCGTCGGGCTGGAGATCAAGCGCGAGCTGGTCGACGGGCAGCTGGCAAGCTGGGAGCGAAGGCGGCTGCCCTTCATCGCGGCGGCGGCGGGGATGGCGGTGCCGGCCCTGCTCTATCTGGCGGTGATCCGAGGCACGATGGGGCTGGGCGCGGGCTGGGCGATCCCGGCGGCGACCGACATCGCCTTCGCGATCGGCGTGCTGGCGCTGCTCGGCAGCCGGGCGCCGGCGAGCCTCAAGCTGTTCCTGACCACCGTGGCGATCGTCGACGACATGGGCGCGGTGGCGATCATCGCCCTGGCCTATACCGCGCATATCAGCTTCCTTGCGCTGGGCGGGGCGGCCGTGGTGCTGGGCGCGATGCTGGCGCTCAACCGCTTCGGGGTGACGCGGCTGCTGCCCTATCTCGCGCTCGCGGCGCTGCTGTGGCTGCTGGTGTTCCTGTCGGGCGTGCACGCGACGATCGCGGGCGTGGCGGCGGCGATGACGATCCCGATCCGCAAGGTCGATGCGCGATCGCCGCTGCACCGGCTGGAGCATGGGCTGCACCCCTGGTCGGCCTGGCTGATCGTGCCGTTGTTCGGCTTCGCCAATGCGGGCGTGGCGCTGAGCGGACTCTCGCCGGCGATCCTGCTGGCGCCGCTGCCGCTGGGCATCGCGGCGGGGCTGTTCCTGGGCAAGCAGATCGGCATCTTCGGCAGCATCTGGATCGCGGCGAAGACCGGGTTCGCGCAGCGGCCGGGCGGAGCGGGATGGGCGCAGATCTATGGCGTGGCGCTGCTCGCCGGTATCGGCTTCACGATGAGCCTGTTCATCGGCGGACTGGCCTTTCCGGGGCGGCCCGAGCTGATCGACGAGGTGAAGATCGGCGTGCTGGCGGGATCGATCCTGTCGGCGCTGGCGGGCTATCTGGTGCTGCGCCTCGCCCGGCAAAAACCTGACGTCATGCCATCAGGCGATTGACGCCCGGCGCCGGTCGCCGAGCATCGCCACCAGACACAGCGCCAATCCCCCCAGCGCAAGCAGCGCGCCGACCCAGCCGGTCGAGGTCCAGCCATAGCCCGCCGCGATCGCCATGCCGCCCAGCCAGGGACCGAGCGCATTGGGGGTGTTGAACGCCGAATGGTTGAGCGCGGCGGCAAGCGCCTGGGCGTCGCCGGCGACGTCCATCAGCCGGGTCTGGAGCACCGCGCCCAGCGCGCCGCAGAACCCGATCGCGACCACGTCGAGGCAGATCGACCAGAGCTGGCCCGCCGCGAACGGATAGAGCGCGAGCGCGACGGCGCTGCCGAGCAGCAGCGCGGCGGCGGTGGGCATCAGCGCGCGATCGGCGAAGCGCGGGGCGATGAGGTTGCCCGCGGTCATGCCGACGCCGAACACGGCGAGCACGACCGGGATCATCGCGGCCGGCTCGCGCGTCACCGCGAGCAGGGTCGAGGCGACATAGGTATAGACGCAGAACAGCCCGCCAAAGCCGATCGCGCCGATGCCGAGCGTCAGCCAGACCTGGCCGTTGGCGAGCGCGCCGAGCTCGCGCAACGGGCTCGCATCGGCATGCGGGCGGTCGCGCGGCGCGAAGGCGGCGACCAGCGCGACGGTGAGCAATGCCAGCACCGCCACCACGCCGAACCCCCAGCGCCAGCCCACCGCCTGACCCAGCCAGTTGGCGAGCGGCACGCCGATCACGGTGGCGATCGTCAGCCCCAGCATCACCCGGCCGACCGCCTGGGATCGCTTCTCGAACGGGACGAGCGACGCGGCGACGAGCGCGGCAATGCCGAAATAGGCGCCATGGGGCAGCCCGCTGAGGAAGCGGAACACCAGCATCCAGCCATAGGTCGGCGCCAATGCGCTCAACCCGTTGAACAGGGCGAAGCTGGTCATCAACAGGATCAGCAAGGTACGGCGCGACAGCTTGGCCGAGGCGACTGCGAGCAAGGGCGCCCCCACCACCACGCCGAGCGCATAGGCGCTGATGACATGGCCCGCGGTCGGCTCGTCGATATGTAGTCCCGCAGAGAAATAGGGGACCAAGCTCATCGTCGCGAATTCGGTGGTGCCGATCGCGAAGCCCCCCATCGCCAGCGCGAAATGGACGAGGGCAACGGGCGGAGCGTGGCGGGCGGGGGCGTGCATCGGCCCCCAAGTGGCCATGCTGCAGTGCAGCGTCAATCGCGATTATCTATTCCGCCGGAAAGACTCCGAACGCGCTGTCGCGGCTCGGCGCGCAGAACAGGATCTCCCAGGCAAGGTCCTCGCCCTCCTCGACCGACGCCGCGACGGCGGCTTTCACGCCATAGCTCTGGTTGGCGATCGCCACGCGCCGTTCGAGCAGCATGCGTCGGACCGGGTCGGCCTCGATCGCGACCAGCGCGAGGCAGAGCTGGGCGAGCGCGCGCTTGTTGTGCTTCAGCCAGGCCACCCGCGCCTTGCGCGCGACATGCGCTTCGGGACCGTCGACGCGATGCAGCAGCACGAAGGGCGAGCCCTGCGCGACCAGGGCGTCCATCTCGACCTGCCAGCGCCGCGCATTCACTTCGTCGCGGACGGGCGCGCGCGTCCAGACCAGCGGGAAATCGGTAACGTCGTGCAGCCGGAAGCGATCGGGATCGAGCCACATCGCGAATCTCCTTGCGGGCGAATCTCCTTGCGGCCGATGTAGAGCGCAGTCTATCTGACCTGATAACGGCATCAGGACAAAAAATAATGGGTAGCGGCCACGACATCGATAAAGCCTTCGCGCATTTCGACATCGCCGACGGACCGCCGCTCGTCGCCTTCTGGGGCAAGGAAGTGCCGGAGAGCGACCTGCACCTCCACCATATGGAGGTGGACTGGCATTCGCATGTCCGCGGCCAGCTGTTCTACGTGGAAGACGGCTTTGTGCGTGTCGAGACCCGGCGCGAGGCCATGCTGTACCCGCAGCACCGTCTCGGCTGGATGCCGCCCTATCTGGACCACAAGATCGCGATCAGCGGCACGCTGCGCGGCTGGGGCGTGCTGCTGCGACCCGATCTGTGTGAATGCCTGCCGGCGGAACCCTGCGTGATGGGGACGAGCAGCTTGCTGCGGGCGCTGGTGGAGCGCGCCGCTGCCTGGGCCGATCCGGCCGAGGTGACGCCGGACCGTGCGCGGCTGATCGAGGTGATGCTCGACGAGATCCGCATGGCGCCGCGCCAGCCGCTGCATTTGCCGATGCCGCGCGACCCGCGCGCGCTGCGCATCGCCGAGCGGCTGGTGGCGCATCCGGGTTTGCCGGACACGCTGGAGGCGCTGGCGCGTTGGGCCGGCCTTTCCGAGCGTACCGCGCGGCGCGTCTTCCATGCCGAGACCGGCATGCATTTCGGCCATTGGCGCCAGCAGAATCGGCTGGGGCGGGCGATGGAGCGGCTGGCGCGCGGCGAGCCGGTGAGCGAGGTCGCCGATGCGGTGGGCTATGCCAGCCCGAGCAACTTCATCGCGATGTTCCGCCGCGCCTTCGGCGAATCGCCCGCGCGCTTCTTCGCGAATCGCGGCGCTCCGGCCTGAGGTTCAGACGCCCAGCCAGTCGAGGCCGTCTGGAAGCGCATCGGCCGAATAGTCGATCTGGAACACGCGCCGACGGCCCAGGCGAGTCGACGCAGCCGAAGCGTGGACGATCGGTGTGGCATAGACCCAGATGTCCCCCGGGTCGGCAAGGCAGGGGATCGTGCCGCACTCGTCCACCACCGATGCGAGATCCGCCTCGGCGATCCTGCCCAGCCGGTGCGAGCCCGGCGCGACCAGCAGCGGGGCATTGTCGTCGGGCACGGCATCGAGATGGATGCGGATCGTCACCATGTGCTCGATCAGCGCGAAGGGCGGTTCCACGTGGATCATTCCAGCCTTGATCGACCAGGGGCCGAAGCCGGGCACCTCGGCGCGGGTGCGCACGGCGATCGTGCGGTCCTGGTGCCAGCCGAGCGCCCAGTTCGCCGCTGACGTCTTGTCGAACAGGATGGCGCGCACCGGCCGGGCATCCGGTCCGAGCAGCCGAGCCGCTTCGCCGCCCAGCGCCTCCGCACCGAGCAGGTCCGCGAGCGTGGCAATGCCGTGAAGGCGGAGGCCCGCGCGATCGGCGGGAAGATCCGCTGCGATCGCCTCGAGCGCAGGCAGAAAAGGGGCGGCCGCGCCGTGCCG
>JBEVLV010000064.1:0-9178 GCA_040508955.1 Sphingomonas sp. | reverse complement strand
GAAAGCGAATCCGTTCCTGGCTTCGTCGCCGACCTGATCGCGAAGATGACGCTGGAGGAGAAAGCGGGCCAGCTGACGCTGATGGCTGCGACCTGGGCCGGCGCGGGGGCGATGGCACTCAATCCGCCCCAGCGCGGCGCCAGCTTCGATGACCAGCTGAAGGAAGCGCGCGCCGGCCGCCTGACCGGCGTGTTCAACGGCAACGGCGCCGAGATGGCGCGGCGGATGCAGACCGCGGCGATGACGCAGAGCCGCCTCAAGATCCCGCTGATCTTCGCCGCCGACGTGATCCATGGCCACCGCACGATCTTCCCGGTGCCGGTGGGCGAGGCGGCGAGCTTCGAGCCGGGCCTGGCCGAGCGCACCGCGCGCGCCGCTTCGTACGAGGCGGCGGCGGCGGGCATCGACTGGACCTTCGCGCCGATGGTCGACATCGCGCGCGACCAGCGCTGGGGCCGGACGATGGAGGGCGCGGGCGAGGACGTGCTGCTCGGGCGCCTGATCGCCGAGGCGCGCGTGCGCGGCTTCCAGGGCAAGGATTTGAAGGACCAGGACGCGATGCTGGCCTGCGCCAAGCATTTCGCCGCCTATGGCGCGGCGGAGGCGGGGCTCGACTACAACACCGTCGATATCTCCGAGCGGACGCTGCGCGAGGTCTACCTGCCGCCGTTCAAGGCGGCGCTGGATGCCGGCGTGCTGTCGTTCATGGCCTCGTTCAACGAGATTTCGGGCGTGCCCTCGACCGGCAATGGCTGGCTGATGGAAGACGTGCTGCGCGTGGAGTGGGGCTTCAAGGGCTTCGTCGTCTCCGACTATACCGGCGACATGGAGATGATCGACCACGGCTTCGCGGCGGATGCGCGCGAGGCGGCGAAGATCGCGTTCCTGGCGGGCGTCGACATGAGCATGACCAGCGGCTTCTACCGCGACCATCTGCCCGACCTGGTCGAGAAGGGCGAGGTGCCGCTGGCGAAGCTCGACGCTTCGGTGCGCACCGTGCTGGCGATGAAGGCGCGGCTCGGGCTGTTCGAGGATCCGTTCCGCCGCATCGACCTGAAGCGCGAAAAGGCGCGGTCGCGGACCAAGCCGACGCTGGCGCTGGCGCGCGAGGCCGGGCGCAAGTCGATCGTGATGCTCAAGAACGACGGCGACCTGCTGCCGCTGCCCAAGGCGGGCAAGAAGATCGCGATCATCGGGCCGTTCGCGGCGGGCCAGCACGACATCAACGGGCCATGGGTGGTCTATGGCGACAATGCCCAGGCGGTCGACCTGGCGACCGGCGTGAAGGCGGCGGTGGCCGACAAGGATCTGGTGACGGTGATCCCGGGCTCGGGCGTCGAGGAGGCATTGCCGGGCGGGATCGAGGCGGCGGTGGCCGCGGCGCGCGAGGCCGATATCGTGCTGCTCGCGATCGGCGAGAGCGAGGGCATGTCGGGCGAGGCGCAGTCGCGTGCCGAGATCGTCGTGCCGGCGCCGCAACAGGCGCTGGCCGAGGCGGTGGCCGCGGTGGGCAAGCCGGTGGTCGTGATCCTCAAGAACGGGCGAGCGCTGGCGCTACAGGGGGCAGTGGTCAACGCGCCCTCGATCCTGGTGACCTGGTTCCTCGGATCCGAGAGCGGCCATGCGATCGCGGACATAGTGTTCGGCGATTTCTCGCCCTCGGGCCGGCTGCCGTGCAGCTTCCCGCGCTCGCCGGGGCAGCAGCCCTACAGCTATGCGCACAAGCCGACCGGACGCCCCAATCCGGGCGTGAACCTGGAGCCGTACAAGGCGCATTATCGCGGCATCCCGAACTCGGCTCTGTTCCCGTTCGGGCACGGTCTGACCTATGGCAAGCTCGACTATTCGGGCCTGTCGGTGGCGCCGTCGATGGCCTGGGACGGCGAGCTGACGGTGAGCGCGAAGGTGACCAACACCGGCAAGCGCGCGGTGGAGGAGGTCGTCCAGCTCTACACCCACGATCGTGCCGCCAGCGTGACGCGGCCGGTGCGTGAGTTGAAGGCGTTCCGCAAGCTGGCGCTGGCGCCGGGGGCGAGCGAGGTGGTGACGTTCCGGATCAAGCGCGAGCTGCTGCTGTTCATCGGACGCGAGAACAAGCCGACCGTCGAGCCCGGCATGTTCGACGTATGGATCGCGCCCTCGGCCGAGACCGAGGGGGTGCGCGGGAGCTTCGAGCTGAAGGGGGCGTGAGTTACTTAAGCCCTCCCCCTTGATGGGGGTGGTTTGGGTGGGGGTGACCCATCCTCGTGACGTAGCGCTGGAGGAAAGCTCACCCTCATCCTCCCACCGCCTGCGGCGGTAGGCCCCTCCTTCTCCCATCAAGGGAGAAGGGAGGGAGGGGTGCTTCACCCCTCGACATCCGCGCCCGGCTTCGCGAGAAGCCCTTCGACCTTATCAACGGGAGGCGGAACCCATGCCATTCACTGCCAAGATCCTGCTGCTCGGCTCGGGCGAGCTCGGGCGGGAGTTCGTGATCTCGGCCAAGCGGCTCGGCGCCTATGTGGTCGCGTGCGACAGCTATGCGGGCGCGCCGGCAATGCAGATGGCGGACGCGTTCGAGGTCTTCTCGATGCTCGACGCGGACAAGCTCCGCGCCGCGATCGAGCAACACAAGCCCGATTACGTCGTGCCCGAGGTCGAGGCGATCCGTACCGAGGTGCTGGCGGAGATGGAGCGGGCCGGGGTCAATATCGTCCCGTCCGCGCGCGCCACGCAGATGACGATGAACCGCGACGCGATCCGTGACGTCGCCGCGAACGAGCTGGGCCTCACCACCTCGCGCTATCGCTATGCCGAGAGCCTGGAGGAGGCGCGCGCGGCGATCGACTTCACGGGCGTGCCCTGCGTGGTGAAGCCGGTCATGTCCTCGTCGGGCAAGGGACAGAGCACCGTGCGCGCGGCGGAGGAGATCGATCGCGCCTGGGACTATGCCGTCGCCAACATGCGCGGCGATCGTCGTCGGGTGATCGTCGAGCAGTTCGTCGACTTCGATTACGAGATCACGCTGCTGACCGTGCGCACCCGCGACGGCATCCGCTTCTGCGCGCCGATCGGGCACCGGCAGGAGCGGGGCGACTATCAGGAATCGTGGCAGCCCGCGGCGATGTCGGCCGCGGCGCTCGTCCAGGCGCAGGAGATGGCCCGGAAAGTGGTCGACGATCTTGGCGGCTATGGCCTGTTCGGGGTCGAGTTCTTCGTGAAGGGCGAGGCGGTCATCTTCTCCGAATTGTCGCCGCGGCCGCACGATACCGGGATGGTGACGCTCATCTCGCAAAATCTGAGCGAGTTCGACCTGCACGCGCGTGCGGTGATGGGCCTGAACGTGCCTGAGCCCAGGCTGCTTGGCGCGGCGGCATCGGCGGTGATCCTGGCGGACCGCGACGCGGAGGCGTTCCGGTTCGAGGGGCTCGCCGAGGCGCTGGCGGTGCCGGGCGATGCGGTCGATGTCCGGCTGTTCAGCAAGCCGGTGACGCGGCCGAACCGCCGGATGGGCGTGGCGCTGGCGCTGGCCGGGGATGTCGATGCCGCACGGCGCGTGGCGACGGAGGCCGCGGGCAAGGTGCGGATCGTCTACGGCGATTAAGGGGCGAGCGACATTTAAGATTTGCCCTCGCTTCTCTACCTACTTCGTCACCCCGGACTTGTTCCGGGCCCCACCGGACGGCGAGCGCTGGACAGGAAGCTCTTGCGCAGCGGGCGAGGCTGCGTGGGGCCCGGAACAAGTCCGGGGTGACGGGTTTGGATCGACCCTAGTCGCCTGCCATCTCGCGCACGATGCGGGCGTGCGCGCCGCGGCCGAGCGGGTTGAGCAGCATCAGGCCGCAGGACAGAGCGAGGAAGCCGAGCGGGGTCAGCGCGATCGTCCAGCGCATGATCGCGAGCGTCGCGTCGCTCTGATGGGCATTGGCGACATAGCCGGCCGAGCCGAAGCCGAAGCCGATGATTGCGGTGGCGATGCCGATCGCCACGCGCTGGAGCAGCGAGGCAAGGCCGAACACCGCGCCTTCGACGCGCAGGCCGGTGGCGCGCTCGCCGAACTCGATCGTGTTGGGCAGCATCGCCCAGAAGACGAAGTGCAGCCCGACGATCATCGCCTGCATCGCGACCAGGTAGAATTGCATCACGTCGGCGCGATCGATGCGAAAGGTAGCGAAGACCACCAGCCCGGCGATGCACAATGCCGCGGCGAGGAACCACAGGCTGCGCGTGCCGATGCGGCGCTGGAGCAACATCCACACCGGCACCGCCACGGCGCTGACCAGCCCCATCCAGGCGAGCGCGGTCTGGCCGGCGGCCTCGTCGCCGATGAAATATTTGAAGTAATAGAGCACCGATTTGTTGAGCACCGTCACCGCGACGATCATCGCCATCATCGCCAGGTTGAGCGTGACGAAGGCGCGGTTGGCGGCGAGGCTGCGCAAGCTCGCGGCGATCGAGGGGCGCGGGGCGGGGGGCGAGATCGCCTCATCGCGATAGGTCGCGCCGACCCAGATCAGGATCGTGGTGCCGACGATTGCGAACAGGATCGCCGCGCCGAGATAGGCGCTGGCGGACACGGCGCTGCCGCTCACCCAGGCGCCGAGCGGGACGGTGCCGCGGGCGACGAGCACCCAGGCCATGGTGCCGAACAGCATCCGCATGCCGGCGATGAAGGCGCGATCCTTGCTGTCGACGCTGATCCGTGCCGACATCGCCAGATAGGGGATGTTCACCGCGGCATAGGCGGTGCGGAACAGCAGGTGCCCGACCAGGACGAAGGCGATGCCCCAGAAGCCCGTGACGGGCGGCGGCAGATAGGTGAGTATGCAGGCGATGCCGAGCGGCACGCTGCCCAGCATCAGCACCTTGCCGTAATGCCGCCCCGCCTCGCGCCGATCGGCGAGCGTGCCGGCGATGAAATTGGCGATGCCGTCCCAGATCGTCGCGATCGTGTAGATCGTCGCGGCGGTCTCCACCGGCAGCGCGAGCGCCTCGGTATAGTAGAACAGCAGGAAGAGCATGATGCTCTGCCAGTAGAGATTGAACGCGAAGTCCCCGAAGGCGAAGAGCAGCAGGCGCGGGCGGAGGTTCATGCTCGCGCTTTCCCGTCATCCCGGCGCGGGCCGGGATCCAGGGTTTGAGAGCGCATCCTGCGTGACCCTGGGCCCCGGCCTTCGCCGGGGTGACGGATGGGGGTCATTGGCGCGTTACCACGAACTGTCGCGCTGCGGGCTGGTCAGGGATCGTGAAGGCGACGGTCTGCGCTGCCGCTTCCGTCACCGTCGTCGCGCCCTTCACCCCGGCGGCGCCTTGCCAGCCATGGACGGTGACGGCGATCTGGCTCCACCATGGCTTGAACGATCCCTCGCGCTTGCCGAAGTCGATCGTCAGGCCGTTGGCGGTCTGAGTGCAGCGTATCTCCTGGCGGAGCGTGGCGCCGTTCACGGTGAGGCCGTCGTCCCAATAGAGCGTCCCGTGGCAATCCTCGCCCGGATAGATATCGAGCGCGAGCGGGCCCCGGGGCGTGTCCATGGTGCTGCGGACGAGCGGCTGGCGCGGCAGGATCGTACCGGCGCGGACATAGACCGGCAGGCGATCGAGCGCGGGCGTCTCGCTGAGCTTTTCGCCGGTCACCGGCAGGCCGCTCCAATAGTCGTACCACCCGCCCGCGGGGAGGCAGATGTCATAGGCCTGCGGCGAGTCCGGCTTGGGCGAGGCAGCGACGAGCAGGTCGCGGCCCAGCGTGAAGGTCATCGACTGGTCGCAGGCCGCGGTGCGCGCGGCGGGATAGTCGTACCAGACCGGGCGCATGATCGGATCGCCGGTGCGGGCATTCTCCTCGGCTACCGTGTAGAGATAGGGGAGCAGGCGGTAGCGCGCCTCGATGAAGCGGCGGCGGATCGCGAGATGCTCGGGGCCGTCGACCCAGGGCTCGGTATGCGGGGCGCCCTTGGTGGCATGGATGCGGAAGATCGGCGTGAAGGTGGCGATCTCGATCCAGCGGGTAAGCAGGTCGGGGCTGGGGCCGCCGGTAAAGCCGCCGACATCGGCGCCGGCATAGGCAAATCCCGACAGGCCGAGATTGACCAACTGCTGGACCGAGAGCTTGAGATGCTCCCAACTCGCGCTGTTGTCGCCGGTCCAGGTGACGGCGTAGCGCTGGCCGCCTGCATAGCTGGCGCGGGTCATCACGAAGGGGCGGTCGTTCGGGCGGAGCGTCTTCAATCCCTCGAACGTCGCGCGGCTGTTCTCCATGCCGAAGACGTTGTGGATCTCGGCATGGCTGGCGTTGCGCGGGGCGAAATCGTCGCTGTCGATGCGATGGACGGTATCGAGCGGCATCGTCTTGGTCGGCGTCTCGAAGATCGCCGGCTCGTTCATGTCGTTCCAGAAGCCGGCGATGCCGTCGTCGAGAAAGCCCTTGTAGAGCGTGCCCCACCAGTCGCGTGACGCTTTCCGCGTGAAATCGGGGAAGACCGCGGGGCCGGGCCAGACGGGGCCGACATAGGTGCTGCCGTCGGGATTGTGGAGGAACTGGTCGCCGGCCTTGCCGCTGTCATAGGGGGCATAGCCCTGGTCGGGCGCGGCGGCGACATGGAGGTCGGTGATCGTGACGAGGCGGATGCCGTCGCGCTTCAGGTCGCCCGCGAGCTTCCCGAGATCGGGGAAGGTCTGGCTGTTCGTGGTGAACGGCCGATTTTGATATTGATAATCAATATCGAGCCAGATGATATCGATTGGCAGCTGGGACTTCCGCATCTTCGCGGCGATGTCGCGGACCTCGGCATCGCTCATATAGCTGTAGCGCGACTGCTGGAATCCGAGCGCCCAGCGCGGCGCGAGCGGGGGCTTGCCGGTGAGATCGGTATAGCGGCGGACGACGTCGGCGGTGGTCGGGCCGGCGATGACGTAATAGTCGATCGGGCCGTCGGGCGCGCCGATCGCCAGGGTACCGTCCTCGCGGTGGCCGAAATCGAACCAGCTGCGCCATGTGTTGTCGAGGAAGATGCCGTAGCTGCCGCCGGCCCCGCCGACCGAGACGAAGAAGGGGATCGACTTGTAGATCGGATCGGTCGCGGTGCCGAAGCCGTACGCGTCGGTGTTCCAGTTCACATAGCTCGCGCCGCGGCGATCGAAGGAACCGGTCTTGTCGCCCAGGCCGAAGACCTGCTCGCTGACCGGCAGCGCCTTGCGCAGCGTGAAACCAGTGCCGTCGAGCCGGACCGGATCGGGCAGGTCGGCGGTGATCGGCTTGCCGGAAGCATCGTCGATGCGGAGGCGGAGCGTCGCGGGATCGACATGGACGCTGAGTGCGCGGGTGGAGAAACCGTCGGCGCGCGGAGTGACCTTCGCGGTATGGGCACGGACCCCGGCGGGGACCGCCCAGCTCGCATCCTCGGGGAACTTGCCGTCGCGGGCGATGCGGACGCGGAGGATCGCGTCGGTCTGGGCGATGACGCGGAGTGTCAGGCTGGCGGTGCGGACCTCGATGCCATCGGGTCTGGGGGAGAGGGCCTGCGCATGGGTGGGCGGGACGAGCGCGAGAAGCGCAAGGACGGGCGCGGTGCTGCGCAGCATGGACGGTCTCTCCGGCGTCCGGCCCGTTCCTGGAACCGGTTTCATCGCGGAGACTAGCCGCCGCGCCGCCGGAGCGAAACGCGTTATTTCGTTCCCGCGACGATGCGGCGCAGCTCGTCGGTGCGCTTGCGGCCGTCGGCAAGGACGAGGCTGTGGAACGCCTTGCGGTCGCGGCCCCTGGCGAGATCGGCGAGGGTGAGCCACACCAGCGCCTCGGCGGCGCGGCTGGCGGGTTCGGCGGTGATCCGGTCGAGCTCGAGCGCGAAGGGCGCGAAATAGGCGGGCTCGCCCTGCCACTCGGCCAGCTTCGCCTGGGCCTGGTCGAGCGTCCAGCCATGGAGGTGGATGCCGAGATCGGCGAGGCCGCGGCCGATGCGGAACAGCGTCCAATGGAGATGGCCGAGCTCCGCCATCGGGTCGCCGGCAAAGGCGCCGTCGGCGGCGGCGAGCTGCTCGGCATAGATCGCCCAGCCTTCGGCGAAGGCGGGGGCATATTCGAGGCGCAGCGGGTGCGGATCGGCTGCGGCCTCGATCGGCAGCTGGATCATGTGGCCGGGCAGCAGCTCGTGATGGACGGCGCCGGGCAGCGTCCAGGTCGGGCGGCGCCTGATGTCCTTCAGGTCGACGAAATAGCTGCCGGGCGTAGTGGCCGAGGGCAGCGCGCGATAGCCGCTGCGCCCGGCGGCGGCATCCTCGGCCGACATGCGGCGGACGCGGACGGCTGCGGCGCTGTCGGGATACGAGGCGAATTCGGTCGGCAGGCGATCGCGCGCAGCGTCGAGCGTGCGGTTCATATCGGCGACCGCCGTGTCGCGTCCGGCATCGTCGTCGCTGTAGAGCCAGCGCGGATCGCTCCACAGCGCCGAGAAGCGTGCGCCGACCGTGCCGGTCTTCTGGCCGAGCTTCTTCAGCAGCGCGTCGGCGCGGGCGAGGGTGCGGACGCGTTCCTGCTCCAGCCGGCGCCAGGCGGTGTCGGGATTGGCATCGTCGCCGGCGAAGCGGCGGAGCAGGAGGCCGTAATAGTCGAGCCCCTGCGGCAACAGCCCTACGCCGGGCGTCGGCGCGGTGGCGAGCTGGCCGCGCAGCACCGAGAGCTGGTTGTCGAGCGACGGCGCCGCCGCGTCATCGGCGGTGGCGCGTGCGCCCTGGATCGCGTCGATCGTGCGCGCAAGCAGGCCGGCGGGCAGGACCACGCCCGCCCGGGCGTCGACCAGGATCGCCGCCGTATCCGCGTCGATCGCGCGAGGGTCGCTGTGCTTGATCCAGGCCCCGGCGAGCGGCGTGACGCGATAGGGGCTCTTGCCCAAGCGGCCGAACGGGAAACGGCTGTGCAATTCGGAATCGACCACCAGCCCCGAACCGGCGGTGACGAGATCGAGCCGGGCGGAAGGCGAGAGCGCGGTCGCGTCGATCGCGGCGAGCTCGGGGAGGATTTCGTCGGGCGCGGCGCCCTGGGCGGCGCGATCGAGCAGGGTGCGGAGCGCGGCATCGGCAGCCTGCGGACGAGCGAGCGCTGGCAACACCCGCAAGGCGAACGCGGCGCCCGCACCCGAGAGGAGATTTCGACGGGAAAGCCGGCGCATGGGACTGCCTTCCAAACTTGGGCGGCGCCGCCCATCCG
>JBEVLV010000063.1:0-7405 GCA_040508955.1 Sphingomonas sp. | reverse complement strand
CCCGTCGGCGCGATTGCGCAAGCATTGGCAACGCCTTGTGCGCCCGCTAACACAGCGCATGCG
This sequence comes from Sphingomonas sp., assembly GCA_040508955.1. Taxonomy (GTDB): domain Bacteria; phylum Pseudomonadota; class Alphaproteobacteria; order Sphingomonadales; family Sphingomonadaceae; genus Sphingomonas. The sequence goes on along the minus strand of JBEVLV010000063.1, from coordinate 7,342 downwards.
ACGCAGGGGTAACGACGCGATGGTGAAGATGAGTACCGTCTGGGACAGGACGGCGGAATTCCTGAGCGATCAAATCGGAGCGATCGTTCCGGTCGCACTGCTCGCCTTCTTCGTGCCGGCATCGATCGGCGGGAGCCTCGAACCGGTCTTCCTCACCGCCAGTCCGGGCCTGATGCTCGGTCTGCGTCTCGTTCAGCTCGCCTTTGCCATCCTCTCGATCTGGGGCTCGCTGACGATCACCGCGATGGCGCTGGATGGTGTGAGCGGCGGGACCGCGGGCGCCATCGGGCGCCGTCGCCTGCTGCCCGCGCTCGTCGTGTCGGTCGTGCTGGGGGTTGCGATGCTGCTCCTCACGCTGCCCTTGCCGATCTTCCTCGCCGCGAGCGGCTATGACCTCACCGCGGTCGCGCGCGGGGAAACGGTCGAGATCAGCAGCACGGCGGCGGCCGTCCTGTGGATCTATACGCTGGTCCTTCTGGTCGCGCTGGCCTGGATCGCGGCACGGCTGTTCGTCATGACGCCGGTCATCGTGCGTGAGGAGCGCATGTTCGGCGCGATCCCGCAATCGTGGCGGCTGACCCGCGGTAGTGCCTGGCGCATCGTCGGCGTGCTGATCCTGTTCGTCGTCGTCGCCATCGTATCCGGGCTCGCCGCGAAGACCGTGTTCGGCAGCATCTTCGCACTGATCGCGGGCGGCGGCGAGGAGGGCATCTCGCTGGCCGGCGTGCTGACTTCGATCGTGGCAGCCGCGGTGCAGACGGCGTTCCTCGTCCTCGCACCTGCCTTCGCCGCCAAGCTCTACCTCGCATTGTCGGCTCAGGCCGCGCTGCGCAGCCATGTGCAAGCGGCAAGAGACTGACCTTATGAGATTGACCTTTGCCGGCGTATTTGCCGACGCCGGTGCGCTGTGGCGAAGCGAGCGCGACCTGTTGCTGCGCGTCGCCGGCCTCTTCTATGTCGTGCCGATGCTCGGCTTCGTGCTGCTCCTCGTGGCGAGTGGGCTACCCGAATCCGCGCCGCCCGAAAAAATGCAGGAGGCGCTGAACCGCTTCTACGGCAATAATCTGCTGGCGATCTTCGCCGTCACCGTGGCGATGAATTTCGGCACCTTCGCGATTTTGAACCTGTATCTCCAGGGTGGCGGACGGACGCTGGGCGAGGTTCTGCGGATCACGGTGCGCCGGTTCCTGCCCTTTCTGGTGATCGATTTCCTCGCCAGCCTCGCCTTCACGATCGGTCTATGGCTGGTCCTGCCGGGCCTGTTCGCCTTCGCGCGCACCTGGCTGGCCGCACCGGCCTTCGCCGCGCGGCCGGAACAGGGACTGGTCGAGGCATTCCGCCAGGGCTGGCGGCGCAGCGGCGGCTTTGTCTGGCTGATCCTGCTGGGCGTCGCGACGGCGACGATGCTCGGGGCGCTGGGCGCGGTCGTCGCGACCAGCGTCACGCTGGGGACACTCAACGCGCTGGCGGGCGGCAGCCAGGTCCTGGCCAGCATAGCCTATCTGGGGATCGCCATGGTCGGCGGGCTGGCATGGACGGCGTTCAGCGTGCTGCGTATCGCCGCCTATCGGCTGACCGAGCCCAGATAGGGGATGTGCGGCGCGGCGTCGGCAGGCAGGACCCCGGCGACGCGCGGATCGGCGAAGGTCTCGATCGTGCGCTTGTACGCCGTGAAACCGTGATGCCGGTAGAAGCCGAGCGCCGAGGGGTGGTCGAGCGTGCAGGTATGCACCCACACCCGCTCCACGCCCCTGCGCCAGGCGAGCGCCAGCGTCTGTGCCATCATCCAGCCGCCATTGCCCTTGCCGGCGAGCTCGGGGACGAGCCCGAAATAGGAGATCTCGCAATTGCCCTGCACGCGGAAATCGAGCTCCAGCATGCCCAGTTCGATGCCCGCGCGATCGGTGGCGGCATAAACCTCGATCCCGGGATGATCGAGGATGCCGCGCAGCGTTTCCTCGGCCATCACCAGTCGTGAGAACCACAGCCAGGGACCGCCGACGCGCCGGAACAGCGTGCGGTAGCGCTCGCTCGCCGGCGCCGGCCAGCGCACCAGCGCCAGCGGGGACGGCCGGGCGGGGCGCAGCGGCGGCTTGCTGCGCATCTCCAGCGAGGTGACGATCGTCGCCAGCTGGTCGTTCGGGACCGGGGTCAGCCCCATGCGGCGATCGGGGGCAGGCTCATCAGGATCGCATCGACATTGCCGCCGGTCTTGAGCCCGAACAGCGTGCCGCGATCATAGATGAGGTTGAACTCGGCATAGCGCCCGCGCCACTCGAGCTGACGGATCTTGTCCGCCTCGGTGAAGGGCGTCGCCATGCGCCGGCGCACCAGCCTCGGGAATATCTCCAGGAACGTGCGGCCGACATCCCGGGTGAAGGCGAAGTTCGCCTCCCAATCGCCCTCCAGGTGATCGTAGAAGATCCCGCCGACGCCGCGATGCACCTTGCGGTGAGGGATGTAGAAATAATCGTCCGCCCATTTCCTGAAGCGCGGATAATGTTCGGGGTCGTGCGCGTCGCACGCGGCCTTGAGTGCCGCGTGGAATTCCGCGGTGTCGTCGGCATAGGGGATAGGCGGGTTGAGGTCCGCGCCGCCGCCGAACCAGCGCTTGGTCGTGCACAGGAAGCGGGTGTTCATGTGCACCGCCGGCACGTGCGGATTGGCCATGTGCGCGACCAGGCTGATCCCGGTCGCGAAGAAGCTCGGATCCTCGCCGGCGCCGTGGATGGTCTTGGCGAAATCCCCGTCCAGCGCACCACCGACGGTGGAGACGTTGACCCCGACCTTCTCGAACACCTTGCCCTTCATCACGCCGCGCACGCCGCCGCCGCCCGGCTCGCCCGAGGGATCGGTGCGGTCCCAGGCGAGATAGTCGAAGCGTGCGTCCGAGCCCGCCTCCGCCTCGATCGCCTCGAACTCGGCGCAGATCGCGTCGCGCAGGCTTTCGAACCAGGCGCGGGCGCGCTGCTGCTGGTCGTCGAGCTCGATCATTCCGGAAATCCCCCCGTCTGGCGAAGCGCCTCGGCGAGCGCGATGCCCGCGGATACCGCGAGGTTCAAGGAGCGAAGTCCGGGCTTGAGCGGGATTCGCACCGCCAGGTCCGCGCGGTCATGGACGAAATCGGGGGCGCCCGCGCTTTCGGATCCGAACAGGAGCGTGTCTCCGGGCGCGAAGCGCGCATCGGGCAGGCGGGTTTCGCCGCGCGTGGTGAACAATATGAGCCGACCGGTCAGCTGCGCCGCGAACGCGTCCCAATCGGCGTGGCGCGTGATCTCGACGCTGGCTTCATAATCCATCGCCGATCGCTTGCGGGCCTTGTCGCTCCACGCGAATCCCATCGGCTCGATCAGGTCGACGGCGGCGCCCAGGCACGCGGAAAGACGCAGGATTGCGCCGACATTTCCGGCGATGTCGGGTTGAAAGAGAGCAATGCGCATGACCGCGCCTTTAGCGCTCGTCACCCCGCGGTCAAAATCCCTGTTGGCAAAGCCGCTTCGGCCCGTCTATCAGGCCGGCCAGCCACCGGGGGCACCGGGCGGCTTTGGGCGTATATGCGTCCGCGTCCCGTTACCCGCGCATCCGTCGCGGCTAGTTTCGAAGTGCAAGGGCTGAAGCATGGCAACTGAAGACGATCCGTCTGGTCCTGAAAATCCGCGCCGCCGCGACTATCTGACCTACGCCGCCGCTTCGGTGGCGGTGGTGGGCGCCGGTGTCGTCGTCCTGCCGCTGGTGAATTCGATGAATCCGTCGGCCGACGTGCTGGCGCAGTCGTCGACCGAGGTCGATCTGTCGAAGATCGATCCGGGCCAGGCGATCAAGACCAGCTTCCGCAAGCAGCCCCTGTTCGTGCGCAACCTGACGCCGGCGGAGATCGCCGCAGCCGAGGCCGTTCCGGTCTCGACGCTGCGCGACCCGCAGACGCTGGAGCAGCGCACCAAGGAAGGCCATACCAACTGGCTGATCACGCTGGGCGTCTGCACCCATCTCGGCTGCGTGCCGCTGGGCGCGGGCGAGGGCGAGAATCGCGGCCCGTTCGGCGGCTATTTCTGCCCCTGCCACGGCTCGGCCTATGACACCGCCGGCCGCATCCGCCAGGGACCGGCGCCGAAGAACCTCGAGGTTCCGAAATATGCATTCACGTCCCCCACTGTCGTCGTGGTCGGTTGAGGATAGACGAGCATGAGCTTTCCCTGGGCACGCCATTACGAGCCGAAGAATCCGGTCATGAAGTGGGTGGACGATCGTCTGCCGCTTCCCCGCTTCGTCTATAACGCCGTCGGCGCCGGCTATCCGGTCCCGCGCAACCTCAACTATTGGTGGAACTTCGGCGTCCTCGCCGGCGTGGCGCTGGCTTGCCAGATCGTCACGGGCATCGTCCTCGCGATGCACTTCCACTCGGACGCGGCCTCCGCGTTCGATTCGGTCAATGTCGGTATCATGCGCGACGTCAACGCCGGCTGGTTCCTGCGCTTCGCGCACGCCAACGGCGCCTCGATGTTCTTCATCGTGCTCTACATCCACATGTTCCGCGGCCTTTATTTCGGCTCGTACAAGCCGCCGCGCGAGATGGTGTGGCTGCTCGGCGTGGTCATCTTCCTGCTGACCATGGCGACCGCGTTCATGGGCTATGTCCTTCCCTGGGGCCAGATGAGCTTCTGGGGTGCGCAGGTGATCACCGGCTTCTTCTCCGCCATTCCGGTGGTGGGCGACTGGATCCGCATCTGGCTGCTCGGCGGCTATGCGCCGGACGACGCCGCGCTGAACCGCTTCTTCTCGCTCCACTACCTCCTGCCGTTCGTGATCCTGGGTGCGGTCATCCTGCACATCTGGGCGCTGCACATCCCGGGCTCGTCGAACCCGACCGGCGTGGAAGTGAAGGGCGAACAGGACACCGTGCCGTTCCACCCCTATTATACGGCGAAGGACGGCTTCGGGGTCGGCGTGTTCATGATCGTCTTCTCGATCCTGATCTTCTTCCTGCCGGACTATCTGGGCCACCCGGACAACTATATCCCGGCGAACCCGCTCTCGACCCCCGCCCACATCGTGCCCGAATGGTATTTCTGGCCGTTCTACGCGATCCTGCGCGCCTTCACCGCGGACTTCATCCTGCCGGCGAAGCTGTGGGGCGTGCTGGCGATGTTCGGCTCGATCCTGATCCTGTTCTTCCTGCCGTGGCTCGACAAGTCGCCGGTGCGCTCGGGCCACTACCGCCCGATGTACCGCGTCGCTTTCTGGATCCTGGTGCTCGACGTGCTGATCCTGGGCTATTGCGGCGGCTCGCCGGCCGAGCCGGTCTATGTGATCCTCAGCCAGATCTGCGGTGCTTATTATTTCGCGCACTTCCTGATCATCGTGCCGATCATCTCGCGCCTGGAGCGTCCGAAGCCGCTGCCGAACTCGATCACCGAAGCGGTGCTCGCGAAGCATGGCGAGACGCACGAACCGGCATTGAGCGCGTAAGGGGGATTTGGATCAATGACTTCGCTGCTCATTCGCTCGATCAAGTTCATCATCGGCGGAGGCTTTGCCTTCGTGCTGATGATCGCACTGTTCGGCACCATCACGGGGCTCATCAAGGAGCCGCCGCAGCCGACCGCCGAGCATGAATTCCACAAGCACCCCAAGGAGCTGGCGCTCGCGTCGAACGGGCCGTTCGGCCGGTTCGACGAGCAGCAGCTCCAGCGCGGGTTCAAGGTCTACAAGGAAGTCTGCGCGAACTGCCATTCGCTGCACATGGTCTCGTTCCGCGAGCTCAAGGGCCTGGGCTACAACGACGCCGAGGTGAAGAAGATCGCCAAGGACTGGGGCGCCAAGCAGCCGGTGTTCGACGAGAAGGCGGGCACCTGGGGCGAGCGCGACAACCTGCCGTCGGATCGCTTCCCCAAGGTCTATTATGCCGGCACCGGCACGCCGCCGGACCTGAGCCTGATCACCAAGGCGCGGCATGACGGTCCCGCCTATGTCTATTCGCTGCTGACCGGCTACGAAGCCAAGCAGCCGGATGAGCTGGTGAAGCACTTCCCGGGCGCCAAGACCCCCGAGGGCAGCCACTATAATCCGTACTTCGCGAACCTGAACATCGCGATGCCGCCGCCGCTGACCAGCGAGAACCAGGTGACCTACACCGACGGTACCCGCGCGACGGTCGACCAGATGGCCAAGGACATCGCGGCGTTCCTCGCCTGGACCGCGGAGCCCACCATGCAGGCGCGCCATTCGGCCGGCTTCGCGGTGGTCGGCTTCCTGCTCTTCGCGACGGCGCTCGCCTATGGCGCGTACCTGACCGTGTGGAAGGGCGTGAAGCACTAAGCTTCGCTCGCAGATCGATCTGACGGAACCCCGCCGAAGCGCTGCTTGGGCGGGGTTCCTTTTTGGGAATATGTTCATGGCCGACGCCAACACCGACATCCGCGCGCTCATCCGCACGATCCCCGATTTCCCGAAGCCGGGCATCATGTTCCGCGACATCACCACGCTGCTGCTCGATGCCGACGGGCTGGCGCTGACGATCGAGCGCATGGCTGCCCAGGTCGGGGGCAAGGTCGACCTGGTCGCCGGCATCGAGGCGCGGGGCTTCCTGTTCGGCGCGGCGCTGGCGGTGAAGCTCGGCACCGGCGTGCTGCTGATCCGCAAGGACGGCAAGCTGCCCGGTGCGACGATCGCCGAGGATTATGCGCTCGAATATGGCACCGATCGCATCGCGATCCATGCCGATGCCTGCGCGCCGGGCGCCCGCGTGCTGCTCGTCGACGACCTCATCGCCACCGGCGGCACCGCGCGGGCGGCAGTTCGGCTGCTGCGCAAGGCCGGCGCCGAGGTCACCCAGGCGGCTTTCGTGATCGATCTGCCCGAGCTGGGCGGCGCCGAGGCGCTGCGCGGCGACGGCATCGCGGTCACCTCGCTGGTCGCCTTCGAAGGGCATTGAGACCAGGCGCGGAACCGCTTTCGCGTCCAAGCATTCGGTGAATCGGGGGTGCGAGGTCCGCGTCCCCGCGCGTCGTCGCACTCCCCGCCCTAAGGAGTGACCGGCAATGCGTATCCCTATCAAACCCGTGCTTCTCGCCACCGCCCTGGTCGGAGCCGCCGCGATCGGCGGCTGCACCGATCGCGGTTACGGCTATTCGGGGGTCTCGGTCGGCTACAACGCCGCCTGGGGAGATCCCTATTGGGGTTGGTACGGCGACTATTATTACCCGGGCACCGGCGTGTACGTCTACGACCGCTACCGTCATCGTCATGCCTGGACGGACGCCCAGCGCGGCTATTGGGAAGGGCGGCGCGGCAATTGGCGCGGCAATACCGGCTGGCGCAACAACTGGCACGACTTCCGCGGCCG
>JBEVLV010000062.1:0-18020 GCA_040508955.1 Sphingomonas sp. | reverse complement strand
CTTTCCATGTCGAGCACCGCCGAATCCGCGTCGCCCTCCGGGAACAGGCCCAGCCGGCGCGCGACTTCCTGATAGGCTTCGACCTCGCCGCCCAGGTCGCGGCGGAAGCGATCCTTGTCGAGCTTCTCGTTGGTCGCGATGTCCCACAAACGGCAGCCGTCCGGGCTGATCTCGTCGGCCAGGATGATCCGGGCATAGTCATTGTCCCAGATCCGGCCGAACTCGAGCTTGAAGTCGATCAGGCGGATACCGATCCCGGCGAACAGACCGGAGAGGAAGTCGTTCACGCGGATGGCCATGTCGGCCATGTCGTGCAGCTCTTCCTGCGTCGCCCAGCCGAACGCGAGGATATGCTCGTCGGTGACCATCGGATCGCCGAGCGCATCGTCCTTGAAATAATATTCGACGATCGTACGCGGCAGCGGCGTGCCTTCCTCGATCCCGAGGCGCTTCGACAGCGATCCGGCGACGACGTTGCGCACCACCACCTCGATCGGCACGATCTCGACCTGGCGGATCAGCTGCTCGCGCATGTTGAGCCGGCGGATGAAGTGGGTAGGGATGCCGATGCCCGCGAGCAGGGTGAAGACATGCTCGCTGATCCGGTTGTTCAGCACGCCTTTGCCGTTGATCGTGCCCTTTTTCTGGGCGTTGAAGGCGGTCGCGTCGTCCTTGAAATATTGGATCAACGTGCCGGGCTCGGGACCCTCGTACAGGATCTTGGCCTTGCCTTCGTAGATTTGGCGGCGGCGTGCCATGGTAGACGATACCCCTGGAATAGCGCTGCCCCGGCGGCGCGGAGGTCCGCGAGGATGCCGGGGCTGATTGAAGGCTCGGGCCTATACCGGAAGCTTGGGGAGGGTGCAATCAAGCATCGCCCAGCGAGAATCCCGTGTCGGGAGCTCTGCGTATATTCTATCAGGACAGCTTATCAAAAGGACGGGCGGCGCAAGGCCGCCCGCAGGGTCGCCGGCGAGGTTTATCGGGAGCCGGCGGTGAACTGGGCGACGCGCTCCGCACGCGCTACCGCACGGCTGCGCTGCGGCGCGATACGCGCCTCGGTTTCGACACGGCAGTGCAGGTTGGCCGTGGATTTGGTCAGATGCCCCGGACCGTTCGAGCAGACCTTCTCGATCGCGCGGGCGATGCGAAGGTCCAGGATCTTGCGGTCCGCGGCGCGCGCCAGGTCGAGATCCGATTGGCGGACCTGGCTGGTCTGGCCCGATTGCGCGCTCGTCAGCGGAGCGGGGAGGGCCAGCAGGGTGAGGGCGATCAGCGTGTTCAGCATGCTCGGTTCCTTGGTTGCGTGCCATCTGCGGCAGTTCCGCCGATGTGCGCCCAAAGCGCGCGGCGGGCCAACAAATCGCTGGCCGCAAACTATAAGTTCAGCTTATGATATGGCATGCGCCAGCTACCGCCGCTTTCCGCCGTTCGCGTTTTCGAGGCAGCTGCCCGGCACGGCAACTTCACGCGTGCCGGCGCCGAGCTGGGCATGACCCAGGCGGCGGTCAGCTATCAGATCAAGCTGCTCGAGGAGCGGCTCGGCGCTGCGCTGTTCGCGCGGAGCGGGCGGGGCATCGCGCTCACCGATCTCGGCCGCCGGATCGCGTCGCCGGTCAGCGGCGCGTTCGATGCCCTGGCGGAGGCATTCGCTTCGGTGCGTGCCGAGTCCGACAGCGTGATGACCGTCGCGGCGCCGCGGACGCTGGCGACCAACTGGCTCGCCGGGCGGCTCGGCTCGTTCCAGCTGCAGCGCCCCGGCCTGGCGGTGCGGCTGCTGGTGAGCGACGAGATGCTCAATCTCCATACCGGCGAGGCCGATATCGCCGTGCGGGGCGCGCCCGGACCGATGCCCGGGCTCTGCGCGCATTTCCTGATGCGGATGCCGGTGACCCCGCTCGCCAACCCGGCCTTTCTCGCACACCATCCGCCGGTGGGCACGCCCGCGGACCTGCTCGCCCTGCCGCGCCTATCGCCGCAGGACGAGTGGTGGGAACTGTGGTTCAGGGCCGCACTCGGCGACACGCCCGAAGGTGCGGGCGAACCCGGCGTCCATTTCGATTCGCAGGTGCTCGATGGCAACGCCGCGATCGCCGGACACGGCGTGGCGATATTGAGTCCGCCGATGTGGCTGTCGGCGATCCAGGCGAGGCTGCTCGTCCCGGTGCTGCCGCAGGTCGCCACCACCTATCGCAACAGCTTCTGGCTGATGTACCCGGAGAGCAAGCGCAACCTCGCCAAAACGCGTGCCTTTCGCGATTGGCTTCTTCCCGAGATCAGGGCGTCGTTGGGCGATGATCCGTTCGGCGCGCTGGTGCCGCCTGAAGCGGTCTCGCGACATACGTAAAAAATTTTGCGGGCTGTGACGGGTCGAAAACTTCTTGGCGATACAATGGAATGGTGAATGCCGACGTTTCTCGACTGACCCCCTTCTGGCACGGGTGCAGCTCCGCGGTTTGCCTGATCGGCGTCGCGGGGATCGCTGCGCCCCGTATCGATCGGCGGCGAGTAAGCGTCCGGTGAGCGTTTTCCTTCCCAGGCAATCGGAGCCGATGGCCGGCAGCATGACCGGTCCCGGACAGAAGCCGCGCCAGCCGCGCAAGAACCTGATGCTCGGGGCGACGATCGAAGCCGGCGCGCTCAAGGCGCCGGTGCGGCTGCGCAACCTTTCCAGCAGCGGTGCCATGCTCGAGGGCAGCGCCCTCCCGGATCCCGGCGTCGCGCTCGTCCTGCGTCGTTCGGATATTCAGATGGGCGCCACCGTCGTGTGGCGGCTGCTGGGCCGCTGCGGCGTCCGGTTCGACGAGATGACGGTGTCGGTCGACGAATGGGTGGCGGGCGTGCGCACGCCGTCCTTCAACGGCCAGCAGGGTCAGGCGCGGGTCGATGCGATTCAGAGCGCGGTCCGGACTGGCGCGCCGCTTCCCGCCGAGGCGCCGGCGCCGGCGAGCGACCGCCTGTCGGTGGCCGAACTCGAGGCGCGCGTGGCCGAAGAGATCGTCTATGTCCGCCGCCTCCTGGACGATCTCGGCGAGGAGGTGGCGGAAGACCCGATCATGCTCCAGCGCCATATGCGCGCGCTCCAGAACCTGGATCGCGCCAGCCAGGTGCTCGAGCATATCGGCACCATCCTGAGCGCGCCCGATCGGCTTGCCGCCGCGGAGGCGGTGAAGATGCAGGAACTGCGCACACGCCTGCTGCGGAAACCCAACTTCAGCTGAGCAATCCGCGCAATTCGGATGGCAATATAGGATTTGGTCTGCTCTCATCGGGCGATGCGTCAATCCGCCCGCCTGTCTCGCCCTTCTGGCGATAGTCCCACTTCACGAAGGCGCCCTCACGCGTTCATGGGTGCGAGTCGGGACAATTTCATCAACCGAGCGCGCCAGGATATCCTGCAAGATCAGATGCTTGCGCACTTTTGGCAGCCGGAGGCGCGTCGCGAAACTGTCGCGTCGGTGTCGCAAGCCGTCGCGTCGCGGATCGATTGCGTCGCGTCGCTGGCGCGCGGATGTCGCGTCATCGTCATCCGATGTCGCGTCGCTGTTCGATCGTGGCGCTTCCGTAGTTGGCGTCTTGCCCGGCGCGCTGCTATCCGGGGCACGACATGACCCTCGACACCGATACGATCGACCCCGCCGGTCCCACCGACGTCCCCTTCGATAGCGCGCTTTCCGAACGCTATCTGGTCTATGCGATGTCGACGATCACGGCGCGCTCGCTGCCCGACGTTCGTGACGGGTTGAAGCCGGTCCATCGCCGCCTGCTCTGGGCGATGCGGCTGCTGCGGTTGGATCCGGCGAGCGGCTACAAGAAATGCGCCCGCGTCGTCGGCGACGTCATCGGTAAATACCATCCGCATGGCGACCAGTCGGTCTATGACGCGATGGTCCGCCTCGCCCAGACCTTCGCGCTGCGCTATCCGCTCGTCGACGGGCAGGGCAATTTCGGCAATATCGATGGCGATAACGCCGCAGCCTATCGCTACACCGAGGCCCGGCTGACCCAGGTCGCGATCGACCTGATGGACGGGCTCGACGAGAATGCCGTCGATTTCCGCGCGACCTACAATGGCGAGGACGAGGAGCCCGAGCTCTTCCCCGGCCTGTTCCCGAACCTGCTCGCCAATGGCGCTGCCGGCATCGCGGTGGGCATGGCGACGTCGATCCCGCCGCACAACGCCGCCGAGCTGATCGGCGCCGCGGTCGCGCTCATCGACAATCCGCAGGCCGATGTCCTGGAGCATGTCCGCGGCCCCGATTTCCCGACCGGCGGCAAGGTGGTCGACAGCGCCGCGGCGATCCGCGAGGCCTATGCCACCGGCCGCGGCAGTTTCCGGGTGCGGGCCAAGATCGAGAAGGTGATGGAGAAGGGCGGGGGCTGGCACCTCGTCGTCTCCGAGATCCCGTACGGCGTGCAGAAGGGCAAGCTGATCGAGAACATCGCCGAGCTCATCAACGAGAAGAAGCTGCCGATCCTGGGCGACGTTCGCGACGAATCGGCCGACGATATCCGTATCGTGCTCGAGCCGCGCAGCCGTACCGTCGATGCCGACACGCTGATCGAGAGCATGTACCGCCTCTCCGATCTCGAAGTCCGCGTCCCGCTCAACCTCAACGTGCTCGACGCGCGCCACACCCCGCGGGTGATGAGCCTGCACGAGGCGCTGTCGCAGTGGCTCGAGCACCAGTTCATCGTGCTTCGCCGCAAGTCCGAGCATCGCCTGGCCAAGATCGCCGACCGGCTGGAGCTGCTCGGTGGGTACATCATCGCCTTCCTCAACCTCGATCGCGTCATCGAGATCATCCGCACCGAGGACGAGCCCAAGCCGGTGATGATGACCGAGTTCCAGCTGACCGATCGCCAGGCCGAGGCGATCCTCAACATGCGGCTGCGCAGTTTGCGGAAGCTGGAGGAGATGGAGCTCAAGCGCGAGCAGGCGGGGCTGGAGAAGGAAAAGGCCGAGCTGGAGACCTTGCTCTCCTCCGACGCGCGCCAGCGCACGCGGATGAAGCGCGACCTGGGCAGGCTGCTCGAGCGCTACGGCTTCGAAACGGTCCTCGGCGCGCGGCGCACGCTGATCGAAGAGGCAGGCCCGACCCGCGAGATCCCGCTCGAAGCCATGATCGAGCGCGAGCCGATCACGGTGATCCTCTCCCAGCGCGGCTGGATCCGCGCGATGAAGGGGCATGTCGAGGACATGTCGGGCGAGGCGCTCAAGTTCAAGGAAGGCGACGGCGCCTTCCTGGCCTTCCACGCCCAGACCACCGACAAGCTGTTGCTCGCGGCCGATAACGGCCGCTTCTACACGCTGGCGGCGGACAAGCTGCCGGGTGGACGCGGCTTTGGCGAGCCGGTGCGGCTGATCATCGATCTGGAGGGCGAGCGCAGCATCGTCGCGCTGCTGCCGGCGAGCAGTTCTGCCCGACTGCTGGTCGCGGCAAGCGACGGCCGCGGTTTCGTCGTCAAGGCCGAGGACGTGATCGCCGAGACCCGCAAGGGCAAGCAGGTGGTGACGCCGCGAACCGGCGCGCAGCTCAAGATCGTCCGGCCGATCGCGCCCGACGAGGATGGCGTCGCGGTGATCGGCGACAATCGCAAGATGCTGGTCTTCCCGTTGACCGAAGTCGCCGAGCTGGCGCGCGGGCAAGGCGTCCAGCTTCAGCGCTATCGCGACGGCGGGTTGTCCGACGTCCGCACCTTCAAGATGGCGGACGGCTTGAGCTGGGCGATGGGCGGCGATACCGGCCGCACCCGGACCGAGAGCGATCTGACGCCCTGGCGCGCGGCGCGCGGCGCTGCCGGGCGGATGCCGCCGACCGGCTTCCCGCGCGACAATCGTTTTTGAGAACGTTCGCCTGAGGAATTCCCCTTGCTTCAGGGGGCCTTAACCAATTCGCGTTAGCGCTTGATGTGATGGCGTTTCGTAGGGCCAAGCCTCTTTTCCACGAGACCGCGGAGCCTGCTCCGCTGGTGCTGGACGAACATGCCCATGGCCCGCGCGAATCGAGCATGGTGCTCGACCTGTTGCCGGTGCCCGCCGCGATCGTCGAAATCCGCGACGGAAGGTTCCATTTCGAGGCGCTGAACCGCCCGTTCCGCCTGGCGGGGCTGGGCACCGAAGCCGGCGATTCGCCGGTGGTCCGCCTGCTCGGCACCCGCATCCGCCACTTCCTCGAATCGGACGAAACGCATTGCGAGATCGCCTGGCAGTTCGGCGACGAGGTGGATTGCCGCTATTTCCGGGTGATGCTCGCCCGCCGCGCGGCGAATCGCGCTCAGCAGCGCTGCCTCGTCACGCTGGTCGATCAGACTTCCGAACTGCGCACCGAATATTCGCTTCGCCGCGAGATGGCGACCGACAGCCTCACCGGCCTGCCCAACCGCGCCGGCTTCAGCGACGAGCTGGAAAACGCGATCGGTCCGGACAATCGCTCCGGTTATGCGGTCCTGGTGATCAACCTCGATCGTTTCAGCCGGGTCAATGCGTGCATGGGCGGCCTGGCCGGCGACGAGCTGCTGATCTCGGTCGCGCGCCGACTGAAGGGTGCGCTGCGCGGCCGCGACATATTGGCGCGGATGGGCGGTGACGAATTCGGCGTGCTGCTGGTGCTCGACGATGGGCCGAACGACGCGCTCCATGTCGCCAAGCGCGTCCATGCCGCGCTTGGCAATCCCTTCCGCCTCTCCGATTTCGAGATCCGCGTCGAATGCGCGATCGGTATCGCCATGGGCTCCGACAATGACGGCGATCCCGAGGACCTGATCCGCAACGCCCAGTTCGCGGTGAAGCGCGCCAAGAAGAGCGGCCGCACCGAAATCTATCACACGCGCGCCTTCGACATCGCCCGCGAGCAATTCGGCATCGAGACCGAGCTGCGCCGGGCAATCGAGAACGGCCAGATGACGCTGAGCTTCCAGCCGATCTGCGATCTCGCCTCGGGCCGGATCGTCTCGTTCGAGGCGCTGTCGCGCTGGACCAAGGAGGATGGCGTCAAGCTTTCCCCCAACGACTTCATCCCCGTCGCCGAGGAATCGGGCCTGATCGTGCCGCTCGGCCGCTGGGCGATGGAGGAGGCGGCGCGCACCCTCGCCATGTGGGATCGCGCGGCCGGCGTGGTCGGCACCGTCAAGGTCGCGGTCAATCTCTCGGCGATCCAGCTCCAGCGCGACCAGATTCCGGCGATGGTGAAGGGCGCGCTCGACCGGTACGGCATCTGCGGCTCGCGGCTGACGCTGGAGCTCACCGAAAGCGCGATCGTCACCGATCCGGACCGTATCGCCCAGACGATGAAGGCGCTGAAGGATCTCGGCACCACGCTGGCGATGGACGATTTCGGCACCGGCTATTCCAACCTCGCCTATCTGCAGAAGCTGCCGATCGACCTGCTCAAGATCGACCGCAGCTTCGTGACGGGCATGCTGGCCGATCGCGACAAGATCGCGATCGTCCGCGCGATCCTGAGCCTGGCGCAGGCGCTGGGCATGCAGACCACCGCCGAGGGCATCGAGACCAACGAGCTCGCCCAGACGCTAGCGGCGCTCGGCTGCACCTATGGCCAGGGCTTTCTCTATGCCCGTCCGCTCGAGGCGGACCTGGCGTTTCAGCTGCTGAGCGAGCGCAACGCCTGAGCGACGATTTCATCGGCGATTACGGCGACGCGGTCGGCGTCGGGAAATAGCTCCGCAATCCACCGATCCTCGACCGCGCGAAGCGCGCGGGCGACCTCTGGTCCCTTGGTCAGGCCGCGCTCCACCAGGGAGCCACCGGTCAGCGGCATTCGCGGCGGCGCCCAATCCTTGATCGAGGCGGCGGCGTCGGTGCTTCCGTCCAGCAGCAATATGTCGACCGCGCTCTCGACTCCCAGACGATAGGCGAGCGACCTCGCCGTGCCGTCGGGCGCGAGCGACACCGCGGTGACGAGCCGCTTGCGCTGCGCATTGGACAGCTTGAGCCGCGCGCCGACCGAATCGACCGATTCGGGATCGGGCGGCAGCAGAGCGGCGAGGCGGCGGATCGCATCGGGAGGTACCTCCGCGGCGGCCTCGCTTGCGGCGAGACGATCGAGGCGATCGGCGCCTTCTGCGACGATCTCGGGCAGCACCGGCAGGAAGATGCCGCGTTCCACCATCAGACGGACAACGCGCACGGCATGCCTGGCGACCAGCAGCTTGAGAAGCTCGTCGGCGATACGCTCGCGTGAGAGCGCCATAAGGTCCTTGGCGCGTGTGGTGCATGCGTCGAGTCCTGCCGCATCGGGCGTGTTGCCGAACCGGGCGAGGAAGCGGAAGAAACGGAGAATGCGCAGATGATCCTCGGCGATCCGCTGCAGGGGATCGCCGATGAAGCGGACGCGGCGCGCTTCGAGATCGGCAAGGCCTTCGAAATAGTCGAACAATTGGCCCGTGCGCGGATCGGCATAGAGCGCATTCATCGTGAAATCGCGGCGGGCCGCATCCTCGCGCCAATCCTCGGTATAGGCGATCGTAGCGCGGCGACCGTCGGTTGCGACGTCGCGGCGCAGGGTGGTGACTTCGACCGGACCGCTCTCCAATATCGCGGTCACGGTGCCATGGGCGAGGCCGGTCGGCACCACGCGGATTCCGGCGCGGCGCAGCAAGTCGATCACATCCTCCGGGGGGTGGCGCGTGGCGATATCGATATCGGCGACCGGCAGCCCGAGCAGTGCGTCGCGCACCGCGCCACCCACGAAGCGCGACATGCCTTCGCCCGCGCCGAGCACATCGCTCAGTCGGTCGAGTCCCTCGCGGTGTCGCCAGTCGGCATTGGGAAGGGTCATGCCGTCCATTTGAGCCGCCTCGAAAGATTGACGATCATCGCCGCGGTCGCCCCCCATATGCGGCGACCGTCCCAGTAGATCTCGTAATAGCGCCGCTCATGCCCTTGGTAGGTGGCGTGCGCCTCCTGGTGATTGGCACGATCGAGCAGGAAACCGAGCGGCACTTCGAACACGTCTGCCACCTCGGCCTCGGCCGCGACGAGCATGAGCCCGGGCGGGACCACGCCGACGACGGGCGTCACGTCATATCCCGTGACGGTGCGGTAGCGGTCGGCGACGCCGATGATGTCGACCCGGGCGCGGGGCAGGGCGATCTCCTCTTCCGCCTCGCGCAGCGCGGCGGCGATGGGGCCGTCATCCTCGGGGTCGATCCGGCCGCCGGGAAAGGCGATTTGGCCGGCATGGCGGCGCAGCGTATCGGTTCGCTGGGTGAGGATCACGCCCGGATCGTCGCGATCGGTGACGGCGATCAGGACCGCGGCTGGATTGCCGGCGATATCGGGATCGAAGTCATGATGGTCGCCGGCAAGCAGGATCGGGCCCTCCGAATGCGTTGCCTCCAGCGCGACGCGAAGGCGTTCGGCGAGCGTCATGAAGGGGTTCCTTCGTCCTGCGACTCCAGCGCGAAGAATATGCCGTCGCTCCACACGCCGGGGTGTGTCCCGCCATCGGCAAGCGCAATCTGCGCCAACTCGTAATAGACGCTGCGCACGATCAGCGCTTCCAGTCCGGCACGGACATGGAGATAGGGACGGGCGCCATCCGCACGCATCTCGAATCGCAGCCCATGCTCGGGGCCGGCAACGATCACGTCACCGGTATTGAGGCGAAAGGCGAGCCTGGCGCTCTGACCTCCGCCATCGATCTTCAGCTCCACCGCAGTAAAAGGCGCGTCGTCGACCTCGATATCCAGCTTCTCTACCGGCGTGACCAGGACGAAGCGGCCATCGGACTCGCGCCGCAGGATGGTGGAGAACAGCCGCACCATCGCCGCGCGACCGATCGGCGATCCCTGGTGGAACCAGGTGCCATCGGCGGCGATTCGCATGTCGCTGTGCCCGCAATGCTCGGGAGTCCAGCTCTGTACCGGGGGAAGGCGGCTCTCCGCTGCGAGCTTCGCGATCTCGGCGAGCGAGAGGGCGGCGAAATCGGGCGGGGTTGGGGTCGGCATGGAATATTGCCCTTAGACCGTTCCGATCCCGCTTGTCGAAGGTCGTTCCGATCCCCGCGCGGATCAGGCCGCGCGGCGAAGGCTCGGGCCGAGCGAACCTCCGCAATCGGGCACGTCCGATCCGCGCGCGAGCAGGCGGCGGGCTTCGAACGGTCCGGGCAGGCGCCAGCCGCCGGTGCGATCAGCGGTGAATCCGAAGAATCTGCCATAATATTCGGGATCGCCGATCAGCATCAGCGCGCCCGCTCCGGCAACCTCTGATCCGGGTGCAGCCTCAAGCATCCGCTCCATAAGTGCGCGGCCTATTCCGGCCTGCTGCCAGCGGGGATCCACCGCGACCGGGCCGACCATCACCATCGGAACGCTGCCGCCGCCGTCGCACGCCAGTTCGACCGGCCAGCACTGGATCGATCCGGCCAGGGTCCCGTCCTCCTGAATCGCCGCGAAGCTGAGCTCGGGAATCGGCGCTGTGCCGGAACGGATGCGATAGGCGGTACGCGTGCGTCGGTCGGCCCCAAAGGCGCTGTCGAGCAGAGCCTCGACGGCCTGGGAGTCAACGGAAGCCAGCGGCACCAGAGCGATCACCTCGTACATCCTTACACATAACGCCCGATCGGGTATCGGGGGCCGCGCGCTTTAGCGCCGATGCATGCGCGTGCAAGAGCGAATCACTTCGTCTGCAGTGCCATTGTGGCGCATCGGGCTTTCCCGCCGGGCGCCTTCTGCTATGGCGCCCGCCAATTCGCATGAAAGGCGACTAATTGCCCGATCTACTCCAGCTGCAGGTGCACGATCTCCAGGTCGATGTCCTGACCGGCATCTACTCCGAGGAAACGCATCTGCCGCAGCCGCTGCGGATCTCGATCACCGCGGACCTGGAACTGCCCGAGCGATTCGCCCCGGATACCCCTCTCAGCGCTTCGAAAAGCTATATCGACCTCAAGCATGCGGCGAGCACCGCGCTGCCGCAGGGCGTGCACTTCACCCTGATCGAAGGCGTGGCCGAACATATCTGCGAGACGATTCTCGTCTCCGATTCGCGCGTGCGCCGGGTCGAGGTGCGAATCGTGAAGCTCGCGATCGCCGAGAACGGCGAATCGATCGGAATCACCCTGATTCGCAATCGCCGCTAGGTGCAGGGCCCCAGTTCGCGGAGCACCAGCGCGTAATCCTCGCGGGCGGCGGCGGCATTGCCGGGCTCTTCCGACGACAGGCTCTCCGCGGGCAACTCGCGGGGCAGGCCGCACGCCAGCCGATACCATAGCAAGGTCGCAGGCTTGGGTGGCCCGGCGCCATTATCGACGATGTCGCCAAGCGATACCGACCAGCGCGTCTGCTCGCCGGGGCGCCGAAGAATCTGGAGCGAGACCGGGGCGCCGGTCGAAGTCTGGACGAACACCTGCGTCTCGCCTTCGCCCGGCAGCGAGCCGGGTACGTGGAACGCGTTGCCGATTCCCGTAATCGTCGGGGGCGCATCAGACGCAAGCACATCCTTGGTCACGCCGCGCACCAGCGCGTCCAGTTCAGCGGACCAGTCTAGCTGGCTGCCGGGTCCGGTAAGCTGCACCTGATCGGGACGCGCAGCGACCGGACGGGCGAAAAGCACCACCCGCTGCTTCTTCAGCTTGGGCAGCTTGCCGCGCGCATTGAGCGGGATATCCGCGACATAGGAAATGCGCGTCGGAAGTGCGTTCGTGCCGCGAATCAGTGCCAGAACATCGGCCTCGACATAGACTCGGGCGTATCCGGCAGCGAGATCTGCCGCTTGTTCGGACTTAATCGGCGTGACCTCGGCAACACGCGCATCGATGATCAAAGGAGCCCCAATGACCTTTCCGGCGACGGTGACGTAGCTGGGTAATACAGGTGTGGCTTGTGCCGTGTTTTGCGTAGCTTGTGGCGAGGCCTGGACACCGGTGACATATGCTGCAGCGCAACAAAAAGCCAAAACTGGGATACGGATCATGTGTTTTGCGTTACCTGATTGTACCGTTCTTATACAGAAATAATTCTGCCATGCGGCGATTGTAGGGCGGGTTTGTCCGACAAAGGGTTTGCGTCCTCCGGGAGGCCACGATAGAGACTCGGGCTCTGCCGAACGGACGCACAGAGCGCACGGCGGGCGGATTTGTGCAGCGGGTTAACCCGCGCCCAGGGTCGCAAGCAGGATTAGAGGAGTGACGTTGCCGAATGGCTTACGCTGACCGGAATGTAAGTGGCAGCCGCGTCGTTGCGATCGTACTGGTCGCACTGATCGTTGCTGGCATGGGATATGCCTTCGTCACAGGTCTGGCATACCAATATATCAAGAAGAAGGCGGAAGAGCTGAAGACCTTCGAGGTCGATGAGCCGCCGCCCCCGCCCGAGGAGGTTCCACCCCCGCCGCCGCCGCCCGACACGCCAGTGCCGCCGCCGCCGACGCAGGTGGTGACGCCGCCGGCCATCGTGCAGACGGTGACTCCGTCGCCGCCGGTGCAGACGACGGCAGTCATCCCTCCTCCGCCACCGCTCACGCCACCGGCACCTCCGGCGCCCGTAGCTCCGCCGCAGCCGCCTGCGCCGCCGCGGATCGCCAAGGCACTGAAGCCCAAGAGCCCGCCGCAGACCTGGGTGACGAACGACGACTATCCTTCTGCCGCGCTTCGTGGCGAGCAGCAGGGTACGACCGGGTTCCGTCTCAGCGTCGACGCGACCGGCAAGGTGACCGATTGCTCGATCACTGCGTCGAGCGGCTCGTCGCTGCTGGACAGCACGGCTTGCTCGTTGCTCAAGCGCCGCGCCCGGTTCTCACCGGCCGAGGATGCGAGCGGCAACAAGATTCCCGCGGCCTATGTGAATCGCTTTCGCTGGGAACTGCCGAAGAACTGATTGAGTGGCCGGCGCGCCGATGGCGGCGTGCCGGGGTGGAAAACGCGCTACTTTTTAGAGGAAAGAACCGACAATGCTCACGACCATTCTCGCCGCCGGGTCCACGGCAGCCAAGGGCGGCAACCCCTATGGCCTTATTCCCGCTCTGCGTGAGGGCGGCCTGATCTCGCAGACCGTTTTCGGCCTGCTGGTGCTGATGCTCTTCGTCTCGCTCTACATCTTCTTCACCAAGATCTTCGAGCAGCAGAAGATCATCAACCAGGCGAAGCGCGTCCGCGCCAGCTTCTGGAGCGCCAACAGCCTGCGCGAGGGCGCTGCCAAGCTCGAGAAGAATTCGGCCTATCGCCAGATCGTCGACGACGGTCTCCAGGCGCAGGAGCAGTACAAGGAACTGACCGATCCCGTGGAGGCCCATGACTGGCTGCACGGCTCGCTCGCTCGCTCGGAATCGACGATCAACTCGGCCCTGGGTGGCGGTCTCGCCTTCCTCGCCACGACCGGTGCGACCGCGCCGTTCATCGGTCTGTTCGGTACCGTTATCGGCATCTACCGCGCGCTGATCAAGATCGGTGCGGCAGGTCAGGCTTCGATCGACGCCGTCGCCGGCCCGGTCGGTGAGGCGCTCATCATGACCGCTCTCGGTCTGGTCGTCGCGGTTCCCGCGGTGCTCGGCTACAACTTCCTGCAGCGCCGCAACAAGTCGATCGCAGAGGCTCTGAACGCCTTCTCGAACGACGTGCTCGGCTACCTGGCTTCGGACGGCCGCGTCCGTCCGACCACCGTCAAGAAGGGCCCGGCGGCTGCCAAGCCGGTCGCCTCGACGACGACTGCCGGCCAGACCGGTGGCGCGCCGACTCGCCCGTAAACTACCACGACCTACAGGGAGCCGCGCGCCGTGCGCGGCTCCCGCTGCCAGGCTCTGGGCCGGCAGCGTCATACGAAGGATAGGATAGCGCCCAATGGCGATGAGCGTAGGCGAAAGCGGCGACGACACACCGATGTCGGACATCAACACCACGCCCATGGTGGACGTGATGTTGGTGCTCCTGATCATCTTCCTGATCGCGGTTCCGGTTGTGATCCAGACGATCAAGCTGGATCTGCCCAAGGTGCAGTTCGAGCCCACCACTACGAAGCCCGAGAATGTCGCGCTCTCGGTGACGGGTGCCGGCGGCCAGTGTCAGGTCTATTGGGGCATGACTCCGGTAACCCATGAAGAACTGCTCAAGCGGGCGGTGAAGAAGCTGGAAGACGAAATTGCGCGCCAGGGTGGCCCCAACGCCGCCGGGCTCGAGCTTCCCGAAGTCCATATCCGCGGTGACGTGAACACCCCGTACCGTTGTCTCGGCGGGACGATCTACACCATGCAGATGGCCGGTTTCGTGAAGGTCGGCTTCATCTCCGAGCCTGCCCCCGGCAGCAGCACCGTCCGCATGTGACGATGAGCGTTTCGAAGGAGTTACTGAAATGTCGATAAGCGGTGGCCAGGAAGACGGTCAGCCGATGATGGATCTGAACACGACGCCGCTGATCGACGTCATGCTCGTGCTCCTCATCATGTTCATCATCACCATTCCGATCCAGACCCACGCAGTGAAGGTCGATCTGCCGCAGAATTCGCCGCAGAACGCCACACCCGTGGAGCCGGAAAAGAACAAGCTCTATATCGACGCCGAAGGCCGCGTTTTCTGGAACAGCGTCCAGATCGACGACGTCACGCTGCGCCAGTATCTCGATGCGTCGCTCCAGCGCGATCCGGAGCCGGAACTGCACTTCCAGCCCGATCCGCAGGCACGGTACGACGTGGTCGATCGCGTGCTGGCGATCGTCAAGCGCGCCAACGTGACCAAGCTGGGCTTTGTCGGCAACGAACAGTATCGCAACGATTTCTGATCGGCCGGCGCTCGGCGCCTGAAACATGAGAGGCGGTCCTTCGGGGCCGCCTCTTTTTTACCTTTTTTCCTGATTGCGAGAACGCAACTTAAGTGACACATTAGAGTCACTCAAGTGTCACAAAGACGTAAACTTGATGTAACATTAGGAGATGCCCGATGCGTATGGGGCTTGTCGTTGCGGCCGTCGCGCCGCTTATGTTCATCGCTATACCCGCACAGGCGCAGGAAGACCGCGCCGTTGCCAGCGCCGATATCTTCAACGGCGCCTATACCCGGGCCGAGCAGAAGCTGCTCGCCCAACTTCGCGTCCATCCCAATCGTCCCGAGCTGCTGCTCAACCTCGCCGCGGTCTATGTACAGACAGGCCGCGACGCCGAAGCGCGCGCGCTATACAGCCAGGTGCTGGCGCAGGCCGATGTGCTGATGGACATCTCCGCCCAGCGCACCGTCGGCTCGCACGTCATCGCCCAGAACGGGCTCAAGCGTATCGAGACCGTGCAGTTCAGCGCCCGCTAAACGGTCGCGCGCGGCCGGCCAGGGCCAGGTCGCGCGCGAGCCACGCTGCGCCGGTGATCGACAGGGCGATCAGCAGCATCGTCCATTCCAGTCGATTTGAAGGTGCCGCCACGACGCGCGGCGCGTGCAGCAACAGCACGAACGACCCGCACATCACCGCCAGCAGCGTCGCAGCGACGCGCGCAGCCACGCCCGACAGGATCGCCAGGCCGGCGGCGATGTGTGCGCCACCGGTGAAATAGGCCCAGTAGAGCGGCTTCGGCAGCCAGGCTGGCACCATCGCAGCCGTGAAGCCCGCATAGACGAAGTGGCTGATCCCGAACACGATCGCGCACAGGCCGAACAGGACCCGCAGCGTCACGCGCATGTTGCCCGGGCGCCTGCCCAGGAGAAGCGCCGCGCCGCCGGCCGCCAGCGCCAGTATTTCGGCGAACCCGAGCAGGCTCGCGACGTTCGGCTTGGCGAGGACCGCCGGGCCGTGGAGCGCCAGCGCCCAGACCAGATATTGCAGGGGCAGCAGCAGGCGCAGGAAGCCTGCCCGGGGCAGGAGCGCGAGCACGCCGCCCAGGCCGAGCAGGGCGGCGCTGACCAGCACCAGCGTCTCGCGGCGTGGAATGCCGGCCGGGACGGGTTGCCATTGCAGCGCAAAGTCGCGGTACAGGAACGTGAGGACCGCGAGCCCGATCGCGCCCGCGGCATAGGGCAGGGCATTGAAGTCGATCCTGCGTCGTCCCCGCATCCGCATTCTCCTCGTCAAAGCCGGGGCAGGGTCACGCCGCGCTGGCCCATATATTTGCCCGCCCGGTCCGCATAGCTGGTCTCGCAGGGCTGCTCGCCCTTGAGGAACAGGAACTGGCAGGCGCCTTCATTGGCATAGATCTTGGCGGGCAGCGGCGTGGTGTTCGAGAATTCGAGCGTGACATGCCCCTCCCATTCGGGCTCGAGCGGGGTCACGTTGACGATGATCCCGCAGCGCGCATAGGTCGACTTGCCCAGGCAGATGACCAGCACATCGCGCGGCACGCGGAAATATTCGACCGTGCGGGCCAGCGCGAAGCTGTTGGGCGGGATGATGCAGCAGTCCGTCTTGCGATCGACGAAGCTG
Organism: Sphingomonas sp.; assembly: GCA_040508955.1. Taxonomy (GTDB): domain Bacteria; phylum Pseudomonadota; class Alphaproteobacteria; order Sphingomonadales; family Sphingomonadaceae; genus Sphingomonas. Next base: position 1,664 of record JBEVLV010000062.1, on the reverse strand, counting down.
TTCGCCGAGAAGTCCTTGGGATCGACCACGGCGCTGTCGATATTGGTGAAGATCTTGAACTCGTCCGCCACGCGCGCGTCATAGCCATAGGAGGACAGGCCGTAGCTGATGCAGCCCTCGCGACGCTGCGCCTCGACGAACGGTTCGATCATGCCATGGGTCTGGGCCTGCTCGCGAATCCAGCGGTCGGAAAGGATGGACATCGTTGCTCCGTGATTGGGCTGCGTTTGTCGCGGCTAAGCGGGCCGTCCGCAAGGGGGTGCGAGGACGTGCGGTGTATTCGCGATGAGAAAGAGCCTGCGCGGCGTTGCGGGTGAAATCCTACATTGCAAGCGGACCGGTCTTCGCCGGAGCTTTCCCCGGAAATACGGCATGACCGTCGACCGCAAGTTGGCGAAGTTTACAAATATAGGGGTAATTTCGGAGCCTCCCCAGAGGAGCGGTGCGCGTTCGCGACACGGACGCAACACCGAAGCGACAGTCACGCGCCTGTGACGCGACACGTGTGCGACACCGACGCGACATGCACGCGCCGGTCGCACGACCGCAACGCGATATTCTTGGCAATCCACGGTTCAAGGAGCAGCGCCGCATGGACGACTGTCGAGCGAAGCGGGTGGAATCCTACATTGCAAGGGGGCGAGGCGTGCTCTCCCATTCGGGAGAGGATTGGAAATCGGACGGGCCCTTAGCCCTGGGCGACATGCCAGAGGACGCCCGAAGGATCGATCACATAGGCGATGCGCAGGCCCCAGGGCTGCATCGCGGGTGCGCGTGGCGGCTGGACGCCGAAATTGCCCGGCAGGTCGAGCGATTCGATATGCGCCCACCAGGCATCGAGATCGGCGACGACGAGCTGCATCATGAAATTCTCCGCCCATTCCTTCACATGGAAGTCCTGGAGCAGGAACTGGCCGGAGTCGCAGGCGAAGCCGGCGATCTGGTCGGCCTCGAAGGTGATCCGGAAGCCCAGCGCCTGGTAGAAGCGCTTCGACAGGGCGAAATCCTTGCCCCCGGGGACGAACGGCCGGATCGCCGTGGTGGCGAGGTTGCCGCTCACGCCAGCCCGAGATCGGCCGGGCCGAAGGCATGGGGGAGGAGCTCGGAAAGGCGATAGCTCGCGATCTGGTCGCCCTCCGCGCCGCCGCAGAAGACGGGCAGGTCGCGGCCGCCGAGCTGGGCGGCTTCGTTGATGACCTGGCGGCAGCGGCCGCACGGGCCGACCGGGGCGGTGCCGCGCGCCACGCCGTCCTGCATCAGCCCGCCGATCACCCCGATCGCCACCACGTCGCGCAGCCGCCCCTGGGCGCTGGTCGTGGCCAGCGCGACCGTCTCGGCGCAGAGCGACAGGCCGTAGCTCGCATTCTCGAAATTGGCGCCGGTGACGATGCTGCCGTCCGACAGCAGCACCGCGGCGCCGACCGCGAAGTTGGAATAAGGGGCGTAGGCGTTGCGCGCCGCGGCGCGGGCGGCCTCGATCAGTGCCTTGGGATCGGGTTCAGCCATGAATGGGTCCTTGGGTTGCGGGCCTGTATATGTGCCTGATCTGCAGTGCTCTAGGACCAATCGGCATTTAAGGTGCTCGCCAGCCTTTGCCCACCCCGTCACCCCGGACTTGTTCCGGGGTCCACTTAGCCTCGCCCGTCGAGCGGGAGCTTCCTGTC
>JBEVLV010000061.1:0-6791 GCA_040508955.1 Sphingomonas sp. | reverse complement strand
CGCGTCCCCGCCTTCGCCAAAAAGGCGATGCAGGGCGACAAGGAGGCCAAGGTGGCCGCCGCCGTGCTGGGCCAGGCACTGGAACTGCTGCGCGAGGGCAAGCCCGCGCGGCTGACGCAGCCGAAGGACGAGGAAGAGGCGCGGGTGTTCGCGCAGGCGCAGCTGCTGACCGCCAAGCCGGTGCTGTACGTCTGCAACGTCGATGAGGGCGATGCCGCGAACGGCAACGAATTGTCGGCGCGGGTCTTCGCGAAGGCCGCCGCGGAGGGCGCGGAGGCGGTCGTGGTCAGCGCCGCGATCGAGGCGGAGATCGCGACGATGCCGGTCGAGGATCGCGGCGAGTTCCTGGCCGAGTTGGGGCTGGAGGAAACCGGCCTCGCCCGCGTGATCCGCGCGGGGTACAAATTGCTCCACCTGCTGACCTTCTTCACCGTCGGCCCCAAGGAGGCGCGCGCCTGGACCGTCCATGCCGGCGCGACCGCGCCCGAGGCTGCCGGCGAGATCCACACCGATTTCGAGAAGGGCTTCATCCGCGCCGAGACGATCGCCTATGACGATTTCGTCTCGCTGGGCGGCGAGGCGCGCGCGCGCGAGAACGGCAAGCTGCGCGCGGAAGGCAAGGCCTATGTCGTCCATGACGGCGACGTGATGCACTTCCTGCACAGCTGAGGGCGCTGCGGCGCTCTACGCGCGCTCAGGGAATGCCGTGGGCGTCGAGCCAGGCCAGGGTGGCGGGCATGTATTTTTGCGTGGCGACCTGACGCAGCGTCTTGCCGCCCTCGTCCTTGCCGCGCGGATCGGCACCGGCATCGAGCAGGGTCAGCGCGATCACGTCCGTCCAGGTTCCGAACACCGGACCGCGGCCCGCCTTGTCCTTGATGCCGACCTTGGCGCCGTTCGCAAGAAGCAGGTCGAGAAGGCCCCGATCCTCCAGCCCGAAGATCGGACTTTCGCCATCGGCATTCCGGGCATTGGGATCGACGCCGAGCGCCAATAGCGCCTTCACGAGCGCCGCCCGATCGATATCCCGGCATGTGCCATACGATGCGACGGCGGCATTCAACGCATTGCCACCACCGGTGAAGCCCATGTCGTGGCTCGCCTTGCTTTGCGCATTCGGATCGACGCCGGACTCGACCATCGCGCGTGCGACATCGGGATCGCACCCACCGGCACTTTCTGCAAAGAGCTGCGCGCGTTCGGCTGCCGGAACCTTGGCGAGCCAGCCGCGCGCGGCCAGCGCACGCGCGACGCCGGCGCGACCGAACCGGATCGACTCGCGTTGCAGCAAGACGCCCGTCTGCACGGTTGCGCCGCGCGGGTCCTTGACGACGGCGTCGAGCGGCAGGCCCGCCGCGATCAGATCGAGCACCAGGGCATCCCCGCTCTCGCCCAACGCAGCCACGGCCAGCCGCGCCGCTTCCCGCGACCGGGGATCGAACCCGTCGGCGACAAGCGCCGCCAGCGTGGTCGCATCGCCGGTCACCCAGCGCGCCGTGCCGGCAGCAGCATCGACCGCGGCTTCGAGATCGTACGCCTCGGCGGGCATCCCGGCCATGCGGCCGACATAGTCGGCCACCTCCATCGTCCGGCCGCCGGTCGAGAAGCGGAGCACATGGGTCGGGTTGTCCGTCACCGGATAGGAATAGTTCTTCTCCAGGCCGAAGAACCGCGCAGTGCGGAACTTCCCGATCAACGCATCGAGCGTCGCCCGATCGATCTTCGTTCGATGCGTGCCCGGGACGAGGACCCCGTTCGCGTTGTATGCACGGTGGAGCGCGGAGACTTCGTCCACCGGCTTCGCCCGCGTCGAGAAGGTGACGTTGCCGGCGCCGTCGATTGCGACCGAATAATCCGGGCAGTTGCCATAGCAGGCGCTGCGCTGCAGCTCGATCCGGAGCGTGGCATAATCGATCGCTGGAAAATCGGCCTGCGGATCGGCCCATCTCCCTTTGGGCACATAGTTTATCGAGACGGTACCGACCGCCCGCACCGGTCGCCCGCGATATTCGAAGGGATGGAACTTCCATTGCCGCACCGCGGCCAGCGCCGGGCGCGCATCCCCCTTCTCGATGCCGTCGCGGTCCATCCGGGCATCGATGACGCTGCCGTCCGTCCCGACGGTGACGCGGACCGAAATGCCGCTAAAGGTCCCGCGATCCAACCCGTCAATCTCCAACCTGTCGTTTCCCGACAGGCGATGCTCGCCGATCGCCGCACCGAAGCCGATCGTGGGGACTTCCTGCGCCGAACCGCACCCGGGAGCGAACAGAAAGGCCAGCGTGGCGGCCTGGAGCGAAAGTCTCATAAGAACAAATGATACATCATATCATTCTAGGCACAAGCGGCTGTTCAGCTCTCGAAAGCACTGAGGATCGGACACGGCCCTGCGCCGCCCGATCCGCACTCGCGGGCCAGCCTGTGAAGCGAATCCCGAGCGCGCGTCATCTCCTCGATCTTCGCGTCGAGCGCGGCGATACGTTCGCGCGCCAGCTCGCGAGCACGGGCGCGATCGTCGGTCGCGTCCAGCGCCAGCAGCTCGGCGATCTGCTCCAGCGTGAAGCCCGCCGCCTGGGCCGATCGAATGAATCTCAGGCGCCGCAGATCCGGCGCGCCGTAGCGGCGCACCCCGCCATAGAGATCGGCGCGATCCGGCGTGTCGAGCAGGCCGCGGCGCTGGTAGTAGCGCACCGTCTCCACCCCCACCCCGCCTTCGCTGGCCAGTTTTCCGATCGTGAGCGCCGACATCGCTTGACTCCGTACCATGGTACGGAAGCTATATGCGTCGCGGACCAAGGGATACAAGCATGGCCGCGACGCCCAACAAGACCGCGATCCTCTATCGCATGGTGATGCCCGGGCACATCTGCCCCTGGGGGCTGCGCGCGAAGCATCTGCTCGAGAGCAAGGGTTTCGCGGTCGAGGACCGGCATCTCAAGACCCGCGAGGAAACCGACGCCTTCAAGGCCGAGCAGGGCGTGACGACCACGCCGCAGACCTTCATCGCGGGCAAGCGGATCGGCGGCCATGACGATCTGCGCCGCTATTTCGGGCTCGAGCTGCGCGATCCCAAGGCGGTGACCTACACGCCGGTGCTGGTGGTGTTCGCGATCGCGGCGTTGCTGGCCGGCGCGGTGAGCCAGGCGACGATGGCGACGCCCTTCACCGTCCACGCCGCCTTATGGTTCGTGTCGTTCAGCATGGTGCTGCTGGCGATGCTCAAGCTGCGCGACGTCGACGGGTTCGCGACGATGTTCCTCGGCTATGACCTGCTCGCGCAGCGCTGGGTGCCCTATGCCCGCATCTATCCGTTCGCCGAGGCGCTGGCGGGGCTGCTGATGGCGGCGGGCGCGCTGACCTGGCTGTCGGTGCCGGTCGCGCTGTTCATCGGCGGCATCGGCGCGGTTTCGGTGTTCAAGGCGGTCTATATCGAGCGGCGCACGCTCAAATGCGCATGCGTGGGCGGCGACAGCAACGTGCCGCTCGGCTTTGTGTCGCTGACCGAGAATCTTTTCATGATCGCGATGGCGGTCTGGATGCTGGCCGGCCCGCATGGTTGAGCGGCGTAGAGGAGCGTTGATGCGTACCCCCCCGATACTGGCGCTCGCGGGCGTGCTGATGCTGCCCGCCGCGGCCGCGGCGCAGGACATGCCCGGCATGAAGATGGACACCCCCGCCTCGGCCCAGGAGCCGCCGCAGGAACCTGCGCATCACGACATGGCCGGGATGGCGGGTATGGACATGGGCGCCTCCGCCAATGCCTCGCCCGGATCGGGCACTTCGCTGCTGCCCGGTGCCGAGGGGGGAATGCGCGGCATCCATATCGCCGCGGGCGACTGGATGGTGATGGTCCATGGGGCGCTCACCAGCGTCTATACCGATCAGGGCGGGCCGCGCGGCGGCGACATGGCCTTTGTCGAATCGATGGCGATGCTGAGTGCCAGCCGCAGCCTGGGCGACAACGCCCGCTTCGAGTTCCGCACGATGATGAGCCTGGAGCCCGCGATGGGCGAACAGGGCTACCCCAATCTGTTCGCGAGCGGCGAGACCGCGCATGGCCGACCGCTCGTCGATCGCCAGCATCCGCACGACCTGTTCATGGAGCTGTCCGGCCGGATCGACCTGGACGTGGCGAAGGATACCAGCCTGTTCGTCTATGGCGGACCGGTGGCCGAGCCGGCACTGGGGCCGAGCGCGTTCATGCACCGCCGCTCCGATCGCTATCTCGCGCTCTCGCCGATCACCCATCACTGGTTCGACAGCACGCACATCACCTATGGCGTGGTGACCGGCGGCGTGAAGGCATCGACCTTCCAACTCGAGGGATCGGTATTCAACGGGCGCGAGCCCGACGAGAAGCGCTGGAACATCGACACGCCGCGCTTCGACAGCTGGAGCGTCCGTGCCACCTGGACGCCCAGCCCCAACTGGGCAATGCAGGTGAGCACCGGCCGGCTGAAGGAGCCCGAGGCGACGCATCCGGGCGAGGACGAGCGGCGGACCACGGCGAGCGTGCATTACGCCCGCAAGGGGCTCGCTGCGATGATCGCCTTCGCCGCCAAGGACCGCGTTCCCGGCGAGACGCTGACCGCCTGGACCGGCGAGGCGACCTGGGACCTGACCCGCCATCACAGCATCTTCGGCCGGGTCGAGAATGTCGCCAATGACGAGCTGTTCCCCGATCACGCCGCGCCGCTGCACGACGTGAGGTTCCGCGTGACGCGGTTCGAGGGCGGCTATGCCTATCGCATCCCGCTGGGCGAGGCCGAGCTGGCGCTGGGCGGATCGCTGGCGGCCTATGCCAAGCCGGCGGCGCTGGATGCTGCCTATGGCAAGGCGCCGGTCAGCTACACCCTGTTCGCGCGGCTCGCGCTGGGGCAATAAGACTTCAGTCCGCAACAAATGGCGGGCAAGGGGCCGCCATGCGCTGGTATTCCAAGATCGCCGCCGCGGCCCTCGCCGCCCTGCTCCAGGCTTGTGCGACGGCACCCGCGCTGACGCCGGCCTCCGCACCCGTGACGACAGAGGCGAAGGCGCCGGTGACGATCCTCGTCTCGATCGACGGCTTCCGGCCCGACTATCTAGACCGCGGCGTCACGCCCAACCTCTCGCGCCTGGCGGCGGAGGGTGCGAGCGCGGCGATGCGGCCGAGCTTCCCGTCCAAGACCTTCCCCAATCACTGGACGCTGGTGACCGGCCTCTATCCCGATCATCACGGTATCGTCGCCAACAAGATGGAGGACGCCGCCCGCCCCGGCGAGGTCTTCACCATGGAGACCGACGATCCCTTCTGGTGGAACACCGCCGAGCCGATCTGGACCGATGCCGAGCGCGCGGGGATCCGCAGCGCGACGATGTTCTGGCCGGGATCGAACGTGCCGGTCGGCGGCAAGCCGGCCAATGGCGGGCGCCGGATGACCGGCGGCGCGCTGCCCGAGGACTGGATGCAGTTCAACCATTCGGTGACCAGCGTGCAGAGGGTCAACGGCATCCTCGACTGGCTGCGCCGCCCCGCGGCGATCCGGCCGAAATTCCTGACGCTCTATTTCGATACCGTCGACGGCGCCGGCCACAGCAACGGCCCCGCCTCCTCGCGCACCACCGATGCGGTGGCCGAGGTGGACCAGCGCATCGGCGACCTGCTCGCGGGGCTGGAGGCGCTGCACCAGCCCGCCAACCTGGTGATCGTCGCCGATCACGGCATGGCCCAGACCAGCAGCGCGCGCGTCGTACTGCTCGGCGTGCCGCCCGAGGATTATCACCTGGTCGAGGCGGGCCCCTATGCCGCGCTGACGCCGCTGCCGGGCAAGGAAGCTTCGGTCGAGAAGATATTGCTCGGGCATCACGAGCATATGGACTGCTGGCGCAAGAGCGAGATCCCGGCGCGCCTCCATTACGGCACCAACGCGCGCATCCCGGCGATCCTGTGCCTGGCCGAGACCGGCTGGCAGGTGCTCGACAAGGCGCCGACGCGCGACGGCACCGGCGGCAACCATGGCTATGACAATTACGCGCCCGACATGGCGGCCCTGTTCATCGCGCACGGCCCCGCCTTCCGCGCAGCCAAGCTGCCGGCGTTCGACAATGTCGACGTCTACCCGCTGCTGCGCGACCTGCTGGGCCTGCCAGCCAAGCCGGGCGTGGACGGCACCGACGCGCCGTTCAAGGACGTCTTGGTCCGCTGACTCTCGTCACCCCGGACTTGTTCCGGGGCCCACTCCTCCGCTGGTCGCTGTCGCTTGTCGCGCAAGTCGCCCTGCCCGCAAGACCGCCACGGCGTCGCCTGCCGGCCGGTGGGCCCCGGAACAAGTCCGGGGTGACGGAAGGTTAGACCGCTCTTGCATCGGATGCGTTTCCATCCGAAACCCATCCGATGCTGTACCTGGACGATATCGAAGTCGGCATGAAGCAGAGCTTCGGCCGCTATGAGGTGACCCGCGAGGAAGTGCTGGCCTTTGCGGAGAAATATGATCCGCAGCCCTTCCACCTTTCCGACGACGCCGCGGCGCAGACCCATTTCGGTCGGCTGGCGGCGAGCGGTTGGCACACCTGCTCGATGACGATGTCGATGCTGGTCGCGCATATGAAGGAGCATCCCCAGGCGAGCCTGGGCGCCGCGGGCATCGACGAACTGCGTTGGCTCAAGCCGGTCTTTCCGGGCGACGTGCTGCGCTGCGAGACCGAGATACTGGAAGTGCGGCCGTCGCAGAGCCGCCCGGAGATGGGCAGCACCAAGAGCCGGATGACCGTGTTCAACCAGCACGACGAGCCGGTGCTGCGGTTCGTCGCGC
>JBEVLV010000060.1:0-10399 GCA_040508955.1 Sphingomonas sp. | reverse complement strand
GATAATCTCGACATCCTCATGCTCCTGGAGCCTGAGTTCGAGCCCCTGGATGGCCAAGGGTTCGTCGTCGACTAGGATGGTTCGGATGGTCATGCGGCCTCTCGGTTCGGTTCCTCAAGCTGGAACGGTATCTCGATTTCAACGCTGAAACCTTCCCCAGGTTTCGTTCGCGTTTCGAAACGATGGTCAGGCCCGAAGGCCTGCGCCAGACGCTCCCTGATATTGGCGAGCCCCACGCCGGTTGAAAGGGTCGGCCTCGGTTTGCTTTCGATCAATCCGGGGCCGGTGTCGGATACGGCGATCTGCACCCGTTCTCCGGCGAGCCGAGCCGAGACGGTGATATCCGCCCCCTCTTCCTGGGGGGTGACGGCATATTTGATCGCGTTTTCGACGAGCGGCTGGAGCAGCAGCGAGGGCAGTCGCGCCTTGGCGCAGCGCGGGTCGACGTCGAAATGGGTGCGCAGCCGCTCGTCGAAGCGCATCTTCTCGATCTCGAGATACAGCTTCAACGTCTCCACCTCCTGGGCGAGGGTGACGTGCGCGGTCGGCTCGTTGGCGAGCGTGTAGCGCAGGAAGGACGACAGGCGCGACAGCATGATGTTCGCCCGCTCGGTCTGCTTGAGCAGCACCAGGGTCGAGATCGAATTGAGCGTGTTGAACAGGAAATGCGGGTTGAGCTGGTAGCGCAGCATCGCCAGCTGCGCGCTCGACGCCTGGTTCTCCAGGATCTGCATCTGATCGATCTGCTCCTCGACGATCAGATAGAAGTTGATTCCGAAATAGAGCGCCGACCAGCCCGCCAGCACGATCGAGGTGAGGAAGGTATAGCCCAGCACGCGCGTGAGAGTGATGCCCGGCTCGGCCGCAGTGAAGGAGAAGGTGAAGGCCTCCAGCACGGCATAGATCAGCGTCGCCACGCCGAGTGTGCCGAGCGTCAAAAGGATGCTCGTGATGCGCGGCAGGCGGCGATAATAGCCGTAAAGCGAGGAAAGGAGCAGCGTGAGGCAATAGCCGACGATCGATTCGATGATCGACTTGATGATCCCCTCGACGAGCTGGCCGTTGGAGATCGACGAGACCGTGCGCAGCAGCAGATAGCCGCTCCAGCCCACGGCCTGCAGCGTCCAGAAGGCGCGGCTCTTGTCTTCGAAAAAGGGCCGGGAGAAAAACCCCGGCTGCTTGTTCGCCTGCGGAATCCGCCGCTCAGCGCTGTCTACCGTGCTCGCCACGCTCTGCCTCTAACACCGCTGGCTTCGCGACGGCAAATGCCGCTGGCCCACCCCCAAACGAAAACCGCCGCCCCATCGCTGGAGCGGCGGCTTCCAATCCGCTTGGCGGAACGTCGCTTAGAAAGCGACGACCAGCGAGCCGGTGATCGAACGCGGCGTGCCGATGATGGCATTGCCGATATTGTACCGGTTCGGCAGGCCGACGAAGCCGTTCGAGCCGCTCAGACCGCCGACGTAGAACTCGTCGAACAGGTTGCTGACGTTCAGCTGGAAGTAGGTCTTGTCGTTGTTGACCAGCTTGCCGAGGTTGAAGCGCACGTCGAGATCGACGGTCGTGTAGGCAGGCATCTTGGCACCGTAGACCTGGGTCTGCGAAGCCGCGGGGCAGATGCCGCCCAGCGTCGTCGTCGAAACGGCGCAGGTGTAGACCGGCAGGTTTTCGTCGTTGACGAAGCGGCCGCCGGTATACTTGGCTTGGAGGCCCAGTTCGAACAGGCCGATGGTGCCCTGTGCACGCGCGCCGAACATCCAGTCGGGCGAGCCGCCTTCGCGCTTGCCGGCCGTCTGGAAGAAGGCGTTCGTGTAGGTGATCGTCGTCACGCCGCCGACCGTCGTCGACGTCTGGGTCTGGCCGGACTCGATATTGTCCTTGATCTTCGAGTGCAGGTACGAACCGAAGGCGTAGAGCTGCAGGTCGCGGACCGGCTGGTACGAGATCGAGGCGTCGAAGCCGTACTTATCGACCGAACCGAGGTTGCGGTAGATGCTGGTGTCGCTGTCCACGTCGTAGACCGAGACGGTGCGGTTCTGGAACTTGGTGTACCAGCCGTCGAGCTGCGCCTGGATACCGCCGGCGTTGTAGCGCAGGCCGGTCTCGAAGCTGTCGGTCGTCTCGGGCTTCGGCGATGCCTGTTCCGAACCCTTCGGGTAGTAGAACGAGTTGTAGAGATTGTCGGTGCTCGGGACCGAGAGGCCCTTCGCATAGCTGGCGTACATGCTGAACCCGCCGCCGAACTTGTAGCCCAGATTCACGTTGGGAAGCGCGCGATTATAGTCAAACACGCGCCGCTGCGGTGCGGCGAAGCCGACGACGCAGGCACGCTGCACGTTGTTGCACGACGGGGTGGTCGGACGGGCGATCCCGCCGACCGTCGTCACGCCCGGCGCGTAGTAGGTGTACGGGTTGGCGGCAGCATAGGCCGCGACCTGGGTCGGCGAGATGCAGGCGACGTTGCCGTTGCCTGCCACGGTGAAGCAGTTCTGGTTCAGCTCGCGACGGAAGAACGGTGCGCGGACGCCGAGGTTGACCGTGAACTTGTCCTCGAAGAATTCGCCGCGATATTCGCCCGAAATCTGGTTGAGCATCGCGATCGACTTGCGGTCGCGCTTCTCGATCGGGGCGCCCGACGCGTCGAGCAGCGGATCGTTGACCGGGAACACGTCGAACGGCTCGCCGTTGAGCTGAACCAGGCCGGCCTCGCCGGTCTGGCGGTGGCGGCCATAGTCGAACGTGTAGTTCAGGCGGACGCGATTGGTGTCGTTGATCTCGTAAGCGAGACCGGCCACCGCGCCGAAGCGGCGGGTCTGGGTCTGGCTGGGCGTGATGCCCAGGATGGTGTCGAGCAGATCGCCATCGCCATTGAGGTCGCGGCCGACATAGGTGCCGAAGCCGCCCGGCGAACCGTTGCCGGTATTGCCGGTGGTATTGATGACGCCGGTTACGGCGCCGGGTCCGCAGGTGCGGACGCTGGTGCTGCCCAGGTTACCGCAGCCTTCGAGCAGGTTGACCGTGCCGCCGCCATTGGCCTTGGTGTACTGGTAGCTGGCATCGAGCGTGGCGACCAGCTTGTCGGTGAACGTGAAGCGCGATCCGAAGCGGATGTTGCCGGTGTTCGACGGGTTGTAGCGACGATCGAATTCCTGGCCGCAGCTGGCGCCGGCGGTCGGGTTCGCCGGGGCCGCGAACGGGCTATCGGCCTGGCCGGGACGCGCCGCGGTGTTGATCGTGCAGGGATAGTTGATGTTGTAGTAGCGCTCGTCCTTGGTCAGCGGGAAGCGGTTCCCCGAACCCGGGCCGACGATGCGGGTGGCCGAGGCGTCGGTGCGCAGCGGCACCGAGCCGAAGAAGTTGTTGCGGTTCACATTGTACTGGCCGGCGAGCGAGACGAAGTCGCCATTGTCGCCCAGGCTCTTGTAGACGCGGGCATTGTACTGCTGCTTGCGCAGATGGCCGTAATTGTTGAACGGCTGGCGCGCGTCGAGGCCCGAGGCCGAGACGAAGGCGCGGACGCCGGTATGGGCGATATCGCCGGTGTCGAGCATGCCGAACATGCGATAGATCGGGCGGCTCATATTGTTGCCGTCGCCGATATAGTCGCCGTAGGTGCCCGACAGCATCGCGCCGAACTGCTCCGACGGAACGCGGGTACGGATGTTGACCGTGCCGCCGACGGCCGAGGCCGTGGGGCTGTCCACGTCGGTGGTGCCCATGTTGACGCTGACCGATTCAAGCGTCTCGGGATCCTGCTGCTGGTTCGAATAGATCGCGTAGTTGCCGGTGTCGTTCAGCGGAATGCCGTCCAGCGTCTGCGAGATGCGCGAGCTGTCGAAGCCGCGGATCGTGAAGGTGCCGCCGGCCGCGCCGGTCGCGTCGTTGTTCTGGAAGCTGACGCCCGGGACCAGGTTGATCATGTCGTTCACGGTCTGGCCGGGACGCTGGTGCGAGATCACGTCCGCGCCAAGGGTAATGCGGGACTTCGGAACGTCGGGAATGGTGACCTGGCCGCTGTCGAGGCGCGAACCGGTGACGACGATTTCCTCGCCTTCGAAGTCCGCCGAACCCGACGACTGCGCGAAGGCGCTCGCCGGTATCATCAGCGCGGCGAAAGCCACGCCCGCAAAAAGCTTGGTGCGCATTTTAGTTATTTCCCTTTCGGTGTGCTCGGTATGCACTGCACGCGGTGCGGTTCACCGTCGCGGCCGCCCATGGCGTTATTTTATTGCGCTTCAATGACAGTCAATCGGAGTCCGCGTTAAGCTGCGATTCAGACTTTGTTGCGTTGCAAAAAAGCATCACCTCGCGCGGGTTACGATTTCTGCCCAATCGCTCTCGGATATGACGGGAATCTGCAGTTCCGCCGCTTTTTTGAGCTTGGAACCGGCGCCGGGACCGGCGATCACCAGATCGGTCTTGGCGGAAACGGATCCGGCCACGCGTGCGCCGAGCGACTCCGCCTGGGCCTTGGCTTCGTCTCGACTCAGCGACTCGAGGCTGCCGGTGAAAACCAGTGTCTTACCGGTGACTTCGGAGGCGTGGGTCTCGATAACGAAGGGCGGCGGCGCGACCTCGTCCAGCAGATCCCCCCACACGGCGCGATTATGTGGTTCGTGAAAGAAGTCGGCGAGCGCATGGCCGACAGCGCCCGCGACATTCTCGACGCCGATATGCTCGGTGATCGCTTTGTCCAGCCGGGTGCGGAGCTTCTGCTCGCTCTCACCCAGTGCGGGCGGGGTCGCGTTCCGGAGCGCGATAATCTCGTCGGCCAGCGCCTGGATCGCGGAAAACGTCGCGTAGCGCTTGAGCAGGTCGCGCGCGGTGATCTGGCCGATATGGCGGATGCCCAGGCCGAACAGCAGTCGCGCGGCATCGGGCGTGCGTTTCGCCTCGATCGCGGCCAGCAGCGCGTCGACCGACTTTTCCTGCCAACCTTCGCGGCCGAGCAGTTCCTCGCGATGCGCAGCGAGGCGGAAGATGTCCGCGGGCTCGGCGATCCAGCCGAGATCGAGGAACTCGACCAGGGTTTTCTCGCCCAGCCCGTCGATATCGAGCGCGCCGCGGCTGACGAAATGCTTGAGCCGCTCGAGCCGCTGCGCCGGGCAGATCAACCCGCCGGTGCAGCGGACATCGACCTCGCCTTCTTCGGCGACCGCTTCGGAATCGCAGATCGGGCAGCGATCGGGGAAGGCATAGGCGGGGCGGTCCTCGTCGCGGGTCAGGTTCTCGACGATCTGCGGGATGACGTCGCCGGCGCGCTGGAGGACGACGCGGTCGCCGGGGCGGACGCCCAGCCGCGCGATCTCGTCGGCATTGTGCAGCGTTGCGTTGCGTACCACCACGCCGCCCACCGTCACCGGCTCGAGCTTGGCGACGGGGGTCAGCTTGCCGGTACGGCCGACCTGGATCTCGATGTCGTTGAGCGTCGTCTCGGCGCGTTCCGCCGGGAACTTGTGGGCCAGGCCCCAGCGCGGCGCGCGGCCGACGAAACCGAGGCGCTGCTGCCAGTCGATCCGGTCGACCTTGTAGACGACGCCGTCGATGTCGAACGGTAGATCGGCACGGCGCTTCTCGATCGCGCGGTACTGGCCGAGCGCCTGGTCGAGCGTCTCGGCGTGGATCAGCATGTCGGAGACCGGGAAGCCCCAGTCCCTGATCCGCAACATCGCGGCGTACTGGCTGTCGGCGGGCTCCTCCGAGACCTCGCCCCAGCCCCAGGCAAGGAAGCGTAGTGGCCGGGCCTCCGTGACCGAGGCATCTTTCTGGCGAAGCGAGCCGGCGGCGGCGTTGCGCGGATTGGCGAACTGGCGCGCTTCCTTCCCGGTCTCCTCCGCCTCGGCGAGCAGGCGGGCATTGAGCGCGGTGAAATCGCCCTTGGCCATATAGACCTCGCCGCGCACCTCGAACACCGCGGGCGCGCCGTCGATGCTGGCGGGAATGTCGGCGATGGTGCGAACGTTTGCCGTCACGTCCTCGCCGACCTGGCCGTCGCCGCGGGTCAGCGCCTGGACCAGCGTGCCGTCGACATAGCGCAGCGAGCAGGACAGGCCGTCGATCTTGGGCTCGGCGGTGAGCGTCACCGCGGCGTCCTCGGCCAGCTTGAGGAAGCGGCGGACGCGGCCGAGGAAATCGGCGACGTCCTCGTCCGAGAAGCCGTTGTCGAGGCTGAACATCTGCCGGGCGTGGGCGACCTTGGCGAGATGGCCCGACGGCGCCGAGCCGACGATCCTGGAGGGCGAATCGGCGCGGACGAGGTCAGGGAAGGCGGCCTCGATCGCGGCGTTGCGGCGCATCAGCGCGTCGAATTGGGCATCGCTGATCTCGGGCGCGTCCTGGCCGTGATAGAGCCGGTTGTGGTGCGCGATCTCGGCGGCGAGCGCTTCGAGCTCGGCGGCGGCGGCGTCCGCCGTTTCCGGGACTGTTTCGGGCAGCGTCATCGGGCAAGCGCTAATGGATGAAGCGCGTTGATCGCAAGGCCGATCTGGCGGATGGAGGCGCGGATGACCTCTCCAGAATCGTTTCCCGCCCGATGATCCGCTGGCTTCGCCGCGGCGGCGCGGCGCTGCTCTGGATCGTCGTGGCGCTGTGCCTGACCCTGACGATCGTGCCGCGCTATCTCGATCGCATCTATTATCGCGGGCCGGTCAGCGATCATTTCGACGGAACGCATTTTTTCAATCCCGACGGCGAGGACCCGCTGCGCATCTCGACCCGGCTGCTGTGGCGCCAGTTCGTCAGCGATCCCGACCGTCCTGTCTGGCCCGCACGGGTCGCGGTGACCCCGTCGAAGCCGCCGGCGCGGGTCGAGGGCGGGGCGATGCTCGCCACCTGGGTGGGACATGCGACCTTGCTGGTGCAGGCGGATGGGGTGAACATCCTGACCGATCCGGTGTGGAGCGACACCGCCGGGCCGTTCGGCATGGGGCCGAGGCGTTTCGCCGAGCCCGGCATCCGCTTCGAGGACCTGCCGAAGATCGATCTCGTGCTCGTCAGCCACAATCATTACGACCATATGGATCTGGCGACGCTCAAGCGGCTCTGGGACCGCGACCGGCCGCAGATCGTCACCTCGCTGGGCAATGACGCGGTGATCGCCCAAGCGGGCGTGCCGGCGCGGGCGCTCGACTGGGGACAGCGGGCGACGGTAATGCCGGGGATCGCGGTCACTGTTACGCGCAGCCATCATTGGGACAGCCGCTGGTTCACCGATCGCAACCGCGCGCTCTGGTCGAGCTTCGTGGTGGCGCTGCCGGGCGGCAATTTCTTCTTTGCCGGCGACACCGGGCTGGGCGACGGCAAATGGCCGGCCGAGGCCGCCGCGCTGGGGCCGATCCGGCTGGCGGCGATCCCGATCGGCGCGTTCCGCTTCCAGGAAGGCGAGATGGCGGGTGGCAGCCATATCGGTCCGCCGGGCGCGATCCGGGTGTGGAACGGGCTGGGCCGGCCGCAGGCGATCCCGATCCATTGGGGCACCTTCCGGCTGTCGCGGGAGGGCTATGCCACGCCGCCGCGGATGCTGGAGGGGATGCTGCGCTGTGGCGGCGCGGACCCGGCACGCTTCGCCGCGGTGCGGATCGGCCAGCCGGTGCCGATCGCCCCGCTCGGCACGCCGCCACCCGCGCCGGACTTCGCCGCGATCGACGCGTGCCAGCGCGCGGGACGGTTCGACGCGCTGCGTTGACGCAGGGGCGCTAGCGCCCGCAATCGCCCAGCCGGGTCCAGACCGTCTCGAGCCCCATGCGAACCCGGTCGCTCCGCCCGCTGACCTCGCGTACCTGGACCGCGATGCTGATCTTGCCGCCGAGCCGGTCCGGCTTCTCGACGCCATCCACCTCGATCGTGCCGGTGACGGTGCGGCCGTCGGTCTCGGTCGGGCCGCAGGTGCCGCTGCCGGTGATCTTGCCGTCGCGGTGATCGAGCGCGTCGATGGTGCAGACCTTGCCGACGCGGCCGAGCAGCTCGCGATTGACCTCGTCGCGGGAGCGGAGCCTGGGCTCGGCGCAGGCCTCCACCTCGGTGCCGTCCTCGGGAATCGCGAAGGGCGCATATTTGCGATCGACCCAGACATCGTTGGCGACGAGGGCGATGAGCCGCGTCTCGCGCTGCCATTTGCCCTGCCGGGGAATATTGGCCGGATCATCGCCGCACCCGCCCGCAAGCAGCGCCAGCCCGATGCCCGCTCGTCCGCGCCATGCCATCGCGAAGCCCCCTCGCCCATCCTGGCGCCGCATTGCCTGCACGACGTGGCGAAACGGTTAGGCCCGATCGCGGCGAAGCGCTTGAGGGTGCCGCGGGACCGGCCTATCCAGGTTCGATAGGGAGGGGAGCCCAGACATGACGGACCATCGCGCCCGCAGCGCCGGGCACCGCTATGACACCAGCATCGACCGCGCCGGCATCGCGCTCGGCGCGGGCAGCGTGCTGGCGGGGACGATCATCGTCGCGCTGGTGCTGGCGGGCGGGCGGCACGACCTCGCCTCGATCGTCAGCGGCTGGATGATCGGCAGCGTGTTCGCGGCGATCGCGATCACCGCCGTGGGCGGACCTTTATGGCTGGTCATGCACGTCGCCGGGCTGCGGCGGGCGCACCATGCCGCGGTGATCGGCGCGGTCACGGCGATGGCGATCTTCGTCGGCGCCCAGACCTATGGCTTCGGCCTGCTCGAGATGCCGCCGATGGACAGCCGCGCCTGGCTGTATCGCTGGCTGAGCGCCATCCTGTCGAGCGCGGTGCTGGCGGCGGTGGCGGCGGCGATCGGCATGGTGATGTGGCGGATCGCCTATCGGCGGGGCGACTGACCGACCGGCCCTCGGTTGATGAAGTTGATGAATTTCGAGGGTCCGGCGGCGCCCGCACACCCAGAAGGCGCCGCGGCCGTCGCTTCGCCGGCGCGTGGGTGTCGCGTGGCTGACGCATCGTGTCGCGCACCTGTCGCGCCGATGCCGCAACCCGTCGCGCCGGTGGCGCGCACCTGTCGCGTGCGTGTCGCGCCGGCGGCGCGTCGGCAATGCCCGAGCGGGCGGCTATTCGATTGAGAAAGAGCCCGGCGAGGCTTGCAGGCGAAATCCTATTTTGCAAGCCGCGCCGGGCGCGGGGCGGGTAGGGATTTGACATCCACACCAGGTCTCCCGTCCCGCTTCGTACCCCGCACCCGTTCCGGGGCCCACCCGGCCTCGCCCGCCGGGCAGGAGCTTCCTGTCCAACGCTCGCCTCCCGGTGGACCCCGGAACAAGTCCGGGGTGACTGGACAAGGCAAGCCCGCCAAGAAGGCTGCAGGCCATTCAGACGTCTATCGGTCCGATGCCGTCAGCCCTTGCACGCGCCGATGCGGGTGCCGTTGACCTTGGCCTTCATGTGCATCGGTTGCGGGCCGGCGGCGTTCATCTCCGAGGTGAGCGCATAGCTCGTGTCGGTGAAGGTGCCCGCGATCGTCTGGGTCATGCTGCCGCCCTGGGCGGCCTTGCAGGTCATCTTCGCGTCGAGCCGGCCGCCGGCCATCGTATAGTGATCGAAGGTGCAGTCATTGTTCTTGCCCGCGAACATCTCCGACTGCGGCTTGTCCGCCTGCTCCTTGGTGAGGCAGGTCTTCACCGAGGTCTTGGTCGCCTTCATCTTGGCGGCCATCTGATCGCGGACCTGCGGCGGCACGCCCGGCATGTCGATCTCGGCGATCTCGATTTCGGTCTGCCACTCGCCGGGCGAGAAATGCGCGGGGCCGGCGGCGTTGGCCTGCTTGGCGACCTCCGCGACCGAGGCGTTGTTGAGCGACACCTCGCCGGTCTTGGCGGCGGAATCGGCGGTGGACTGCTGGTGGCAGGCGGCTAGGGCGAAGGGCAGGCAGGCGACGAGGGTGAAGCGCATCATCTTCTCCGTAATGCTGTGAGCATAATGTCCGGCGACACCGTTATACGGACGAAACGAGCCAACGCCGAAGCGGCGGGATGGTTGCCCGGGCGGAACGAAAATGCGGGAGGCGCGCGAACGCCTCCCGTTAGGGTCTTAGCGATGATCCTTGCGCTCCGGCCGGTTCGCCGGGCCCGGCCGGTTAGGCGGACCCGCGGCGGGACGCGGCGGCGGCGCCGCCTGCGCGCGCGCCGGCTGCGGCTGGCGCTGTACGGGCGGAGCCGCCCGGCGCTGCGCCATCTGGGCCTGGCGCTGCGCGGCCTGCGCCTGGCGCGCCTGCGCGACCTGGGCCTGGCGTTGGGCCTGCTGGACCGGACGCTGCACGTCGGGGGCCCGTGCCGGACGGACCTGCGCCTGACGGGCCTGCGCCGGACGGACCTGTGCCTGACGGACCTGCACCTGGCGCTGGGCCGCCGCCTGGCGCGCGCGATCGGCCTGCGGGTTGCGGGCGGGCGGCACCGGCCGTGCGGCGGGCTGGCCCTGCGGCCTGGC
>JBEVLV010000059.1:0-5329 GCA_040508955.1 Sphingomonas sp. | reverse complement strand
GACTCTCCCCCCTCCCCCCGAATGGGCGCCGCACGACGCCGTCTGGATCGGCTTTCCGAGCCATCGCGATCTCTGGGTCGAAGACCTGGAACAGGCCCAGGCGGAGGTCGCCGCTTTCGCCCGCGCCGTCCATGCCGAGGGCCGTGGCGAGCAGGTGATCCTGGTCGCCGCCGACGAGGAGGCCGCCCGCGCCGCCAGGACGCTCGCCGGCGACACCGCCGAGGTGGTGATCGAGCTGTTCGGCGACATCTGGCTGCGCGACACCGGCGCGATCATCTCCGGCGACGGCACCGCCCAGGATTTCGCGTTCAACGGCTGGGGCGCCAAGTACGATCTCGAGGGCGACGACGATATCGGCCTGCGCCTCGCCCGGCGCAAACAGCTCCAGGTCGTCCGCCACGGCTGGATCCTCGAGGGCGGCGCGATCGACGGCGACGGCACCGGCCTGGCGGTCACCACCGAGCAGTGCCTGCTCAACCAGAACCGCAATCCCGGTCTGGGCAAGGCCGAGGTCGAGGCGCGGCTCGCCGCCGATCTCGGCTATACGCGCGTGCTGTGGCTCGGCGACGGGCTGCTCAACGACCATACCGACGGCCATGTCGACAATCTTGCCCGCTTCATCGGCGAGAACCGGCTGCTGGTCCCCGAGGCGACCGAGAACGACCCCAACTGGCGCGTCTATCAGGATGCCGCCCAGCGCGCCGAGGCGTTCGGCGTCGAGGTGGTCCGCTTCCCCTCGCCCGGCCGCGTCATCGCGGACGAGGAGGTGATCCCGGCCAGCTATATGAACTTCTATATCGGCAACGCCGCCGTGGTCGTGCCGCTCTACGGCCAGGCCAATGACGAGGCCGCGGTCGCCGCGCTGCAGGAACTGTTTCCGGACCGCACCATTGCAGGCTTCCGCGCCGATCATATCTTGACCGGCGGCGGGAGCTTCCACTGCATCTCGCAGCAAATTCCGCGCTTCTGAGGAAAGAAATGACCGAGATCACCGTCGGCGCGCTCCAGCTCGCCTTCACCGCCGATATCGACGCGAACATCGCGCGCGTGTCCGAGCTGGTCCGCGAGGCGGCGGCGCGCGGCGCGCAGGTCGTGCTGCCGCCCGAGCTGTTCGAGGGCGAGTATTTCTGCCGTGTCGAGGACGAGGGCCTGTTCGCCAACGCCAAGCCGACGCATGAGCACAAGGCGGTGCTGGCGATGCAGACGCTCGCCGCGGAGCTGAAGATCCACATCCCGACCAGCTTCTTCGAAGCCGATGGCCCGCATCACTATAACAGCCTCGCGATGATCAACCCCGACGGCAAGGTCGCCGGCGTCTATCGCAAGAGCCATATCCCCGACGGGCCGGGCTATGAGGAGAAATTCTATTTCCGCCCCGGCAATACCGGCTTCAAGGTATGGGACGGCCCCGAAGCCGCCGGGCGCGCCAAGCTCGGCGTCGGCGTCTGCTGGGACCAATGGTATCCCGAGACCGCGCGCGCGATGATGCTGATGGGCGCGGAGCTGCTGTTCTACCCCACCGCGATCGGCAGTGAGCCGCATGACGACAGCCTCGACACGGCGCGGCTGTGGCGCCGCGCGATGGTCGGCCATGCCGTCTCGAACGTCGTGCCGGTCGTCGCCGCCAACCGCGTCGGCACCGAGCATGGCCAGACCTTCTACGGCACCAGCTTCATCACCGACGAGCGCGGCGACATCCTCGCCGAACTCGACCGCGAGGAAGAAGGCGTGATCACCGCGACGCTCGACCTCGCCCGCGTGAAGCGCCACCGCGCCGCCTTCGGCTTCTTCCGCGACCGCCGGCCGGAGCTGTACGGGCGGCTGGTGCAGGACATCTGAACCGGCGCCTTTTTTCTCCCCTCCCTGCAAGGGAGGGGATCAAGGGGTGGGTTTGGAGAATGGTGGGGCTCGATGCCCCGCCATTTTCTTTTGCCGCACGCTCGGAGGCTCGCTGCGCTCGCACCCACCCCCCAGCCCCTCCCTTGCAGGGAGGGGAGCTTGTCAGCGCTGCCGGATATGCCATCCTCCACGCAACGATGCAGGAGCGAGTCCATGGACGACCCAGACCTCCCCGACGCGAGCAAGCTCACCAAATCGAAGCGGGAATGGGCGAACCAGGGCAAGTTCCTGACCGGGCATGTCGCCCGCCCGGAAGAGGAGCGGCTGCCGCCCGGCCAGCATCTCACCGTCAAATGGCCGGTGCTCGATCTCGGCCGCCAGCCCGATATTCCGCGCGAACGCTGGAAGCTGGAAGTAGCCGGCATGGTCGCGCGGCCGGTGACGCTCGACTGGGCTGCCCTGATGGCGCTGCCGCAGACGAAGCTCCGCAGCGACATCCACTGCGTCACCAGCTGGTCGCGCTACGACAATGACTGGCAGGGCGTGCTGACCCGCGACCTGCTCGCGCATGTCGAGCCGCGCGACGAGGCGCAGGCGGTGATGCTCCACGGCTATGACGGCTACACCACCAACGTGCTGCTCGCCGATTTCGCTGCGCCGGATGCGGTCGTCGCACATGGCTGGGCCGGCCAGCCGCTGGCGCGCGATCATGGCGGGCCGGCACGGCTGGTGATCCCGCACCTCTATTTCTGGAAGAGCGCCAAGTGGATCAAGCGGATCGAGCTGATCGGCGCCGACAAGCCCGGCTTCTGGGAGGTCAACGGCTATCACATGCGCGGCGATCCCTGGGCCGAGGAGCGCTATGGCTGAGGGGTGACTTCCGGAGGCCTTTCCACAACCTCACCCGTCACCCCGGACTTGTTCCGGGGCCCACCCCGCGTCTGAGCGAGCCGTTCAAGCCTGATGCGGCGCGCGACCGGCACAATGGACCCGGGACTACGGCCGGGGTGATGACAGTTGGATCGATCCCCCGCCCAGCCCGCTTGCAATGTAGGATTTCGCCTGCAACCCCGCGCAGGTTCTTTCTCATCCCGAATATACTGCTTGGCCTCGCGCGCCCGCGGGCGCATGCGCGGGCGCACGAGAACCTGCGACTTTTGTGACTTTAGGGTAGCCGGCTACCGTTTTGTGCCGCGACTCAGGCCGCGAACGCCGCCGCGTCGATCGCGTACAGCGCGTCCGCCTTGGCCATCGCTGCGGCCTTGAGGCCCATCGCCTCGGGCACAAGCTGCTCGACATAGAAACGCGCCGTCGCCGCCTTCATGCCCAGGAACGCCGGATCGCCCTCGCCGCGCGCGGCGATGCGGCCCTGCATTTCCATCAGCCAGCCGCACACCGCGACCGAAAGCATCGTCAGGAAGGGGGTGCTGGCCGCCAGCCGGTCGTCGGTATCGCTCGCCAGCAGGTTGCGCGCGACCTCCTCGCAGACATCGACCAGCCGGGCCAGCGCGTCATTCTCGGCGTCCTCGCGCATCTCCGCCAGCAGCGCGAGCAGGGTCCCGCCATTGTCCATGCTCAGCTTGCGACCGACCAGGTCGGCGGCCTGGATGCCGTTGGTGCCCTCGTAGATCGGCGTGATCCGCGCATCGCGGAAATGCTGGGCGGCGCCGGTCTCCTCGATATAGCCCATGCCACCATGGACCTGGATGCCGAGCGAGGCGACCTCGTTGCCCAGGTCGGTGCCATGCGCCTTGGCCAGCGGGGTCAGCAGCTCGACCCGTGCATTCGCCGCCGCGTCCCCGCCCCGCGCCCGGTCGAGCTGCGCGAAGGCGTAATAGACCAGCGCGCGCGCCGCCTGGGTCTGCGCCTTCATCCGCATCAGCATCCGGCGGACATCGGGATGCTCGACGATCGCGACGGGCTCGCGGCTTGGCGAGCCGGCGCGGGCCGACTGGATGCGCTCGCGGGCATAGGCGACCGCGCGCTGCGTGGCACGCTCCGCCACCTGCACACCCTGCAGCCCGACGTTCAGCCGCGCATTGTTCATCATCGTGAACATCGCCCGGATGCCGCCCAGCTCGCCGCCGATCAGCTCGCCGATGCAATCGTCATGATCGCCGAAGCTCAGCACGCAGGTCGGCGAGGCGTGGAGCCCCATCTTGTGCTCGATCGAGACCACCCGAACGTCGTTGAACGCCCCCGGCGTGCCGTCGGCGTTCAGCCGGTACTTCGGCACCAGGAACAACGACAGCCCCTTGGTCCCCGCGGGCGCATCGGGCGTGCGGGCCAGGACGAGATGGACGATATTGTCGGCCATGTCGTGGTCGCCGAACGAGATGAAGATCTTGGTGCCCTTGATCCGGAAGGTCCCGTCGCCGACCGGCTCGGCCCTGGACCTGAGCGCGCCGACGTCGCTCCCCGCCTGGGGCTCGGTGAGGTTCATCGTGCCGGTCCATTCGCCGGTCGAAAGCTTGGGGAGATAGAGCGCCTGCTGCTCGGGCGTGCCGTGGTGCATCAGCGCCTCGACCGCGCCGACGGTGAGGATCGGCGCCAGCGCGAAGCCCATGTTCGCCGTGCCGAGCGTTTCGAGCACCGCCGCGGTCAGGCTCACCGGCAGGCCCTGGCCGCCATGTTCGACCGGGGAGCCGATCGTCCCCCAGCCGCCCTCGACATACGCCTTATAGGCTTCGACGAACCCTGCGGGCATCTCGACGCCCTGTTCAGTCCATTTCGGACCATTCGTGTCGCCGAGCCGCTCTAGCGGGGCCCATTCGCCCGCGGCGAACTGTCCTGCCCCCTCCAGCACCGCCTCGACCAAGTCCGGCGTGGCGTCGTCGGAGAGCTCGCCCAGCCGGACGACATGCTCGAGGACGAAGCGCTGCTCGGCGGTGGCGGGAGTGAACATCGGGGCCTCTCTTGTATGCTTGTTGCCGGAGCTATAGCTCGCCCCAGATGCGCCCGACAAATCCGAGCATCTTACCCTACGGCGAGGCCGCGATCGCCGAAGCCGCCGCGCTGATTCGCGCCGGCCAGTGCGTCGCCGTGCCCACCGAGACGGTCTACGGCCTCGCCGCCGACGCGACCGATTCGGCGGCGGTGGCGGGCATCTACGCCGCGAAGGGGCGGCCCTCGTTCAATCCGCTGATCGTCCATGTCGCCGATCTCGCCGCGGCCGAGCGGATCGCGACGTTCGACGCGGCGGCGCGCGACCTGGCGATGCGTTTCTGGCCCGGCCCGCTCACGCTCGTCCTGCCGCTGCGCGCCGACGCCGGGATCGCGTCACTGGTCACTGCCGGGCTGGAGACGATCGCGATCCGCGTGCCGGCGCATCGCGCGATGCAGGCGCTGCTCGCGGCTTCGGGCAAGCCGCTCGCCGCGCCCTCGGCCAATGCCAGCGGTGCGATCAGCCCCACCCGCGCGAGCCACGTCGTGGCCAGCCTCGCCGGGCGAATCCCGCTGGTGATCGACGATGGCGCCACCGAGGCGGGCC
>JBEVLV010000058.1:0-8609 GCA_040508955.1 Sphingomonas sp. | reverse complement strand
CCGCAGGACGTGGAGGCGATCCGCGACCAGGTCGCGGGCGTCACCGCGGTCGCGCCGCAAGCGCAGTCGACCGCCACGGTGATCTACAATGGCGCGAACTGGTCGACGACGATCAACGGCACCACCAACGCCTATTTCCAGGTCCAGCCCTGGCCGCTGGTCGAGGGCCGTTACTGGAACCGCGCCGAGGAGCAGGCGGGCAAGGGCGTCTGCATCATCGGCAACACGATCCGCACCAACCTGTTCCGCGGCGGCAGCGCGGTGGGCGACCGGATCCGCGTCAACGGCATCTCGTGCGACGTGATCGGCATCCTCTCGACGCGCGGCCAGGCCGGCTTCGGCGGCGACCAGGACGACGTGGTCATCATGCCGATCAAGCAGGTCCAGCGCCGCTTCACCGGCAATCCGGATGTGCGCCTGATGCTGGTCGGCACCGATCCGGACTATAGCAGCGCACAAATCCAGTCCTCGATCACCGATCTGCTGCGCGAGCGCCGCAAGATCACCGGCGGCAAGGAAGACGATTTCAACATCTTCGACACCGCCCAGATCAGCGCGACGCTGACCGGCACCACGACATTGCTTACCCAGATCGTCGCGGCCGTCGCGGGCATCAGTCTGGTCGTCGGCGGCATCGGCATCATGAACATCATGCTGGTTTCGGTCACCGAGCGCACCCGCGAGATCGGTATCCGCCTGGCGATCGGCGCGGTGGCGAGCGAGGTGTTGATGCAGTTCCTGGTCGAGGCGGTAGTGCTGTCGATGCTGGGCGGCCTGATCGGACTGCTGCTCGCGCAGGTGGCGGTGGCGCTGATGTCCTATCTCGGCAGCCTGCCCTTCCTGTTCGACATCCAGATCAACACGATCGCCTTCCTGATCTCGGCGGTGATCGGCATCGTCTTCGGCTATTTCCCGGCCCGTCGCGCCGCAAGCCTCAACCCGATCGACGCGCTCCGGCACGAATAGGCGCTACTTCCCGTCGGTCTCCAGGCCATAGAGCTTGCGCAGGTCGGCGAGATGCTCGCGGGTATCGACATCGACCAGTTCAGCGGGGCTGGCCACGACATGGTGGCCGCGCCTGATCAGTGCACGCGCACCCTCGTCGCCCTCGAGGCTGAGCAGGTCATCGAACAGGTCGCGGCCGAACAGCGCCGGCGGCATCGGACTGTCGCCGTCGCTCGACGCGACGATCGCCGCGGGGCCATGGGCGCGATCGAACAGGCGGTGGATATGCGCGGCGGTCACCCGCGGCATGTCGGCAAGCGTGACCAGCACCGCTTCCGCACCGGTCTCCTTCGCCGCGGCCACCCCGTAGTGGAGCGAGCGCGCCAGGCCCAGCGATGGATCCGGATTCTCGACCACGGAATAGCCGAGCGCGCCGAAATCGAGCGCGGTGTCCGATACCACCGCGATCCGCGCCAGGAACGGCACCCGCGCCAGCGTCGTGACGACATGGAAGGCCAGCGGCTTGTCGAGGAACAGCTCGCTCAGCTTGTCGCCGTCGAACCGAAGCGATCGCCCCGCTGCGAGCAGCACCAGGGCGACCTGTTCGGGCTCAAGCATGGAGGCGCCTCACCATCGCGGCCGCAATCGAAAGCGCGATCTCGGAAGGGCCGATCGCGCCGATATCGATGCCCGCCGGCCCCTCGATCCGCGCAAGATCCGCGGGGCCGATCCCGGCGACAGCAAGCCGCTCGAGCCGGGCTGCGTGGCTGCGGCGCGATCCCAGCGCCGCGACATAGCCGGTCGGCCGCGCCAGCGCCGCGATCAGCGCGGCATCGTCGATCTTGGGGTCGTGGCTGAGCGCGACCACCGCGGTGGCGGGATCGGGCCGCAGCGCGGCAACGGCCTCATCGGGCCAGCGATCATCCAGGGCAACGGCCGGAAAACGCTCGGGCGTCAGGAATCTCCCGCGCGGATCGATCACCACGGTCGAGATGCCCAGTTCGCGCGCCAGCCCGGACAAGGCCTGGGCGATCTGCACCGCGCCGACGATGATCAGCCGCCGCGGCGGATCGTAGCGATTGACGAAGGCGCCCTCCGCAACGCCGAGCGACGAGATGCCGGTAGTGAGGTCGGTCGCGACGTCCAGCGCCTCCCCCGCCCCGCGCGCGGCGTCGATCGCCTCGAACAGCTCGGGCGGAAAACCTTGCGCCCCCACCGGCTGCACCAGCACCGAGATCTGCCCGCCACAGGGTAGCCCCACTTCCCAGGCGGCCGCGTCGGCGACGCCATAGTGCCTCACCACCGCCGGCGCGCCCGCGATCACCTCGGCGGCGGTCTCGAGGATGTCGCTCTCCACGCATCCGCCCGATACCGATCCCTCCAGCCGGCCGTCCTCGTGGACCAGCATATGGCTGCCGCGTGGCCGCGGCGCCGAGCCCCAGGTCGACACCACCGTCGCCAGCGCCATGCGCGCGCCCTTCCAGGCACGGGCGGCCGCGAGCACGCTGTCATTTTCCGCCATCAACGCCTCGTTACCGTCATATCCGCCGCCTAACCCGCTAGCCGAAGGAGAGTTTCGTGACGAGAACGCTATTGCTCGCTTTGATGCTGCTGGCACCCGCAACCGCATTGGCGCAGGATCGCGCCATGGAGAAGCTCAAGCCCCAGCCTCGCGTGATCGTCATCGGCCATCGCGGTGCCAGCGGCGAACGTCCCGAGCACACGCTCCTCTCCTACGGCCTCGCGATCGAGCAGGGCGCCGACTTCATCGAGCCGGACCTGGTGCCCACCAAGGACGGCGTGCTCGTCGCCCGGCACGAGAACAACATCACCGACACCACCGATGTCGCCAAGCATCCCGAGTTCGCCGCGCGCAGGACGACCAAGACAATCGACGGCGAGACGCTCACCGGCTGGTTCACCGAGGACTTCACCCTCGCCGAGCTCAAGACCCTGCGCGCCAAGGAGCGCCTGCCCCAGCTCCGCCCGGGCAACACCAAATATGACGGCCAGGCCGCGATTCCGACCTTCGACGAAGTGATCGCGCTGGCGCAGAGGGAATCGAAGCGCACCGGCCGGACGATCGGCGTCTATCCCGAGACCAAGCACCCGACCTATTTCGCCTCGATCGGCCTGCCGGTCGAACAGCGCCTACTCGACCGGCTCAAGGCCGCCGGCTGGGACCGCGCGGACGCGCCGGTCTTCATCCAGTCGTTTGAGGTCGACAATCTCAAGAAGCTGAAGGGCATGACCCATGTCCGCCTGATCCAGCTGATGGACGCGGAAGGCGGCCCCGCCGACCATGCCGCCCCCAGCTATGCGGCCATGTCGACGCCGGAGGGCCTGAAGGCGGTCGCCGCCTATGCCTATGGGATCGGCCCGAACAAGTCGCAGATCCTGCTCGCCGACGGCACCGCCTCCACCCTGGTCGCCGATGCCCATGCCGCGGGGCTCAAGGTGCATCCCTGGACCTTCCGGGCCGAGAATTTCTTCCTCTCGCCGCAATTCCGTCAGGGCAGCGCCACCGAACATGGTAAGATCACCGAGGAGATCAGCTTTGCCCTGCAACAGGGGATCGATGGTTTCTTCACGGATTTCCCCGATATCGGGGTTCCGGCCCGCGACGCGTATCTTGCCGCGCCGCCCAGATGAGAGTTCGGTTCGATGCGTAAGCTTGTCCTCCTCGCCGCCACACTGCCGCTGCTTTCCGGCGGCTGCATCGCCAAGACCGCGGTCGATGTCGTGACCCTGCCGGTGAAGGCGGGCGGCAAGGTGGTCGACTGGACGACGACGAGCCAGGACGAATCGGATCGCAACTACGGGCGCAAGATGCGCGAGAAGGAAGCCCGCGAGGGCAAGGAGCGCAAGAAGCACGAGAAGGAGTGCCGGAAGCACCCCGACACATGCGGCGAATACCAGGGCTATCGCGCCTCCGATCCGGGCTGATTCACTCTGCTAAGTTGACCAAGTTCGCGAGAACGCGCGCAATCTCGTAATTTTATTACGTGTACGAATATTGCCGATGGGAAAGAGCGGCCGGGTCACCGGCGCGCCATCCAAACAGGCGAAATCCTACATTGCAAGGGTGTGGCAATACGCAGATCTGCACGTTCGGGAGACCGCATTGCGGTCCACCCGCTTCCAGGTACGATACCGATGAACGGGCACTACCCATCGGAAAATTACGATGCGATTTGACAGGCCGAAACGCATCGGATAATTCCGATACATGGAAATCGACGGCGCACTGGCTGCACTGGCGGCACTCTCCCACCCTACGCGTCTCGACGCTTTCCGGCGGCTCGTCCGTCATGAACCCGACGGGCTTGCGACCGGAGATTTGGTCGAGGCCAGCGGCCTGACGCAGAGCACATTCTCTACCCACCTTGCCGTCCTCGCCAAAGCAGGGCTGGTGGTGTCGGAAAAGCGGGGTCGTCATCAGATCCAGCGCGCCAATATCGATATGCTCCGAAAACTGATGATCTTCCTTGCCAAGGATTGCTGCGAGGGACGGCCCGAACTTTGCGAGCCATTGCTTGCCGATCTCGCCTGTTGCTGAAGGATTACGCCGTGGCCGACATCATCATCTACCACAATCCCGAGTGCGGGACTTCGCGCAACACTCTCGCGATGATCCGCAATGCGGGCATCGAGCCACATGTCGTCGAGTATCTCAAAACACCGCCTTCGCGTACAATGCTGACCCAGCTGGCCGCCCGCGCCGGGATCACGCCGCGTCAGCTCCTCCGCGATAAGGGCACACCCTATGCCGAGCTCGGCTTGCACGACGAGAGCCTGAGCGACGACGCGCTTGTCGACGCGATGATGGAGCACCCCATCCTGATCAACCGCCCGTTGGTCGTGACCCCGATCGGCGTACGCTTGTGCCGCCCGTCCGAAACGGTGCTCGAAATTCTACCCGAACCCCAACGTGGCGCCTTCACTAAAGAGGACGGGGAGCAAGTGATCGACGCCGTTGGTCGTCATGTCCCGCGCTTGTGACCCGCCGAGCCATTCTTGCCGAGGCCTTGGGGAGCTTCCTGCTGTTCGCGGCGGTGATCGGCTCCGGCATCATGGCCGAGCGGCTCGCGGGCGGAAACATCGCCGTCGCGCTTCTCGGCAACACGCTGGCGACTGGAGCCATCCTGTTCGTGCTCGTCACGATGCTCGGCCCGATCTCCGGCGCCCATCTCAATCCCGCCGTCACCCTGGTCCTGCGGTTGCGCGGAAACATCGGTAGCGGCACGGCGATTGCCTATGTCGCAGCGCAGCTCGCAGGGGGCGTGCTCGGCATATGGATCGCCCATTTGATGTTCGAGGTGCCGATACTCCAACTGTCCGGAAAGATTCGCGGCGGCACCGGCCAACTGATCGGCGAAGCGGTCGCGACCTTCGGGCTCGTCCTCACGATCCTGGGTACGGCACGGATGCGCCCAAGCGCCGTTCCCGCCGGTGTCGCCCTCTACATCACCGCCGCCTACTGGTTTACCTCATCCACCAGTTTCGCGAATCCCGCCATCACCATTGCGCGCTCCTTGAGCGACAGTTTCGCGGGGATCGCCCCCGCCTGCGTACCCGCCTTCATCGCCGCGCAACTTGGCGGCGCGATCGCAGCCCATCTGATCGCCGACGCCATCTTCACTGCGCCCAACATGGAGACCGCATGAGCCGCGTTCGTTTCTTGTCCGATCCCGGCCATCTGCCGGCCCTCGATCGCGCCTCGGCGATCCGACGGCCAGCGCTTGGCCTCGGCAACGATGAACCGCCGCCGCGCATCCTCCTACTCTATGGTTCGCTGCGGGATCGTTCCTTCTCCCGCCTCGCGGTCGAGGAAGCCGCCCGCCTCCTCCGGTTCTTCGGTGCGGAAACCCGCATATTCGACCCGTCGGACCTGCCGCTACCCGACCAGGTTGCCGGCGACGACCATCCCGCCATTCACGAGCTGCGCGACCTCTCCCTATGGTCGGAGGGCCAGCTATGGTGCAGTCCCGAGCGACACGGCACCATTTCCGGCATCATGAAGGCGCAGATCGACCACCTGCCGCTGGAGATGCGGGGCATGCGCCCCACGCAGGGCCGCACGCTTGCCGTCATGCAGGTGTCCGGCGGCTCCCAATCGTTCAATGCGGTCAACACGCTTCGCCTGCTCGGACGCTGGGTCGTCAGTGGCCATGGCCTACAAGGAGTTCGACGAAGCCGGGAGGATGAAGCCGTCCGCCTATTACGACCGCATCGTCGATGTAATGGAGGAACTGGTGCGGATCACCGTGCTGATGCGACCCCATGTGACCCAACTCGTCGATCGATATTCCGAACGGAAAGCGGCGGGCATCACCGTCCAGGCGGAGGACCATTCGGCGATCGCGATCGGCAGCTAGGGTCCGCCCAGGAGCCGCCTGTCCCCAGTCGGCCAACCGCGCCCTAACTGCCAGTTCCCTCACCTGCCAGCACCCCCGCCACCGCGCGGAGCACCTCCGCGCGCATCTGGACGAACAGATGGCTGCTGCGCACCTCGATCGCGCGGCCCTCGCCCGTACGGCAGATCAGGCCGTTGACCAGCCCGTCGCTGCGACTCCAGATCGCGGTGGACGGCACCGGCAAGGGGCGCGCCGCCTCCGCAAGCCGCTCGGCCACCGCGGCGTCGGTGATCTTCTCGCCGGTCAGCCATTCGAACGGCCGCCAGACATTGGTGGCGCTGGGCGGTCCGGCGAAGGGCGCGCTGACCGTGATCACCTCGCACACCAGATCGGGCCGGCGATGCGCCGCGATCCGGCTCATGATCCCGCCCAGCGATACGCCGACCAGCGTGACCTTCTCGCCGGTCTCGCGGTGGATCGCCGCGATCCGCTCGATCAGCCGCTCACCTTCCGCCCCGATGGTCCGCACGCCCAGGTTGCGGCCCAGCCCCCAGCCATAGGTGCGATAGCCGAGCCGCCGCAGCAGGCCGCGCATCACCAGATTCGAGCGGTCCGAATTGAACAGTCCGGGCAGTACCAGAACCGGACGACCATCGCCCCTTGGCAAGCGCAGCAAGCCGGGCCAATGCACTGCGAGCTCACCCAGCCCGAACGCCGCGCGCGGCCATTCGGCGAGCAGCGTCGGCATGGGTGGCGGCGGCGTGGCCGATCTGGAAATCTCGACGGTCAGAGCCATATCTCCTGTCCGGGAATGAAGCGCTTTGCGGGGAAGAAAGTGCCACAAAAACCCGTAACGTTTGATACTTTCTTGTGCTAGAGGCGCCGGATGAACAACGAAACGCATGTGCTCGATCGTCCTCCCGAGGGCGCCTCCCCCGATTGGACGATCCCGCAGAATTGGGGCGCGTATACGGCGCAGGAACATGCCACCTGGGATACGCTGTTCGATCGCCAGGCTAGGCTGCTGCCCGGCCGCGCTTCCTCGGCCTATCTCAAGGGCCTGGACGCGCTGCGCCTGTCCGACGGCGGCATCCCCAATTTCGAGGAGCTTTCCGAGCGGCTGATGAAGCTGACCGGCTGGCAGGTCGTCGCCGTGCCGGGGCTCGTCCCCGATGACGTGTTCTTCGATCACATGGCGAATCGTCGCTTCGTCGCCGGCAACTTCATCCGCCGGCCCGACCAGCTCGACTATATCCAGGAGCCCGACGTCTTCCACGACGTGTTCGGCCATGTGCCGATGCTCGCCGACCCGGTCTTCGCCGACTATCTCGAAGCCTATGGCCGCGGCGGCATGCGCGCACTGGAGCTCGGCGCGCTTGCCCAACTCGGCCGGCTCTATTGGTACACGGTCGAGTTCGGGCTGATCGAGGAAGCGGGCGACCTGCGCATCTATGGCTCGGGCATCGTCTCGAGCTCGGCCGAGAGCGTGTTCGCGCTGGAGAGCGCCAGCCCCAATCGCATCCGCTTCGACATGAAGCGGGTGATGCGCACCGAATATCGGATCGACGATTTCCAGCAGAATTATTTCGTGATCCCGAGCTTCGACGAGCTGCTCCGCCAGACGGTCGAGACCGATTTCGCGCCGCTCTACGACGAGATCCTCGCCCAGCCCGCGGTGCCGGTGGCGACGATCCTGCCGGACGACGATGTGATCACGCTGGGCACGCAGGACTATGCGCGGTCGAAGGGCTGACTGACCCCTCTCCCTGTCTGCAGGGAGAGGAATGGATCACCAGCTCCCGAAGCCCGGCGCCTCGCCCTTGCCCCGGCTCAGCCGCGTCGCCCGCTCCGCACCGTAGCGGGCGCGCTTGACCAGGCGGAGCGTAGGCCAGGCGCCGCGATCGATGCGGCCAGCGAGCCGCAGCCCCTGGCGGCGATAGGCCTGGGCCACCGTCTCGGCCTGGCTGTCGAGCAATCCGGCCAGGATCAGCGTGCCGCCCTCGGCCAACGCCATGCCCACGGTCGGCGCCAGCTCGACCAGCGGCCCGGCCAGGATATTGGCGATGACCAGATCATAGGGCGCCCGCCCGATCAGCAGCGGATGCTCGAGTCCCGCCGCCGCCGCCAGCATCAGCTCGCCCCGGCGGCCGCCCAGCGCCACGCCATTGAGGTCGGCATTGTCGGCGCTGGTATCGACCGAGCGCGGATCGATGTCCGAGGCGGTGGCAAAGGCCCGCGGCCACAAATGCATGGCCGCAAAGGCGAGCAGCCCGGTGCCGGTGCCCAGATCGAGCAGATTGGCGAAAC
>JBEVLV010000057.1:0-17033 GCA_040508955.1 Sphingomonas sp. | reverse complement strand
TCGCGATCACCACCGATTGCACCCCGCGCTACTGCTTCGCCGATCCGGTCGAGGGCGGGAAGCAGGCGATCGCGGAAGCCTGGCGCAACCTGAGCGCGGTCGGCGCGACGCCGCTCGCGGTCACCAACTGCCTCAACTTCGCCAACCCCCAGCGCCCCGAGATCATGGGCCAGATCGTCGGCTGCCTGGAAGGCATGAGCGAGGCCTGCCGCGCGCTCGACTTCCCGATCGTCTCGGGCAACGTCTCGCTCTACAACGAGAGCAAGGCGACCGGCGGCGGCTCGGCGATCCTCCCCACCCCCGCGATCGGCGGCGTCGGCCTGCTCAAGGACTGGTCGAAGAGCTGCACCATCGCCTTCAAGGGCACCGGCGACATCATCATCGCGCTCGGCGAGCGCTCGGGGCATCTGGGTCAATCGATCTGGCTGCGCGAAGTGCATGGCCGCGAGGAAGGCCCGCCTCCGCCCGTCGACCTGATGATGGAACGCCGCACCGGCGCCTTTGTCCGCTCGGCGATCTCGACCGGCTGCATCACGGCCTGCCACGACGTATCCGATGGCGGCCTGGCCGTCGCGCTGGCCGAGATGGCGCTCGCCTCGAACATCGGCGCAATCATCGATCAGCCCCAGCCTTTCGGCGTGGCGGGCTCGTTCTTCGGCGAAGACCAGGGCCTGTATGTCGTCACCGTGAAGGACGAGGCGCTCGCCGACTTCCTGGTGGCCGCCGACAAGGCCGGGCTCGCCGCCGATCCGATCGGCCGCACGATCGCAGGCCGGCTGATCTTCGAGCTCGAGGAAGGTGATTTCTGCGTCGGCCTCGGCGACCTGAAGACCGCGCATGAAGGCTTCTTTCCCGCGCTGATGGGCGAGGACGCCGCGCTGGCCTGAACAGCGCACGCCGATCCTGTCGCCTAGACAAAGGGCGACAGGACCGGCGCGACGGATCGATACGCTAACTGGTCACGCGTAGCGGACGGCGATCCGGCGGCGGCGGCGCAGCGCAGCTCCGGCCAGCCCGAAGCCGCCGATCATCATCGCCCAGGCCGAAGGTTCGGGAACCCCGCCCGGCGGCGTGACCGCCCCGAAGCCGTCGAGATAGACATAGCCGGCATGGCCGGTCGGCTGGCAATCGGACCCCAGCACCGACAGCAGGAAGTCGTGGCCGGAAAGCGATGCATCGATCGCCAGTTGCTCGATCTGCCACATCGGCGTGAAGTAATAATTGTTCCCCGACAGGGTGAAGCGCGGATCGACGCCGCCACCGCCCGAAGCCGCATTGTATTGCCGACGGATCAGCTCGATGCCGGTCGTCAGATCGGTGAGCGTGATCAGCATCGTCGCCGCGTCGTTGACGCCGTGCGCGCCCTCGAGCACCGCTTTCCAGGCGAAGAAGATATTGGAGTCGGTGTAATTCTTGACTTCCTGCGCAACCACCGAGGCGTAGCCACCGAACGTGGTGTCCTCGACGCGATAGGAATGCTGGCCGCTATACACCGTCGAACCAAGCGCTGCGCCGACATTGGGATCGACATAGCCTGCCGAAATCACCGCCGAACGACCGCCCGGGACGGTGAACAGCGATGGCGTCAGCCCGCTGTTGCTCACGCCGGCGCGATAGCCGCCGGTTTCGCTCCAGCCAGTGGCGGTGCCGTCCTCAAACCCGCCATTGACGAAACCCTGGGCGCAAACGGCAGTCGGCAAAGCCGTTGCCAGAACACCGGCCAATGACATCCCCAAAATATGTTTTTTCATTGCAAGGACCTCCCACAATCAAATGGCACGATAGGCAGACGCCAACCGCGGCTTAACAACCGATATTTCGGAGTTTTTTGCTCACCCGACCAAATTACTACACCAGGACAGCCATATGGTCTCTGGAATTTAAAGAATATCGATATACTCCATTGGTATTAGTCCGTATCGGACTTACCTATATTGTCCATTTGTCGGAATGGATGCATGGAGGGCGGATCGCACCAATAGGACGCCTCTCCGCCTGCGCGCGCGGCATGCGCCAGCACCGACGCGCGACCACCGACAGGACGGCGATCAAGGCGTTGGCGAAGATTCCGCGCTCTGCATCAGGCGACTTGTCGCCGTGCTGGCCGTTGCGGCGACCATGGAGTACGCTGCGCCAGGGAGACCGTCATGACCACGGGTTATTCGGGTACGCCGCTCGCCGACAAGCTCGGGCTCAAGCGCGGAATGCGCGTGTGGTTCCACAACATGCCCGACAGTGTGCGCGCCGCGCTCGCCGGCGTGGAGGTCGAGGAACAGCCTGCGGCCTCCGATGGACTGCAGGGCGCCCATCTCTTCGTCACCGAGCGCCGACACCTGGAACGTGAGCTCGCCGCACTGCGCCCGTTGCTCGCCACCAACGGCTTCATCTGGGTCTCCTGGCCCAAACGGGCCGCCCGGGTGGAAACCGATATCACCGAGAATGTCGTGCGCGACGTGGCACTTCCAACCGGTCTCGTAGATATCAAGGTCTGTGCGGTGGATGAAATATGGTCGGGACTCAAGTTAATGATTCGCAAAGAGAATCGATGAGAGCCCTACGCATAATCGCTGACTATGAACCACTTTGGACCTATGCCATGCTGATCTGGGAAGACATATGCATCCGCATGACGCAGTGCCCTGGGAGCCCTATCCCGAGCTTTCCGACGCGGAGCGGATAGCAAAGGCGCGCGCTTTCTATGATGCGATGCGCACGCGCCGCAGCTGCCGCGCATTCAGCGACGAACCGGTACCGCGCGAAGTGATCGAAGCAGCGCTGTGCGCTGCCGGATCGGCGCCCAACGGCGCCAATCGCCAGCCCTGGCATTTCGTCGCTATCGCCTCGCCCGAGGCCAAAGCGACGATCCGCGTCGCCGCCGAGGAAGAGGAGCGCCTTTTCTATGGCGGCAAGGCCGGCCGCCAATGGCTCGAGGCATTGTGGCCGCTCGGCACCGATGCCGAAAAGCCCTATCTCGAAATCGCGCCCTGGCTGATCGTCGTCTTCGGCCAGCGCCACACCGGCGACGTCACCGACGATGCCCACCAGAACTACTATGTCACCGAAAGTGTCGGCATCGCATGCGGCCTGATGCTCGCCGCGCTGCACGCAGCCGGGATCGCGACGCTGGTGCACACGCCCGCGCCGATGCGCTTCCTCAATCGCGTCTGCCGCCGCCCGATGCACGAAAAGCCGCTGATGCTGATCGTCGCCGGTCATCCTGCCCAAGACGCGACCATTCCCGCCCACGCGCTCGAAAAGAAGCCGCTGGAGCAGATCAGCACCTGGCTGTAGCCTGCCCGCGAAGCGGGAGGGATCGATGCGTCAGGCAAATGCGGTAGCCAGGATCGGTGCGGCGACATTGATCGCGGGCACGCTCGATATCCTCGCGGCGGCGGGGCTGGCCCTGATCGGAGGCCGCATGCCCGATCGGATGCTGCGCAGCGTGGCGAGCGGCCCCTTTCCCGAGGCCTCGCACTGGGGCTGGAGCGGTGCATTGCTCGGCCTTGCCGTGCATTTCGCCATCATGGCGGTGATGGCGACCTGCTTCGTGCTCGCCGCGGATCGCATCCACGCGCTGAAGCGCCACCCGCTCGTCTTCGGGAGCCTCTATGGGGTCGCGACCTGGGCGGCCATGAACCTCGTCGTGCTGCCGCTACGCTGGCCCGCCCTCTTCCCCGATCCCGCGCCAGCGGCGATCGGCACCCAGCTCGCCTGCCACATCCTGCTCGTCGGCATTCCGATCGCGCTGATCGCGGCGCGGCGCTGAATGGAGGAGCCTCTCCGCGCCGAGCGGCTCCAGTCACTCGACATCGTCCGCGGTGTCGCCGTGCTGGGCATATTGCTGCTCAACATCGTCAGCTTCGGCATGCCCGAAGCGGCCTATTTCAATCCGCGCGCCTATGGCGGCTCGCACGGAGCCGATCTGTTCGCCTATCTGGTGAACTTCATCCTGTTCGACGGCAAGATGCGGGGCCTTTTCTCGTTCCTGTTCGGCGCATCGATGCTGCTGGTGATCGAGCGCGCGGAAGCGGGCGGGCGGGATGCAGCGCTGGTCCATTTCGCGCGCATGGGCTGGCTGCTGCTGTTCGGTCTCGCGCATCTCTGGCTTGTGTGGCGTGGCGACATCCTCGCGCACTACGCGCTGGTCGGCATGCTCGCCTTCGCCCTGCGCGGCATGCGCCCGGCCCAGATGGTGCCGCTCGCGGTGATGCTCGTCATTGCCAGCACGCTGATCTTCGGTGGCCTGCCCGCGCAGATCCTCACCTTCCAGCAGCCCGTCGCCAATGCCACCCAGGCTGCGGACAATGCCCGGCAACTCCACGATCTCGTATCGGCCTTCGGCGTCCCCGCCCCGGCCGATATCACCCGCGAGCTGGCCCTTTATCGCGGCGGCTATCCGGGTATCGTCCGGGATCGCTTTACCGAGCTTGCCACCAGCCCGCTTCTGATGCTCGGCCTGTATGGCTGCGAGACGCTCGCCTACATGCTGTTCGGCATGGCCGCGTTCCGCACGGGCATGCTCACCGGCGCCTGGGAAGCGCGCCGTTATCGCCGCTGGCTGCTGGTCTGCTGGGGCATCGCCCTTCCCGGCTATTGTGCGCTCGCCTTCTATCTTGTGCGCGCCGATTTCAGTCTGTTCGCGGTCACGCTGGCGGTGATGGCACTGGCGACGCCGATCCGGCCGTTGATGATCGCCGGATGGGCCTGCCTGATCCTGTTGCTGGCCAAGCCCGGCGGCGCGCTCACCACGCGCCTCGCGGCCGCCGGAAGGATGGCGTTTACCAATTATCTGACGACCAGCCTGCTATGCTCGACCTTCTTCAACGGCTATGGCTTGGGCTGGTTCGGGTATCTGTCGCGCTGGCAGCTCTATCTGGTCGTGGCGGCCGTCTGGGCGCTGATCCTGCTCTGGTCGAAGCCCTGGCTCGCGCATTTCCGGTACGGACCGTTCGAATGGCTGTGGCGCAGCCTCGCCCGTGCGCGGCTCCAGCCGATTCGCGGCGGCGTGGAAAATACGTAATGCGAACGCCTCGCATTACCCTTGCGAATCATTAGCAGTAGCCGTACATCCCTTCGCATAGAGCGTGAGGGTTTGATGGTCGTCTGCGTTTGCAATGCTATCCGGGAACACGACGTGCGCGAGGCCGCCCGCGCCGGCGCGACCAGCGCCTGTCAGGCGTATCGAGCGCTCGGCCGTGCCGCCAAATGCGGCCAGTGCGTCCCCTTCGCCCGCGAGATCATCGCCGCAGAACGCGCGGCTGCGTAGCGTTCGCAATTAGAAAACCGCGGATTTCTGCGGTTTTCGTGATGCCCGATTGGCGCTAGGATGCTCCCCGACAAACAAGGGGTTCACGCTATGAAGGGCGACACCAGGGTTCTCGAGTTCCTCAACGAGGTGCTCAAGAACGAGCTCACCGCGATCAACCAATACTGGTTGCACTATCGCATGTTCGATCATTGGGGCGTCAAGAAGCTCGCCGAGTTCGAGCGCCACGAATCGATCGACGAGATGAAGCATGCCGACATGGTGTCGGAGCGCATCCTGTTCCTCGACGGCCTTCCCAATTTCCAGCTGCTCGGCCGTTTGCGCATCGGCGAGACGGTGGAAGAAGCGCTGCGTGCCGATCTCGCGCTCGAGATGGAGGCGATCGCGGTGCTGCGCGACGCGATCCAGCATTCGGAAAGCGTGCGCGACTATGTCAGCCGCGACCTTTTCCGCCGCATCCTCGACAGCGAGGAAGAGCATGTCGACACGCTGGAGACCCAGTTCGAGATGATCGCACGCATGGGCATCGAGAATTACATCCAGCTCAACTCGAAGCCCGAAGAGGGCTCGTAAAGAAACCCACCCGTCACCCGGACTTGTTCCGGGGTCCACGGGGCGGCGGGCGATGCCACTGAAGCGATTTCGGTAGGGCTGGTCCTCACGCGGCCGGTAGCGTCCAGCGGCACGGTGGGCCCCGGAACAAGTCCGGGGTGACGATATAGGAAATCGGTAAGCCGCTAAATCAGCTCGCGAACGCGCGGCGGCCGAATGCAGCCGGCTTGCGCTCGACCAGCGGGTTCGCCTCGCGCTCGAGCATGGTCAGCGTCGTCTCGAACAGCGGACGCAGCTGCACGACGAATTCAAGCGCCTGGGTCGGCGTATCGTGGCGTTCGACGCAGGCGCGCGCGGTCATCTCGATCGTCTCGGCCAGTTCGGCCAGCGGCTCGGCGCCGAATTGGCCCGCCTCGCCCTTCAGCGTATGCGCGGGGATCACCATCGCTGCGGCATTCTCCGCGCGCATGGCTTCCTCGATTCGCGATACCGATTTCACGCCGTCTTCGCGGAAATAGCCGAGAATGCGCACGAAATTGGCGCCAAGCTGCGCGCGCGCCTGTGCGAAAGCGTCCCAGTTCACCAGCGGATCGTTTGCGGTCGTCACGTCCATCCCCTGACTGTTCACCCATTGGGGGGCATGCGATCCGCTCTACGATATAGGAGTAAACAGCGCGTTGATTTGCGACGGGTTTATGACGATTCGCGGGTACGATTCTGGTCGAACGGGTTCTTCGGCGCGCGAAGCGTCAGACGGACCGGCACCGCACCGAAATCGAATTCCTTGCGCAGGCTGTTGATCAGGTAGCGCTGATAGCTGACCGGCAGCAGGTCGACGCGGGTGCCGAACAGCACGAAGCTGGGCGGGCGCGACTTGTTCTGGGTGACGTAGCGCGGCTTGATCCGCTTGCCGCCGGGTGCGGGCGGCGGATTGGCCTCGATCGCGCGCTCGAACCAGCGGTTGAGCTGGCCGGTCGACACGCGGCGCGACCAGGCCTCACGCGTCTCGAACGCCACTTTCATCAGGGTGTCGAGCCCCTTGCCCGTCACCGCCGACACGGTGAGCAGGGGCACGCCCTTCACCTGCGCGAGTCCTTCGTCCAGCGCGCCCTTCACGCCGTTGAACAGGCTGGAGGCATTCTCCGCCACGTCCCATTTGTTGAGCGCGATGATCAGGGCGCGGCCTTCCTGGAGCGCGCGATCGGCGATCTTGAGGTCCTGCACCTCCAGCCCGCGCGTCGCGTCGAGCAGCAGCACCACCACCTCGGCAAAGTCGATCGCGCGCAGCGCGTCCATCACCGAGAGCTTTTCGAGCTTCTCCTCGACCTTCGCCTTCTTGCGCATGCCGGCGGTGTCGATCAGCCGCACCGGGCGCTTATGCCCCTCGAAATCCTCCCACATCCAGTCGACCGCGATCGAATCGCGGGTGATCCCCGCCTCCGGCCCGGTGATCAGCCGATCCTCTTCGAGCAGCCGGTTGATCAGCGTCGACTTGCCCGCGTTCGGCCGGCCGACGATCGCCAGCTTGAGGATCGCATCGGGGGATTCGGGATCCTCTTCCTCCACTTCCTCCTCGTCACGCTCGACATGCGGCAGCAGCGCCTCGAACAAGTCGGCGACGCCCTCGCCATGCTCCGCCGAGAAGGGGATCGGATCGCCGAAGCCGAGCGCCATCGCCTCCAGCACGCCGGATTCGCCGGCCTTGCCCTCGGCCTTGTTGGCCATGACGATCACCGGCTTGTCGGTGCTGCGCAGCCAGCGGGCGATCTCCTCGTCGAGCGGCACCACGCCGGCGCGCGAGTCGATCAGGAACAGCGAGACATCGGCGTCCCGAACCGCCGCCTCGGTCTGCGCGCGCATCCGGCCCGGCAGGGTCGCGACATCGTCGTCCTCATAGCCGGCGGTATCGATGACGCGGAATTCGAGCCCAAGCAGGTTCGCGTCCCCCTCGCGCCGGTCGCGCGTCACGCCCGGCTGATCGTCGACCAGCGCCAGGCGCTTGCCGACCAGCCGGTTGAACAGCGTCGATTTGCCGACATTCGGCCGTCCGATGATGGCAACGGTAGGAAGGGGCATTCAGAATACCTTGGGTGGTGCGCGCGTCTGCGCGCTTCTTAGACTCGTTACGTTCGGCCGGAAAAGCAACAGGCGGAGCATCGCGCCCCGCCTGTTCCTGGTTTCAGCCATTTGCCTCCCCGAAGGGAAGGCGCCTCAGCGATAAGCGGTAAGCCGCCCCTTGTCGTCGAGGACGAACAGCATGTTGTTGGCGACCACCGGCTGGAGCGAAATCGACGCCTTGGTCTCGATGGTCGACAGGATCGCCCCGTCCTTGGGCGAGACCGAGACGATCTGCCCGCGCGAATTGCCCAGGATCAGCCGGCCGCCGGCCAGCACGGGACCTTCCCAGCTGAACGGATTCTTCGGCTTCTTCGGGTTCTTGTAGTGCGGCAGCTGGACGATCCAGCGCGCCTTGCCGTTGCCGCGCGACAGGCACAGCAGCCGGGCATCGTCGGTTACCACGAACAGCCACTCGCCCGCCGCCCAGGGCGATGAGATGCCGGCAATGTTCTGCTCCCACACCGGATTGCCGGTGGCGATATCCATTGCGACCATGCGGCCGCCCTGGCCCAGCGCGTAGACGCGGCCCTGGTCGATCACCGGCTCGGCATCGATGTCGGACAGCGACGAGACCGAGGTCGACATGCTCGAGCGCGTCAGCACGTCGCCCCACAGCGAGCGGCCATTCTCGTAGCGATAGGCGTTGAGCTCGCCCGAAGAGAAGCCGGCGACCACGGTGCCCTGCGCCGAAGCCGGCGCCGCGACCCCGAACACGCCCTGCGATTCGAGGCTGGCCGAGACCGTCCACTGGATCTCGCCCTTGTCCTGCGACAGCGCAAAGAGCTGGTTGTCCTGCGTCACCACATAGGCATTGCCGTTGGCGAGCGTCGGCGATCCGCGCAGCGGCCCACCCGGACGCTTGCGCCAGATTTCCTTGCCGTCCGCGGCGTTGAGCGCGACCACGTCGCCCAGCCCGTTGCTGGCGAACACGCGGTCGCCCTCGACGCTGGCGCCGCCGCCGAACAGGGCACCGGCATTCTTCTTCTCGGTCGAGGTCTTGGCGGCCCATAGCTCGGCGCCGGTATCCGCAGCCAGCGCATGCACCACGCCGGCGGTATCGATCACATAGAGCTTGTTGCCGTCCACCACCGGCGACGCGGCAAGCCGCTCCTTCTTGGAGGTCTTGGCAATCTGCTTCGACCAGAGACGGTTCAGCGACTCGCCCAGCGCGAGATGGCCCATCGCCTTGGAAGCATTGCCGCCCGGCTGGCGCCAGCCGTCGTTCACCGTCGCCTCGGGCAGCAGCACGTCCACGGCTGCCAGGGTCTTGTCGGCCGCGATATCGCTTTCGGAGACCAGGATCGGCACGCGCTCGCCGAGCACCGGGGTCTTCTTGCCCCCGCCCTTGAACACGCCGCAACCGCTGACCAGCGCCAGCGCGCCGAGAGCGGCGACCACCCTCACCTTATTGTTCATTGACCCTTGGTATCCTTGGATTGTGCAGTGGCATCGGCGCCCAGCGTGCCGGCCAGTTGCGTCGCCCGCTGGCGAATCGATTCGGGGACGGCATCGCCGCCCTGCGCGATCTGCGCGAAGAGCTTGCCGGCGGCGGCGCGGTTGCCCGCCTTGAGGTTCGCGGCCGCGACCATCTCGCCCGCCGTGCCGAACCACGGCGAATCGGGATTGGCGAGCGTGCCGAGCCGCTGGATCACCACCTCGGGCTTCAGCGTGTCGAATTCGGCCGCGGTCTGGCGGATCAGCGCGAGATCGCGATAGGGCTGGTCGACCGTCTTGTCGTTCACCACTGCGGCGAACTTGGCCGCCGCCCCCTTGGTGTCGCCCTTGTCGAGCAGCAGATTGCCCTCGGAGATGCGCGAAAGCGCCGAATAACCGTCGCTCTTGCCCTGCGCGACCTTGTCGAGCGCGGGCAGCGCCTGGGGCACCTGGTTCTGCTGGAGCAGCTGCAGCGCAGCGTCATATTCCTCGCCGCGCTTGCCTGCCGCGCCGGTGGAATAATTCTGCCAGATCAGGAAGCCGGCCAGCGCGATCAGGCCGACGGCGATCGCGCCGACGATCACGCGGCCATAGCGCTGCCAGATGCTCAGCATCTGGTCGCGGCGATATTCCTCGTCGACTTCGCGAAGGAAAGCCTCGTCGGTGGTGCCGGAAGGAGGAAGCGCCAAAAATCTACTCCATGGGTGTCTTGCGGGCGCGGACCTTAGCCGCGGGCTGCAACAAGGGAAAGCCGGTCAAATCGTCCTTAGTCGCGTGCCGCATAGACCTGTTCCGCTCCGGGAAAAGCCCGGGACCGGACCTCGGCGGCATAGGTCTCAACCGCGGCGGAAATGCGGCCGGCCAGATCGTCGAACTTCTTCACGAACCGCGGCGTGCGCTCGAACATGCCCAGCATGTCGTCGATCACCAGCACCTGGCCGTCGCACTGCGCCGAGGCGCCGATGCCGATCACCGGCACCGGGACCGCGGCGGTGACCTCGTTGGCCAGCGTCTCGACCACGCCCTCGGCGACGATCCCGAAGGCGCCGGCATCCGCAATGGCCCTGGCATCGTCGATGATCTTGGCATGCTCGGCATTGCTGCGGCCGCGCGCGGCATAGCCGCCCAGCGCGTTCACCGCCTGCGGCGTCAGGCCGATATGGCCCATCACCGGGATGCCGCGCCGGGTGAGGAATTCCACGACGGGCGCCATCGTCTCGCCGCCCTCCAGCTTGACGCCGGCCGCGCCGGTCTCGGCCAGCACGCGCGAGGCGGAGGCGAAGGCCTGTTCGGGGCTCGCCTCGTAACTGCCGAAAGGCATGTCGACGATCACCACCGA
This sequence comes from Sphingomonas sp., assembly GCA_040508955.1. Lineage (GTDB taxonomy): Bacteria > Pseudomonadota > Alphaproteobacteria > Sphingomonadales > Sphingomonadaceae > Sphingomonas. The sequence goes on along the minus strand of JBEVLV010000057.1, from coordinate 6,324 downwards.
ATGATAGCTGCCGCGCACCACCGCCGCGCCGTGCGCGATCATCATGTCGAGCGTCACCGGCAGGGTCGAGGGCAGGCCGTAGATCACCTGGCCCAGGCTGTCGCCGACCAGCAGCACGTCGCAATGCGAATCGAGCAGCTGCGCCATCCGCGTGGTGTACGCGGTCAGCATCACGATCGGTTCCTTGCCCTTGCGGTTGCGGATCGCGGGGATCGTCAATCGCTTCATCGGCGCGGGCGTCGGCGTGGCGCGGCTGGTCGCGGTGTCGAGAGTCAAATGAGACATGGCCGCTCCCTTAGCCCTGCCCTTTCCGCCGCGCCAGCGCGGCTGGCCTCTATGTCGAATCATCTTGACTCAATGTAAAGAATACTCGACATTGAGTGCATAATTTTCGACATGAGGTGAACCATGCCGTTCAAGGAGAAAATCGCCTGGATCTCGGTGGTCACGACCGTGCTGATCTGGGGAGGCTATTTCGGCTTCATGGCCGCAACCGGCGGGCGCTATCCCGGGCCGGTATACTTCGTTGCGTTCATTGGCGCGGTGATCGTCCAGACGATCCTGGTGGTAGCAGCGAGCATCGTCACCGCGGTACTGGCACCCGCCGATGCCAATGCGGGCAGCGACGAGCGCGACCGGGCGATCTCGCGGCGCGCCTATGCGATCGCCTATCCGGTGCTGCTCGCGCTGGTCTTCTGCGTCGCCGCCAGCATCCATTTCGGCGCGCGGCCGGTGGGCATGGCCTATGGCATCATGGGCGCGATCGTGATCGCCGAGATCGTCCATTACGCCGCGCAGATCGCCGGCTATCGCCGGGGGTATTGAGATGGCCTATCGAGAAAAGCTCGCCGCGGTGAATTTGGCCGTCATGGTGCTGGTCTATGCCGTCTATTTCACGCTGGTCGCGACCCGGCCGCCAGTGTCGCGTCTGGTCGACCTGCTCTGGCTGTTCGGCATTGCCGTACCGGTCCATGCCCTTCTCGTCGGCCTCGGCACTTTTCTGATCCGTATCCCGTCCTGGAAGGAAGGCGCGGCTCCCGCCGATGAGCGCGACCGCGCCATCGCGCGGCGCGGCCGGAGCATCGCCTATCTCGTGCTGCTCGCCGAGATGATCCTCGTCGGCGTGGTGATGCCGTTCAGCAAACCGCCGGGCACGATCGTCAACACCACGCTGCTCGCGATCGTGATCGCCGAGCTGACGCATCAGGGCGTGGTCCTGCTCAGCTACAGGAAGGGCTGGCATGGCTAAGCCCCGCATCGCCAACCAGATCCGCACGCTGCGCTTCCTGGCCGGGGAGATGACCCAGGCCGAGCTCGGCGAGAAGATCGGCGTCACCCGCCAGACCGTCGCCGCGATCGAAGCCGGCAAATATTCGCCGACGCTCGAGGCCGCATTTCGCATTGCCCGCGTCTTCGGCAAGCCGCTGGAGGAGGTGTTCCAGTGGGAGGAGAGCTGAGTCCCTGCCCGCCATCCGGACCGCCACGCCCGGGTGGGCCCGGATCGGAGGCAGAAAGCGAACCGCTCGCGCGCGGGCCTCCAAAAGCATCGCTTAATTGGGGCACCTTTCCCCAATAGAGGCCGCGATTTGTTGTATTTACATCCCGTTTTTCGCTCTTTAGGCGTCGCCGGGCCCTGGCCATTGGGAGGATTTATGTTTCCAGTTCGTCCTGTGATGATTGCCGCATGCGGGCTGCTCATGATGGCCGGAAGCGCTTCTGCACAGGACGACCGCCTGATAAAGATGGCGAAACTGACTGTGCAGCTGACCGGGCACAACTATGCCACTTATGCCAAGTGCCACGCGCCTGCCGGCGAGCTCAACGCCTTCAAGGATAAGTCGAGGGCGCATTTTCTAAAAATTGGTGCCCAAGTAAATTCCGGCGCCGAATTCGACACCTTGTTCGCGTCTGGACAAGCGGATGGCACCGCCTATTGGGCGAAGGCCGTGGCGGGGCTTGGCGGAGAAGATAAAGTCCGTGCAGCGGTCTGCCCCGATGCATTGCGGAACTTGCAAATATCACTGACGCGAAAATAGAGAGCTGTGCACACCGCGCATTCTTTGCATTGAGTCTGCGGCCTGGCGGACATTCAAATCTTGCAATGTAGGGTTTCGAGAGCGATCGGAGACCCGCTCTTTCTCATCGTCAGGCACCCGAAACGCCCGACCCGTCGCTTCGCGCAGAACCTGCGCGGCGCATCAACTTCGTCAACCGACGGATCGACCGCGCTCAGGAAATCCAGCCGCGCCGCTCCGCCCGCTTGGCGAACCAGATCTGAAAGGCCGCGATCGCCGCGATCGCCAGCGGGAACGGCACCGTCATCGCCGCGCCCTTGTGCGTGATCAGATCGGTCGCGCCGAATACATAGCCGAACTGCACGATCACCGCGATCAGCGAGAGGATGTAGAGCGGCGTCGCCATCTTCGAGCGGGTCAGCAGCGCCAGCGATCCGAGCAGGCCGCCACCCACCGCGACGGCATAGACCAGGACGAACCAGCTCGGCAGTGCCGCGTAATAGGCACGGTCCCAATCGGTGGCCTTGGGATCCATCGCCGGGCCGACGGCGACATGGAGATAGAGCGAGGTGCAGCCCGCCAATCCCCACAGGATGAGCAATACTGCAACGACGACGAACCAACTTGGCGGCTTCTGCCGAACATAGGATGCCATGCGACCCCTCTCCCGGGATTATCCTTGCCCGGTGTCATGATATCGCAACATCGTGGAATCCGCCACTATTACGTGGCAAGCCGCAGAATCTCAGAGGAACGCGCGCGCGTACCGCTCCGGCGCAAAACCGATCAGCAGCCCGCCGGGATATTCGAGCACCGGCCGCTTGATCATCGAGGGCTGCTCGATCATCAGCGCGGCGGCCTTGTCCGCATCCAGGCCGGCCTTGGCGTCGTCGGGCAGCTTGCGGAACGTCGTTCCGGCGCGATTGAGCACCGTTTCCCAGCCCGCGGTCTCGATCCAGTGCGCCAGCCGCGCCGGATCGACACCCTCGACCTTATAGTCGTGGAAGACCGCCGCCACGCCATTGGCCTCCAGCCAGGCGCGCGCCTTCTTCATCGTGTCGCAGTTCTTGATGCCGTAGATCGCGATGCTCATGCCGCGCTACTGCAGGAAACGGCCGAGCGTCACAACCTCCTGCCGCTCCAGCCCCAGCGCTTCGTAGAAGCCGAGCGCCGCTACGTTGCTCGTCCGCACCATCAGCTGGACCTTGGGGCAACCGCGCGCGCGCAGCCAATCCTCGGCCGCCGCCATCAGCGCGCGGCCCAGTCCGCTCCCCTGCCGCTCCGGCGCGACCGCGAGATAATAGACCCAGCCACGATGCCCGTCGAAGCCGGTCATCACGCTGCCGTCGATCCCGTTCTCGCCGCGCACGACCAGCACCACGGCGTTCTCGCTGCGCAGCGCCAGCGCGAAATCCGCCACGGGATCGTTCCAGGGTCTCGTGAGCCCGCACGCCCGCCACAGCGCGATCACCGCCGCCGCGTCGGCCTGGGTGCCAGTCTCGATCATGCCAGCTTCGCCACCTCGTCGCGACGGAAGCAGCCGATCGAGTGGTCGTTGACGATGCCCACCGCCTGCATCCAGGCATAGACGATCGTCGGCCCGACGAACTTGAAGCCGCGCCGCTTCATCTCCATCGAGATCGCCTCGGAAAGCGACGTGGTCGCCACCCAGCCATGGCCTTCGCCGGTCAGCACCTTGCCGCCGGTGAACGACCAGCAGAAGTCGGCGAAATCCTCGCCCTTTTCCGCCATGTTGAGGTAGATTTGCGCGCCGCGGATCGTCGCCTCGATCTTGGCGCGGGCGCGGACGATGCCAGGATCGCCCATCAGCCGCTCGACATCGTCCGGGCCGAAACGCGCGACCTGGGCAGGATCGAAGCCCGCGAACGCCTTCCGGAACGCGTCGCGCTTGCGCAGGATGATGATCCAGGCGAGGCCCGCCTGGAAACCCTCCAGCATCAGCATCTCCCACAGCATCCGTCCGTCGCGCTGCGGCACGCCCCATTCCGCGTCGTGATAGGCGCGGTTGAGCGGATCGCCCTGGGCCCAGCTGCACCGTGGCAAAGTGTCGGTCACTCGATCCCTCCCGTCACGACCACGCCGATCTTCACTTCGGCAAGCCCCAGCCATTCGGCCATCCGCGCCAGCTCGATCGCCAGCCGCTCCAGCGTCTCGCCGGGCGCACCCGGCTCCAGCGTGATCCGGTGCGCGAGCAGCCGGCCCGCCTGCCGGTCCGCCTTCAGATCGACCCGCGCCACCAGCGCCTCGTCCATCAGGAACGGCAGGACATAATAGCCATGGGTGCGCTTGTCCTGCGGCACATAGATCTCGATGCGATAGCGGAAGCCGAACAGCCGCTCGGTCCGCGCGCGTTCCCAGACGAGCGGATCGAACGGTGCGAGCAGCGCCGCGCCCCGGATGCGCCGCGGCCGCCGCGCATCGCGGTGCAGCCAGGCGGGCTTGCCCCAGCCCTGCACCTCGGCGGGGACCAGCACGCCCTCCTCCGCCAGCGACGCGATCGCCGCGCGCCCTTCCTCGGGCTTGAGCCGGAAATAGTCGCGCAGGTCGCCCGCAGTGGCGATGCCCAGCGCTCGCGCGCTCCGCTCGACCAGCGCACGCTGGGCGGTGGCGGCATCGGGCGTCGGCAGGTCCATCGCCGCCGCGGGGATCACGCGCTCGCTCAGGTCATAGATGCGTTCGAAGCTGTTGCGCCGCGTCGCGGTGGTGATCCGGCCCGCCCAGAACAAATATTCGAGCGCGAGCTTGGCGTCGCTCCAGCCCCACCAACCGCCCTGCCCCTTGCCGTTCTCGAAGTCGGATGCGGCCAGCGGCCCTTCCGCCGCGATCCGGTCGAGCACCGTCCGCGCCTCGGCCTGACGCTCCACCGCGAAGCGCCGCAGCGCCTTCCAGCCGGTCTCGCCGCGCTCGGCCCGCGCCATCCGCCAGCGCAGCAGCGGATGCAGATCGAGCGGCAGCAGCGACGCCTCGTGTGCCCAGTATTCGAAAAGTTTCCGGGCCCGCTTCGTCCCCCAGGCGTCGCGTTCGATCAGCGCGCGGTCATAGCAGCCCAGCCGCGAGAATGCCGGGAGGTAATGCGCCCGGACGAGCACATTGACGCTGTCGATCTGGTGCAGCGCCAGCCGATCGACCGTCCGCCGCAGCTGCGCCGCGCCCACCTTCACCGGATGCGCAGCGCCGAAGCCCTGCGCCGCCAGCGCGATCCGTCGCGCCTCTCTAGAGGAGAGGCGCTCGGTCACTCCCACTCGATGGTGCCGGGGGGCTTCGAGGTATAGTCGTAGGTCACGCGGTTCACGCCGCGCACTTCGTTGACGATGCGGGACGCGCAGCGCGACAGGAATTCGCCGGTGAAATGGTAAGCGTCCGCCGTCATGCCGTCGACCGACGTCACCGCGCGCAACGCCAGCACGCTGTCGTAGGTGCGGCCGTCGCCCATCACGCCGACGGTGCGCACCGGCAGCAGCACCGCGAACGCCTGCCAGATCGCATCGTAGAGACCCGCGTTGCGGATCTCCTCGAGATAGATCGCATCGGCCTTGCGCAGGATGTCGCAGCGCTCCTTGGTGACCTCGCCGGGGATGCGGATCGCCAGGCCCGGCCCCGGGAACGGGTGCCGGCCGACGAACACGTCGGGCAGGCCCAGCTCGCGGCCGAGCGCGCGGACCTCGTCCTTGAAGAGCTCGCGCAGCGGTTCCACGAGCTTCATGTTCATCCGCTCGGGCAGGCCGCCGACATTGTGGTGGCTCTTGATCGTCACCGAGGGTCCGCCGGTGAAGCTGACGCTCTCGATCACATCCGGATAGAGCGTGCCCTGCGCCAGGAATTCGGCGCCGCCGATCTTCTTCGCCTCGTCCTCGAAGATGTCGATAAAGGTCTTGCCGATGAACTTGCGCTTCGCCTCGGGATCGGTGACCCCGGCAAGGCCGTTCAGGAACAGCGTCTCGGCGTTCACATGGACGAGCGGGATATTGTAGTGGCCACGGAACAGGCTGACGACCTGGTCGGCCTCGCCCGAGCGCATCAGCCCGTGGTCGACGAACACGCAGGTGAGCTGCTCGCCGATCGCCTCATGGATCAGCACCGCCGCCACCGCCGAATCGACGCCGCCCGAAAGCCCGCAGATCACCCGGCCGCTGCCGACCTGCTCGCGGATCTCCTTGATCTTGGCGTTGCGGAACTCGGCCATCGTCCAGTCGCCCTGCAGGCCGCAGACGTGGCGAACGAAATTGGCGAGCAGCTTGGCGCCGTCGGGGGTGTGGACCACTTCCATATGGAACTGGGTGGCGTAGTA
>JBEVLV010000056.1:0-18251 GCA_040508955.1 Sphingomonas sp. | reverse complement strand
CGGAAGAGGCAAATAAAGCTCAGGCCTCGGTCTTCTTCTTGGCGGCCGCCTTCTTGGCGGGCTTGGCCGGAGCCTCCTCGCCTTCCGCAGCTTCCGCCTTCTTGGCCGGAGCCTTCTTGGTGGCAGCCTTCTTCACCGGCTCCTCGGCGGCCAGTTCTTCGCTCGGCGCCTCGGCGGGCTCGTCCGACTTGGACGCTGCCTTCTTGGTCGCCGCCTTCTTGACAGGCTCCTCGGCTTTCGCCTCGTCGGCGTCCTTCTTGGAAGCCTTCTTGGCCTTGGGCTTGTGGTTGTCGTGATCGTGGCTGTGCGTGCCGGTCGAGAAGCCCTCGTCGCTCTCGATCGCGGCTTCCAGCTCCTCGCGGGTCACTTCGCGGTCGCTGATCTCGGCCTTCTCGAACAGGAAGTCGACGACCTTGTCCTCGAACAGCGGCGCACGGAGCTGCGCCGCAGCCATCGGCTCCTGCTGCAGATATTGGACGAAGCGCTGGCGATCCTCGGGGCTGTACTGCTGCGACGCCTGGGCGATGAGGCGATTCATCTCCTGCGCGGTCACCTCGATGCCGTTGGCGGTGCCGATCTCGGAGAGCAGCAGGCCCAGGCGCACGCGGCGCTCGGCGATCTTCAGATAATCGTCGCGCTCGCTCTCGAGCTCGGCGAGTGCCGCAGCAGGATCCTCCTCATGCTCGGTCTCATGCACGAGCTGGTGCCAGATCTGCTGGAACTCGGCGTCGACCATCGAGGGCGGCACTTCGAAATCGTGGCCGGCCGCGAGCTGGTCGAGCAGCTTGCGCTTCATATAGGTGCGGGTCAGGCCGTTGAGCTGCTGCTCGATCTGGCCCTTCAGCAGGCCGTTGAGCTGCTCGAGGCTCTGCAGACCCAGCGCCTTGGCGAAATCGTCGTCGATCTTGGTCTCGCCGGCGGTCTTCACCGCGGTGATCTTCAGGTCGAAGGTTGCGGGCTGGCCGGCCAGGTTCTTCGAACCATAATCTTCCGGGAAGGTGACGTTGATCGTCAGCTCGTCGCCGGTCTTCACGCCGACCAGTTGGTCCTCGAAACCGGGGATCAGGCGACCGCTGCCGATCTCGACCGACATGTCGGTGCCGGTGCCGCCCTCAAAGGCGACGCCGTCGGCGGTCTTGCCGACGAAGTCCATCGTCACCTGGTCGCCTTCGGCGGCCTTGTGCTTGGCGGACGCATCTTCCCAGGCCTTTTGCTGGCCGGCGAGCTCCTTCAGCTGCGACTCGACCGCGGCGTCGTCGGCGGGAACGGTCAGCCGCTCGAGCTTCAGCCCGTCGATCGACGGCGTCGGGACGTCGGGGAGCACTTCGAGCTCGACCTTGATCTCGGCGTCCTTGCCGGCCTCGTAATCGCCTTCCAGGCTCACCGAAGGCTGCATCGCCGGACGCAGCTTATGCTCGACGAGGAGCTGCTGGATGCCTTCCTGGATCGAGGTGTTCAGCGCATCGGCCGCAAGCGCCTCGCCGTGCATCTTGCGCACGAGGTTGGTCGGCACCTTGCCGGGGCGGAAGCCGGGCATCTTCACCTGCGGTGCGACGCGCTTCACTTCGGCATCGACTCGCGAATCGATATCCTTGGCGGTGATCTTCAGCGTGTAGGCGCGCTTCAGGCCCTCGTTCAACGTCTCGACAGTCTGCATTCCAAAGGCCTTCTACAAAGAATCGGAAACCGCGGTGTTCCGCACCTCAGCCCGTAACGAGACTGGTGCGGGCGAAGGGACTCGAACCCCCACATCTTGCGATGCCAGAACCTAAATCTGGTGCGTCTACCAATTTCGCCACGCCCGCAGGGGACACCGCCGGTCGGCGGGCTCTATAACAGCAAGGGTCCCGGGGGCAAGGCCACAAGCAACTTGGCGGCATCATCCGGCGTTAACAGCGGGACAAGGAGACTTCCATGCCCGTCGAACCGCCGATCCAGCCGACCGTTCCACCGCCCGAGACGACACCTGTACCCCAACCGGGCCAGCCAACTGCGCCGCCACCCGAAATTGATCCGCCGGCCCCGGATATCGATGTGCCCGCACCCCAGCCCAACGTGGATCCCGGCATCGCGCCCGGCCAGCCGACAGCCTGACCCCGCGTTCGACACCGCGAAGCACCGCCCGACAGCGAGGTCGAAAATCGAGTAAGGCATCGCAATAACTGGACATCTCGCCACGCCGGGCGATTATGCTAAGCTCAGTGCGCGGGGCATTTTTCGCCACCGAACCAGGGGCCGATGATCGGAAAGCATCTACTCAAGCTTCGCCTGCGGGACGAGATCAGCGCCGAGGAGGAAGAAGCGATTCGCGGCTGCATCAGCGAGGTGGTCGACTACCCGGCTGATCAGACCATCGTGCATCGCGGCGTGGAGCTGACCTATTCGACGCTCGTGCTCGAAGGATTCATCTGCCGCTACAAGGACCTGAGCGACGGCCAGCGCCAGATCACCCATATCCACGTTCCCGGCGATTTCGCCGATCTGCACGGCTTCACGCTCAAGCATCTCGATCATTCGGTGATGACGCTGACGCCGTGCAAGATCGCCAAGGCCCCGCACGAGCGCATCCTGGCGATCACCGAGAAATATCCGCACCTGACGCGCGTCTTCTGGTTCTCGACCAATCTCGACGCCGCCATCCACCGCGAATGGGAGGTGTCGCTCGGCCGCCGCCGCGCGCTCGAGCGCACCGCGCACCTGTTCTGCGAGCTGCAGGTGCGGCTCCAGATCGTCGGGCTCGCCGACGAGACGGGCTATGCCTTCCCGCTCACCCAGACCGAGCTCGCCGAATGCCTGGGCCTCACCTCGGTCCATGTGAACCGGGTGCTGCGCGAGCTGCGCGAACGCGGCATGATCGAATTCCGCGGCGGCCGCGTCTCGATTACCGACTTCCAGGCGCTGAAGGCGGTGGCGGAGTTCGACCCCGCCTATCTCTACATGGAGATGCGCGAGCGCTGATCCGCCTGCGTCAGAGCTTCGCGCTGTCCATGATCGAACGAACCTCGCCGATGCTCGCGTCGAAATAGTGGATCGCCGGCGCCGCGAAGTTCGAGAGATAGAGCTTGCCGTCGATCACCGCCGCACGGGCTTCGCCATTGCGGCGCAATTCGTCGCCCTGGATCGAATAATGATAGGTGAAGCGCACGCCGGGCTTGCCCAAGAAAGTCGTGGGCTCGACGCCGTCGATCTCGAACAGCGAGGTCTGCAGCGTGATCCGGCTCGTCGCCTCGAAAAGCTGGACGATCTCCGGCGCCAGCATCTGCGCGCTGAACTTGGGCAGCGGCTTGTCCTTCTTGTTGCGCTCCTTGAGGATCGCTTCGCCGGGCGCGATGCCCGCGTAGAAGCTGAGCTCGTTGAGCGCGACGCCGTCCAACGTCCAGATCTCGCCCTTCTTGGACGGACGCGCGGACCAGCGATTCCAGGCGCTGCTCGGCGTCACCGTCATGCCGCTCTTCGCGACCGCTACGGGCTGGCCGCCCGCCATCACCTTCCAGCCCGCGTCGGCGGCGGTCGGCAGCGCGGCCAGCAGCACTGCACCGATCACCAGGTTCTTGATCTTCCCCATCCTCGTCATCCCCCTGAAAGCATTGTCATCATCGGCCGATCGGCAGCATCCGGCCGGAGCGAAAGATATTCCCGCAGCAGCACCTTGCCCTCGTCGGTACCGCCCGTGCGCAACAGCGCGAGCCCCAGCCCGCGGCGCAATTCCGGCAGGGCGTAAGACTGGCCCAGCGCCGCGCGGTAGAAGGAGATCGCGACCTCGAAATCACCGGGCTTGCCGCGCGCGCGATACAGCTCGCCCCGGGCATAAAGCAGATCACCGGTCCAGCCGCCGTCCGCGGCCATGCTGTCGAGCAGATATTCGGTACCGCCGAAGTCGTTGAGCTTGATCTGGTCGTCGATCAGCGCGGGCCACCATTTCGCCAGCGCGGCGCGATATTCTCCGACGCCCGAGAACCCGCCGCCGGTCGCGCCATCGGGGGCGCTGCGGGTGAGTTCGGCGAGATATTGCATCCGGTCCGCCGATGCCGGGTGCGAATCCAGGAATCCGCCCCCTTCGTGCCGGCGGCGCTTCTGCTGGCGCGCCGCTGCCCGCGCATCGCCTTCGCTGACCACCTGCGCCCAGATATGCGCAGCCTCGCGCGGGGCATAGCCGCCGCCGCGCATATAGGTGATCGAGATCGTATCGGCATCGCGCTCCATGTCGCGGCTGAACTCGAAGATCGATCCTAGCATCCCCACCTGCGCGACCGCACCGACCAGCCCCAGAAAACCGAGCCAGGCCATCGCGTCGGTCTTTCCGCGAAGGTTGCGGAAATTCTCCAGCGAATGCTTCTTCTCGAAATGGGCGAATTCGTGCCCCAGCACCGCGGCGAGCTGCGCCTCGTTGCGCATCCGCAGCAGCAGCCCGGTCCACACCTGCATCATCCCGTTCGGGGCCATCGACGCGTTGAAATAGGGCGTCCGCACGATGTAGATTCGCGCCGCCGTGCAGCGGTCCGCACCGACTTCCCGGCACAATACGCCCCGCACATAGGCGTTGAGATCAGGATCGCGGACTACGAAGCGCGACGTCTTCAGCGTCCGCTCTGCCTCGTCCATCTCCATCCACAGGCCGCGCTCGTCTTCGGTCTGCGGCTGATACGCGGGAATCGACCCGGCCTGCTGTGCCGCGGCCTGGGTCGCAACCATGCTCAGCGCGACCGCACCGGAGGCAAGCGCCTCCAGCCCGCGGCGAAGGCGGTGCATCTCAGTTCGCCGCGGTGGTGGTCGCAGGTATAGCGGCCGCGCCGGCGCGCGTCGGGAAGTCCTCGAGCAGCTGCTTGATCCGCTTGGCTGCGCCGTCGGTCTCGCGGACGTCTCCGCCCATCTTCAGATCGGCATTGACCCAGACGAGTTCGCCGCTGTGCAGGTCGACCAGTCCGGCATATCCGGTGTGCACGCCCGACGAGATGCCCACGCCCATCACCGCACCGAAGATCTGCAGCGCCTTGCGCCCGGCCGAGCCATAGCTGTCATTGGTGTAGATGAAGAGGCCATAGTCGCCGCCGCCGAGCTCGCTCAGCTTCGACACGCCGGATCCCAGCGTCCAGTTGAAGTCGGCGCGCTTGGTCGGCAGGCGGTTGCCCTTGAACAGCTTGTGCATGACCACCGCATTGGTGACGTTGCGGAACAGCGCCCGATAGTCCGCCAGGAGCGCCGCATCGTCGCCCTCGAACTCCGGCATCATCTTGAGCTCGTTCGAACGACCTGCCTGCTCTTCGCCGAGTGCCTTGGCCAGATTGTCCCGCGCCTGCTTGGTCCATTCGGCATTGGGCTCGTTCAGACCGCCGGTCGATTGCGAGCCGACCGACACGTCAGGACGGAATACCAATATCTTGACGTCGCCCGTCGCCGGAAAGCTGAACCCGGCCTTGGATGCCGAAGCCTCGGTGCCAAATTGCGCGTGCGCAGGCGCGCACAGCAAAACGATGCCGGCAATCGCCGACAGCAGCATCCTGATCATGAAATCCCCCAGTATCGGCTCTGGCCGACTCGCCCCCGCGATGACGCGAACATTAAGAGATCGTTACTGGGGCGCAACCATATTTTTTGCGAGATAGTAGCTGCAACCGTACACGATCAGGGCAACACCCGCCGTGCCGTGACGATCTTCACCGGCGCCACCGGGATCTCGCCCTTGAATGCGCCCTGCACCGTCTTGTCGGGCGAGACCGGCGCGTCGAAGATCTTGAGGATCACATCCATCCCCTCCACCACGCGGCCAAACGCGGCATAGCCCAGATTGTCGCCCGGCTTGGTCGGATCGGCATCGAACGAGGGCTGGTCGCCCAGGCTGATCGTGAATTCGCCGCGCGCGCTGCCCGGCGCGAACCGCGCGGTCGAGATGGTGCCGTCGAGATGCTTGAGCCCGGTCTGCGTGGTCGGCTCGTGCTTGATCGGCGGATAGATCCGTGCCGGCGCGTTCTGCACGCCAAACTGCACAAAGCCGAAACGGTCGGCGACCTTCACCGTGCGGTAGAAGCTCATCCCGTCCAGCCGCTTCGCATCGACGTAGCGCAGGAAGTTCTTCGCCGTGATCGGCGCCTTGGCCGTCTCCAGCTCGAGCACGATCCGCCCCGCACTGGTCTCCAGGGCCACCTTCACCGTCGCCGGCGATGTGGCAGGAACCGCCGGGGAGGTCTGGGCCAGGGCTGGGAGCGCCAGCAGGCTCAGCACGAACGCAGCTAACCAACGCATCGCCACCCTCCCCTTCGCAATTCTCAGCCCGCCAGCGCCTTCTTCAGCAGCTCGTTGACCACTGCGGGATTGGCCTTGCCTGCCATCGCCTTCATCGTCTGGCCGACGAAGAAGCCGAACAGCGCCTCCTTGCCGCCGCGATACTGCTCGAGCTGGTTCGGGTTCTTCGTCAGGATCTCGGCGATCACCGCCTCGATCGCACCGGTGTCGCTGGTCTGCTTGAGCCCGCGCTCCTCGACGATCTTGCCCGCCGCGTCGCCCGTCTCGAGCATGATCTCGAACACCTGCTTGGCGAGCGGACCCGACAGCGTGCCGTCGGCCGAAAGCGCAAGCAACTCGGCACCCTGGATCGGGCTCACCGGGCTCTCGTCGAGATCCTTGCCGAGGCGATTGAGCGCACCATAGAGATCCGAGAGCAGCCAGTTGGCCGCGGCGCGCGCGACCTCGTTCTCACCCTTCTTCTGCACCCGCGCGCTCTCGGCGAGCAGCGCCTCGAACCAGCGCGCCGTGTCGGCATCGGCGGTCAGGACTGCCGCGTTATAGGCGGTCAGTCCCAGCTCGCTCTCGTAGCGACGGCGCTTGGCGTCGGGCAGCTCGGGCAGGCTCGCGCGGCAGGCCTCGAGGAACGCATCGTCCAGTTCGAGCGGCAACAGGTCGGGATCGGGGAAATAGCGATAGTCGTGCGCGTCCTCCTTCGAGCGCATCGACCGGGTCTCGCCCTTGTCCGGATCGAACAGCCGCGTCTCCTGGACGATCCGGCCGCCGCTCTCGAGCACCTCGACCTGGCGCCGCGCCTCGATCTCGACCGTCTGCATGACGAAGCGCACCGAATTGACGTTCTTCGTCTCGGTACGGGTGCCGAATTCCGCGCCGGGCTTGCGCACGCTGACATTGACGTCGGCGCGCATCGAGCCCTGGTCCATGTTGCCGTCGCACGAACCGACATAGCGCAGGATCGAGCGCAGCTTGGCGAGATAGGCGCCAGCTTCCTGCGGGGACCGCATGTCGGGCTTCGACACGATTTCCATCAGCGCCACGCCGGCGCGGTTGAGGTCGACATAGGAGCGGTTCGGATGCTGGTCGTGCATCAGCTTGCCGGCGTCCTGCTCGACGTGGATGCGCTCGATGCCGATCGTCTTGACCTCGGCCTCGGGGTCCTTCTCGTCCAGGCTGATCTCGATCTGCCCCTCGCCCACCAGCGGGTGGAAGAGCTGGCTGATCTGATAGCCCTGCGGCAGATCGGCGTAGAAATAATTCTTGCGATCGAAGCGCGACCATTTGTTGATCACCGCGCCGATCGCCATGCCGGTGCGCACCGCCTGGCGGATGCACTCCCGGTTCGGGGTCGGCAGCATGCCCGGCATCGCCGCGTCGATCAGCGAGACCTGGCTGTTGGGCTCCGCGCCGAATTCGGTCGCCGCGCCGGAGAACAGCTTGGCGTTCGACGTGACCTGGGCATGGACCTCGAGGCCGATCACGACCTCCCATTCGCCGGTGTCGCCCTGGATGCGGTAGCTGGTGGAACTGGTCGCCATTGCTCTTCACTAGGATATTGGAAACGGAATGCATCGCCTATCGCGCGTCGCTCGGGCGTTGCGCAACCCCAAGCGGTCGATTAGGTCGAAATCACTCAGCACGGCGCTGGAGTTTGGGGGCGCGTGAATGTCGGCCGAAGCATTGTCGTTCCTGGACAGGCTCGCATCCTTGCGTATCGCGGTATTGCTCCCCTGCTATAACGAGGAAGTCGCGATCGCGCGTACCGTCGCCGCGTTCCGCGCAGCGCTGCCCGGCGCGACCGTCTATGTCTATGACAACAACAGCCGCGACGCGACGATCGCGGTCGCGCGCGAGGCCGGCGCCGTGGTCCGCTCCGAACGGATGCAGGGCAAGGGCAATGTCGTGCGCCGCATGTTCGCGGACATCGATGCCGACATCTACGTCCTGTCCGACGGCGATCTCACCTATGACGCCACCGCCGCCCCGCTCCTCATCCAACGGCTCGTGGAGGAGCAGCTCGATATGGTCGTCGGCGCCCGCAAGTCCGAGGTCGAGCTTGCCTATCGGCGCGGCCATCGCCTCGGCAACCGGATGCTGACCGGGATGCTGGCGCGGCTGTTCGGCCGCACCTTCAGCGACATTCTCTCGGGGTATCGCGTCTTCTCGCGGCGCTTCGTGAAGAGCTTCCCTGTGCTGTCCTCGGGGTTCGAGATCGAGACCGAGATCAGCATCCATGCGCTCGAGCTGCGCATGCCCGTCGGCGAGATCGTCACCGCCTATGCGGCGCGGCCCGAGGGCTCTACGTCCAAGCTCTCCACCTATCGCGACGGCTGGCGGATCCTGCGGACGATCGCCAATCTCTTCCGGATCGAACGCCCAGTCCTGTTCTTCGGGCTGATCGGCGCGGCGACGATGCTGCTCGCCATCGTCCTCGGCGTGCCGCTGGCGATCACCTATGCCAAGACCGGCCTGGTGCCCCGCCTGCCGACCGCGGTGTTCATCACCGGTCTCTCGATCATCGCGTTGCTGTGCTTCTTCACCGGCCTGATCCTGGACACGGTGGTGCGCGGCCGGCGCGAGATCCGCCGCCTTGCCTATCTCAGCATCCCGGCGCCCGGGGCATAGAGCGCCGGGAAACCCGCGTGAACGAACGGCCGCGGCATCGCAACGCTTGCGGCTTTCCCTGTCGCCGACTAGCACGACCAGCTTCGACCGTTCTGGCGATTGGCAAGCCTTTCCATGCATTCTGAAGTTCCGGTCCCAGCTTGTTTGGCGCTGACCATCGTCATTCCCACCTTCAACGAGGCAGAGAATGTTGCGCCGCTGGTCGCCAAGCTCGACCAGGCACTTGCCGGCCTTTCCTGGGAAGCCGTGTTCGTCGACGACAATTCGGCCGACGGCACCTCCGACCGGGTTCGCGAGATAGCCCGTGTCGACCGGCGGATCCGAATCATCCAGCGGGTGGGTCGCCGAGGCCTCTCTTCCGCGGTGGTCGAAGGCATATTGAGCAGCGCTGCGCCGGTGGTCGCCGTGATCGACGGCGACATGCAGCATGACGAGACCGCGATCACCAAGCTCTATTCCGCGATCGTCGACGAGAGGTACGACCTCGCCATCGGCACGCGTTACGCCGAAGGCGGCTCGACCGGCGAATGGGACGAGTCGCGCGTCCGGATCAGCAAATTCGCCACGCGACTTGCCAACATGCTGCTCAAGAACGACGTGAAGGACCCAATGAGCGGCTTCTTCGCGGTGAAGCGGGAGGTCTTTGTCGAGGCGCTCCCCAATCTCTCGATGATCGGCTTCAAGATCCTGCTCGACATCGTCGCCTCGGTCCCGCGCAAGCTCGCGATCAAGGAAGTCCCTTACACCTTCCGTTCGCGCGTCGCGGGCGACAGCAAGCTCGACAGCAAGGTCGCGCAGGAATTCGGCGCCCTGCTGCTCGAAAAGATGTTCGGGCATATCATTCCGATCCGACTGATGATGTTCGCGGCGGTGGGCATGCTGGGCCTGCTCGTGCATCTCGTCACGCTCAGCATCCTCATCCAGCTGCTCAACGTCCATTTCCGGGTAAGCCAGACGGTCGCGGTGTTCGTCGCGATGACGTTCAACTACGTCCTCAACAACAGCTTCACCTATCGCGACATGCGGTTGCGCGGCACCAGGTTCGTGCGCGGACTGTTCATCTTCTATGCGGTCTGCCTGATCGGCGCGATCGGCAACATCGGCGTGGGGCAGTTCATCTACGACATGCACTATCGCTGGTGGCTGGCGGGCATCGCCGGCGCGATCGTCGGCGTGGTCTGGAACTATGCAGCGTCGTCGATGTTCACCTGGGGCAAGAAATAAGAAGGGCGGCACAAGGCCGCCCTCCTCGATCTCACCGCTAGCGTCCGCTCACCACCAGGCGTTCGGCCGCGCGGTGAAGCCCGCGCGCTCCTCGATCGCGAGGCTGGCGTTGAGCACACCCTGCTCGTCGAAGGGCTTGCCGATGATCTGGAGCCCCAACGGCAGCCCGCCCTTATCGAGCCCGCCGGGCACCGACATCGCCGGCAGGCCCGCGAGCGAGCTCGGCACGGTGAAGACGTCGTTGAGGTACATCGCCAGCGGATCGTCGCTCTTCTCGCCCAATGCGAACGCGGCCGAAGGCGCGGTCGGCGTCAGCAGCAGGTCGCAATAGTCCCAGGCCCGCTCGAAATCCTGCGAGATCAGCGTCCGCACCTTCTGCGCCTGGGTGTAATAGGCGTCGTAGAAGCCCGCCGAGAGCACATAGGTGCCGATCAGGATGCGGCGCTTCACCTCGTCGCCGAAGCCGGCCGCGCGGGTCGCGGCATACATGTCCTGCAGGTTCGCGCCCTCGGGCAGGTCGCGCAGGCCGTAGCGCACGCCGTCATAGCGCGCGAGGTTCGACGAGGCTTCGGCGGGGGCGATGATGTAATAGGCCGGCAGCGCGTACCTGGTATGCGGCAGGCTCACCTCGACCACTTCGGCGCCGGCGTCCTTGACCCATTCGATGCCCTGGTCCCACAGCGCCGCGATCTCGGCCGGCATGCCGTCCATCCGGTATTCCTTGGGAATGCCGATCTTCTTGCCGCGCAGATTGCCGGAAAGCGCATGCTCCCATCCGGGCACCGGCATGTCGAGCGAAGTCGAATCCTTCGGATCGAAGCCGGCCATGTTCTCGAGCAGGATCGCGCAATCCCTGACGTCGCGCGCCATCGGCCCCGGCTGGTCGAGCGAGGAGGCGAACGCCACGACGCCCCAGCGCGAGCAGCGGCCATAGGTCGGCTTGATGCCGCTGATGCCCGTAAAGGCCGCGGGCTGGCGGATCGAGCCGCCGGTGTCGGTGCCGGTCGCACCCGGCACGAGCCGCGCCGAAATCGCCGCCGAGCTGCCGCCCGAGGAACCACCCGGCGCGAGCGGGGCATTGTCGCCGCCCCCGCGCCGCCAAGGGGAGATCACATTGCCGAAATAGCTGGTCTCGTTGGACGAGCCCATCGCGAACTGGTCGAGGTTGAGCTTGCCCAGCATGCCCGCGCCCGCGTCCCACAATTTCTGCGAGACGGTCGATTCATAGACCGGCTTGAAGCCCTCCAGGATGTGGCTGGCCGCACTGGTCTGCACGCCCTTGGTGGCGAACAGATCCTTCATGCCGATCGGCACGCCGGCGAGCGGCTTCAGCGTCTCGCCTGCGGCGCGTGCGGCATCCGCCTCCTTGGCGGCCGCGATCGCATGATCGGGCGTCTCGACGATGAAGGCGTTCAGCGCCTTGGCGCGGCTCACCTTGACGATGAACGCATCCGCGACCTCGCGGGCCGAGAAGTTCCCCAGGCGGATGCCGTCGCGCAGCGCGGCGATGCCGAGATCGGTGACGTCGCTCATTCGACCACCTTCGGCACGGTGAAGAAGCCATGCTCGCCCTGCGGCGCGTTCGCCAGCACCGCGTCGCGCTGGCCACCCTCGGTCACCACATCCTCGCGGAGGCGGAGCGTGTTGGGGATCACGGCGGTCATCGGCTCGACCGACGAGGTATCGACCTCGCCAAGCTGCTCGATCCAGCCGAGGATGTTGTTGAGCTCGGGCACGAGGCGCTCAGCATCGGCATCGCTGATCGCGATGCGGGCCAGGCTCGCCACCTTCTTCACGGTTGCGGTATCTACGGACATGAGGAGGCGCCTAGCAGCCCCTCCCCCCTGCCATCAAGCGCCGGTTATTCGAAAGGCTCGCCCACCGGCAGGCCGCCCGCATAGGCCTGGCGCCGCTGCACGGTGCGGATCTCGATATTTCCCGCTTTCCTGTCCTTCTCCATCGCCTTGCGTTGGTCCGCGCCCAGCACCTGCCGCTTCGGCGCCGACGTCCATTTGCCGCCGCTCAGGACATAGCGCCGCGGCGCGTTGCATTCGGTCGGGATGGACTCCTGGAAGCAGATGTCACCGAACACCAGCGCCTCGGTGTCGCTCGTCCAGAGCAGAGTGCATTTATAGTTGATGCACGAATAGTTAGCGGATCGCCCCGCGCAGCCCATCGGGCAGTCCGCGCCCGGCCGGGAACACGCGCACATTGGCAGATATCTGCTCGAGCGTGTCGACTGCCCGCACCGCGCTGGTCACCGCAATGGGATCGCTTGTGTTGAAAATGTTCGCGGCACGCGCCCGGACGCGGGGATTGGCCGAATGCCGCAATCGCTCGATCGCCGCGCGACCGGGTGCGCCGAAGTCGAGCGCCAGCGCGCGCCAGTCGAACTGTTCCGGACTGGTCCGCCCCGATTCGAGCCGCGCGACCTGGTCGGCGGTCGAGATGCGGTTGAAGCTGACCAGCGGGGTCGCCAGCGCCAGGCCGAATGCGCACACCAGGCACGCCAGCACCAGGTTCGCCGGGCGCACCCGCTGCACCCAGTCCATTCGCCCCCGCACCAGCGCCACCAGATAGCTCGCGCCCCACAGGCAGGCGATCGTGACGAACACGATCGCCCAGAGCCGTTCGGGCGTATAGCCGTACTGGCCGATACGCAGGCCGGTCGCCGCCGCCGCCAGCGCGCCGAGCGGCAGGATCACCGCCGCCAACACCATCGCTGCATAGCGGAACGGGAGGCCGCGGGGCTCCTCGGTCGCGTCGGCGCCGATCACCGCATTGGCGAAGACCAGCGCCCCCGCAGCGAAGGCGAGCAGCAGCGGCGTGCTCGCACTGGTCGCATCCCACAGCGCCTGCAGCCCGGTGAAAGGCAGCGCCAGCAGGAACAGCGCGAGCCCGATCGCGAGCACCGGCGCCAGCACCGCGAGCAGGGTGGTGGCCACGCGCTGGAGCGTGAGTACCACCGCTTCATGCTCGCGCAGTACGCCCAGCGCCGATCCGAAGGCGAGCCCGATCAGCGCCCGCCAGAACCAGTTCTTTATCAGCAGATCGTGGAGTATCTCGATCTTGATCAGCTGGAACAGGCTGGCGAGCAGGAAGGCCATGATCAGGGTGAGCCCCACGAACGCCCAGCTCGCGCACCACAACACCACATTCGCCCAGAGATGGTCGTGCACGCGGGGATAGGAGACGCGCACCCGTCCCTCGTCACGCCACGCCTGGAACAGGGGCGCGGCGATCGCGACGGCCAGCAACAGGCTCATCGTCCGCCAGGTCTCGCCCTGATCCGCGCCCCAGCCGGCGGGCGAGCCGCTCCACCAGGTGACGAAGCCGGCGACGAGGCCCGTCCCGGCACCGAACGCCAGCGCGGCCGGCCAGTCGCGCCGCTCGATCGTGAAGCCGATCAGCGCCGCGCCGACGGTCACGCCGATCAACAGCGCGCCCTGGCTGGTGGTGAAGGCGAAATCGCGGAGATCGCCGCCCAGGATCAGGTGGACGAGAAGCCCCGTCGCCAACCCCAGTCCCGCCAGCAGGAACGGGCGCGCCGGCCAGTGCCGTCGGTCCTCCGGCGGAATATCCCCCGCCTCGGTTTCGAACGCGTCCATGATCTTCTCCCCTTGCTGCCAAGGAGGCTCGTTCATCGCCCGCCCTAGGTAAAGTGGATTTCCCGTGCAGACCCGGGCAGATCAGGTGCAACCGGCCAAGGCAGTTGCATGAATATCAATCGTGCTCCACGGGAACGCGATTGCAACATCGCGGCTTTATGCTGCATTGCACAATGGAGAACGGGTTGGCCCGGAAATTCCTCTATGTCTTTGTTGTCCTGATCATGCTCGCGGTCGCCGCCATGTTCGCCTATCGGCTCTACGGCATCCAGCTGATGCGCCAGTTCATGGTACCCTCGGCCAATGTCGAGGCGCTGCCGCCGGCGGACGCGCGGGCCTATACGCATGCCGAGATGTGGATCGCCCGGCCCGACAAGGCCGGCAACCCCGCCTTGTGGACCCCGACCGGCTTCGCGCCGGCCGCCAAGCCCAAGGCCGCGCTGTTCTTCATCCACCCGACCTCGTTCCTCGACACGCATCGCTGGAACGCGCCGCTCGACAATGTCGATGCCAACAACCGCGCCGCGCTGTTCCTGCGCGGTCAGGCGAGCGCGTTCAACGGCGCCGCCGATATCTGGGCGCCGCGCTATCGCCAGGCGACCTTCGGCGCCTTCCTGACCAGCAAACGCCAAGCGCAGCAGGCGCTCGACTTCGCCTATCGCGACGTGCTCGCCGCGTTCGACGAGTTCCTCCGCGAAGCCGGCGATCGCCCGATCATCCTGGCCGGCCATAGCCAGGGGGCACTGCATTTGTCGCGCCTGCTCGCCGATCGAGTCGCGGGCACGCCGCTCGCGAAGCGGGTCGTCGCGGCCTATGTCGTCGGCTGGCCGGTCTCGATCACCGCCGACTTGCCGAAGATGGGCCTCCCCGCCTGCAACGGCCCCGACCAAACCCATTGCATCCTCTCCTGGCAGAGTTTCGCCGAGCCGGCCGATCCCGCGCTGATCGTCGACACGTTCGACGCGACCACCGGTTTCACCGGCAAGCCGCGCGCCCGGACGCCGATGATCTGCACCAACCCGATCACCGGCAGGCAGGGCGACTCGGCCCCCGCCACCGCCAATCTCGGCACCCTGATCCCCGATGCCAGTTTCCAGAACGCGCGGATGGAGATCGGCCGCGTTCCCGCGCGCTGCGACGGCCGCGGTTTCCTGATGATCGGCGATTCCCCGCCCGATTTCGGCCAGTACGTCCTGCCCGGGAACAACTACCACGTGTTCGACTACAGCCTGTTCTGGGCGAACGTGCGCAAGGATATCGAGCGGCGGCTGGCGGCGTTCAAATGATCCGGGCTAGAGCGGCCGCGTGATCACCACCGCGCCTTCCGATTTTCGCGCCGCGCTGCCCGTGGGCGGGCGCCTGCTCGGCCTCGACGTCGGCACCAAGACGATCGGCACCGCTTTGTGCGACGCCGGCTGGAGCTTCGCGAGCCCCGCCTTGCTCGTCCGCCGCACCAAGTTCGCCAAGGACAAGGCTGCGCTGGTCGAGCTGGTCGCCGCGCAGCAGGTGAAGGGCCTCGTCATCGGCCTGCCGCTCAACCTCGACGGGACGGACAGCCCGCGCACCCAGTCCACCCGCGCCTTCGCCCGCAACATGGACGATCTCGGCTTTCCCATCCTGCTCTGGGACGAGCGCTGGTCGACCGTCGCGGTCGAGCGGACGCTGATCGAGCAGGACTTCAGCCGCGCCCGCCGCGCCGAGATGATCGACAACATGGCCGCCGCGCATATCCTCCAGGGCGCGATCGACGCGCTCGTCGCCGCCTGACCGCGCCCCGGACGATGCTCAGAAGCGATCCGCGCGCTGCCCCAGCAGGGTCACCTCGACCCGCCGGTTGCGCCGCATGCCCTCCGGCGTCGCGTTGCTGGCGACCGGCTCGCGCTCGCCATGCCCCTCGACGCGGAAACGGGCGCGGGTCACGCCCATCCCCTCCAGCGCCGCGCGCACGCTCTCGGCGCGCTGCTCGGACAGCGTCTGGTTGTGCGCATCGGTGCCGCGCGAATCGGTGAAGCCGATGATCGCCACCCGCACCCCGCCATTGCCGCGCAGATAGCCCGCCAGCGGCCGCAGCTTCTCCAGCGCGCGCGGAAACAGCTCGGCGCTGTCGGTGCGGAACAGTACATCCTCCTGCAGGGTCAGCGTCGCGCCGAGCCTGGTCTGGCGGAAATGATAGTCGCGCATCGCCTGGCGGTCCCAGCCGCCGCCCGCCGCCGGGCCGGGGCGATAGCCAGGATCGCGCGCATCCCAGTCGAACCGGTCGCGCCGCGCGCCGGCGATCGCCGCGAAGGCGCGGTTCGCCGCCTCCGCCTCGCCCGGGCTGATCCGGCCGTTGCGGTCGCGATCGAAGTTGCGCAGCACGAAGGCCCGGCCGCGATTGGTGCCGCGCAGTTCGGGGTAGAGCAGCCGCACGCCCGGCCCTTCCAGCCGATACTCCCGATCGCCCGGACGGCCGCCGCCCCAGTCCCACCGGTCCTGCGCCATCGCCGGCCCCGCCGCGATCAGCGTCGCGATCGCTGCCAGTGCGACCCTCGTCTTCCGCATCGTCATCGATCTTCTCCCGTGATTGTCCCTGGCCGCTCGATGCCGCCGCCCGCTTGAACGCGCGGTTAGCCGTGCCGACAGCCCTTGTTCAGGCGCTGCGCACTTGCCGAGCGTTCCGGCGCGCGTTAGGCCACGGCTTCAATGCAAACCTCAGATCACCGCCCCGGTGCCCAGATCAAGGGCAGCGCCGTTTTCCCGCACCGGCACCTCACCGGCATTTCGGGACTCCAGCCGCACGAGATCATGTTCCTGCTCGACGAGGCGGAGCAATGGGTCGAGGCCAACCGCACCCGCGCCAAGAGCGACAAGCGGCTCGAGGGCCTGACCCAGATCAACGCCTTCTTCGAGAACAGCACCCGCACGCTCCTCTCGTTCGAGATCGCCGGCAAGCGGCTCGGTGCCGACGTGGTCAACATGCACGCCGCCCAATCCAGCGTGAAGAAGGGCGAGACGCTGATCGACACCGCGGTGACGCTCAACGCGATGCGCGCCGACGTGATCGTCATCCGCCACGGCAGCTCTGGCGCGGTCGACCTGATCGCGCAGAAGGTCGATTGCCCGGTGCTCAACGCCGGCGATGGCTGGCACGAGCACCCGACCCAGGCGCTGCTCGACGCGCTCACCATCCGCCGCCGCCGCGGCTCGGTCGCCGGGCAGCGCGTCGTGATCTGCGGCGACCTGCTCCACAGCCGCGTCGCGCGCTCGAACATGCTCGCCCTCACCGCGCTCGCCGCCGAGGTCCGCGTCGTCGCCCCCTCCACGCTGATGCCCGCCGCGATCGAGCGGATGTACGTCACGCCCTTCACCGATTTCGACGCCGCGCTGGAGGGCGCCGACGTCGTCATGATGCTCCGCGTCCAGAACGAGCGGATGGACGGCGGCTATATCCCCTCCACCCGCGAATTCCACATGCGTTACGGCCTCACGCCCGAGCGCCTCGCCCGCGCCAAGCCCGACGCGCTGGTGATGCACCCCGGACCGATGAACCGCGGCGTCGAGATCGATTCGATCGTCGCCGACCATCCCGAGCGCTCGGCGATCACCGAGCAGGTCGAGATGGGCGTCGCCGTCCGCATGGCCTGTCTCGACGTGCTGACCCGACGCGAGCGCGGCGTGGAGGGCTGGGCATGACGATCCTCTTTACCAACGCCCGGCTGGTCTGCCCCAAGGGCGGCGTCTTCACCGGCAGCCTGCTGGTCGAGGGCGACACGATCGCCGCGGTCGGCACCGTCGAGGCGCCCCAGGGCGCGGAGATCGTCGACCTCGCCGGAAAGACGCTCGCTCCCGCGCTGATCGATCTCGGCGTGTTCGCGGTCGACAAGAAGGCGTGCCGCTTCGGCGGAGTCGCGCGGGTCGGGCTGATGCCCGATCAGTCGCCGGTGCTCGACGATCCCGGCATCGTCCGCCGCGCCGCGCTGTCGGGCAAGCCCGAGCTCTGGGTCCATCCGCTCGCCGCCGCCACGCGCGGCCTGGCCGGCACAGACCTGGGCGAGATCGCGATCAACGCCTCGGCCGGCGCCCGCGCCGTCGCGACCGGTCGCCGCTGGATCGATTCCGCGGGCATCATGCGCAAGCTGCTCGTCTATGCGCGCGACCTGGATCTCGTCGTCGTCACCCATGCCGAGGATGGCGGCCTGGCCGACGGCACCGTCGCAACCAGCGGCGAGACCGCGACCCGCCTGGGTCTCCCCGCCGCGCCCGCCATCGCCGAGGCACTCGCCATCGCCCGCGACCTGATGCTCGCGGAGGAGACCCAGGCGCGCATCCATTTCCGCCAGGTGACGACCGCCGCGGGCTTCGACCTGATCCGCGCCGCCAAGCGCCGTGGCGTCGCGGTCACCTGCGGCATCACCCCGGCGCATCTCTTCCTGTCGGACATCGCGACCACCGACTTCCGCACCTTCGCCCGCCTCTCGCCGCCCCTGCGCGACGAGAGCGACCGCCAGGCGGCGCTCCGGGCGGTGGCGGACGGCACGGTCGACGTGATCACCTCGGGCCATGATCCGCGCGGTCCCG